>JBGSMI010000390.1:0-55718 GCA_041740215.1 Ferruginibacter sp.
CCGAACCAGCCATCGGCACTGCTAATCTTACTACAGCATTTGGTCAGGATAGCCGCCTTACCAGCTTTAACCGTATTCGCCTGGCGGGTGGTGGTGCTTATGGTACCGTACCGGATATTGCTTTTGATGACATTAGAATCAACGAATCGTTTCAGTCTTTCGGTACACTTCCTGTTACATTGGTTAGCTTTAATGCGGCGCCACTAAGAAACGGCTATAACCTTACCTGGAAAACTTCCGCTGAATTAAATACAATAAAATTTGTTGTAGAAAGAAAGGATGCAAGCGGAGTGTTTAAAGAAATCGGAGTTGTAGCTGCTTCAAAAAATGAAAATGGCAGCAACTACCAGTTCTATGATGCGAATCCGCTGATTGGTAACAACTACTACCGGCTAAAAATAGTAGATGCTGATGGGAGGTTTACTTACTCTCCAATTATAAACATCGGTGGGGCCATATCCGGAGCAGGTATTGCCATTTATCCAAACCCGGTAAACAATGGTATCGTCAATATTGTAGCGGGTACGGAACCTATAAAATCAGTATCAGTAATCAATATCGCTGGCACAAGAATGATGAATATAAATGTGCAGTCAGCGCTTAGAAACGTGCCCGTAAATGTTGGTACATTAAGCAAAGGCGTGTATATTTTTGAGATCGTTACTCCTTCATCAATCGTTAGAAAGAAGGTGATCATTGAATAAGAAGTAAAGGTTCAATAGTTTTTATTGAACAAGCGATAAAACAGAGAGGCATTGGATGAAAATCTACATGCCTCTCTTTGTTTTATATAAACTGCAAGCGCATTGTAAATTTTCCATTAAGTTGCAGGTAATTATCAATGAATTGAATCTCCTGCTATTTTAAAAAAAGGATTTTAAATTTACCTGCTGATGATAAAAAGTAAATAGCAGTAGAATTTTTTAAAATTAAAATTTAAAGTATAAATGATTTCTTATGAAAAAGGTAATTAATTTTTTTGTTTCTATTTGTTTACTGTTGCCTGCGGGTAATGTGTTAATAGCGCAAAAGCCTAACGCCGCCAGTTTCAATTTTAATTATACAACCCAGCCGGAAGAGGTTGGTTTTTCAGCGGGTAGATTGGGCTATTTAGATTCGCTGCTTTCCCATTATGTACAAACAGGCGCCATGCCCAATGCGGTCACTTTTATTTACCGCAATGGAAAGGTAGTGCAGCATAAAGTTTACGGATACAAAAATATTGCAACTAAGCAATTACTTAAAAAAGATGATATTTTCAGAATCGCTTCTCAAACAAAGGCACTCACGAGTGTAGGCCTGATGATGCTGTACGAAAGAGGTAAATTTTTGTTGGATGATCCTATATCAATGTATATACCCGAATTTAAAAATTCTCAGGTGCTGGTAAGTAACAGTAATGATAGCCCTTACATAACAAGACCGGCAAAATCTCCGATTACCATACGGCATTTACTCTCCCATACGTCGGGCATTCCTTATGGAAATGCGATTTACAATCGGGCAAAAATTCCATCCATCAATTCACTGGGCGAAGAAACCATTGGACAGGTAGTAAAGCGCCTCGCAACACTTCCAATGGAGCATGATCCAGGCGAGAAATTCACGTACGGGCTTAATACCGATGTGGTTGGTTTTTTAATTGAGGTATTGTCTGGCATGCCGCTGGATCAATATTTTCAGCAAAATATTTTTAAGCCACTTGGTATGAAGGATAGTTATTTTTATCTGCCAAAGAATAAGGCTAACCGGCTGGTTACCTTATACTCAAAAGATAGTATGAACGGTCCTTTGTATGTAAGTAAAGATTCAGCCAATCAGTATTATCCAATTGGTGGTGCTCAAAAATATTTTTCTGGTGGCGCCGGTGTGGTAGGGCCTATTGAAGATTATGCCAGGTTTTGTGTGATGCTGTTAAATGGCGGTAGCTTTAACGGCACGCAGCTCATTGGCAGAAAAACAATTGATTTAATGACCATCAATCAAATAGGCGATTTGGAAGTGTGGGATACCAGCGATAAGTTTGGCCTGGGTTTTCAAATATTTACTCCAAAAGGTTTGACTCATGTACCAGGCTCCGTTGGTGCTTTTAAGTGGGGTGGTGCTTACTCTACCGATTATATCATCGACCCTACAGAAAACATGGTCATGTTGATTTATACAAATGTGCTCCCATTTGCAAATCCTGAAGTTAATAAACGTTTTAGGGTGATGGTTTACCAGGCTTTACAAGCGAAAAGAAATGGTGATAGTGCGGTAAAAAAGACTGGTTTCTAATTAAACCGGTAAAAAAAGAAATTGCGATTCTAAAAAGAAAAGGGTTTTGAGGGCTCCGTGTCAAGCTCCTCTCTGCCTTGGTCGAACATCCCGATGATTTCGAATTGGTGTCAAGTTAATGTTTTAATTTAATAGCTATAACATATGTATGAAAAAGGTTTCAAGGAGTTTTTTAATATTGGTATTTTTACGCCAACGGCGTAACCTTTTGTACAAAGTTTTTACACAAAGCGAATTTGCCCCAGCAGGGTAACCTCACGTTTTTCTGCATTACCCAAATTATCAGGCTGGGCCGCTGGCAAAGGGTATACATTGATGGATTGGTGATGCTACAAACACGTTACGCCGTTTGAAGAAATACTGTTGTACTAATTTCAGTATTAATAAAATGTGGTAAAAAATGAGGGGTGATATCCTTAGCTTGGTATATATGCAATTTCGGGAGAGCGGTGGGCTAAGTTGCCTTGTTAAACAACAACGAGAAGCAAATTTATTAAGCAGCTCGAAATTGGCAATTCAATTTTTCATCTCCATTCATCAATCCTTTCAATATTTTTTCTTTTATAAGACCTTTAAAAAATGTTCCGCTAATATTTATTGTTTTATGCTGCTTTTTCCAACAAGTGTGTGCTACTAATTACCATGTTTCATCAAACGGAAATGATGCAAACAAAGACACGAGTGTACAATCTTTCTGACAATCGATTGATCAAGTAAACAAACAAATGCAATTCCCGGACGACACAGTTTTTTTTAAGTGTGGGGATTCTTTTTATGAAACACTGTAGTGTAGCTATTCAGGAGAACCTAACCGTACTGTGGTATATGCTTCCTATGACAAAGGCAACAAGCCAAACATTACAGGTGCGATTGCCATTTCCAATTGGTTGGCTTACCAAAAAAATTGTTGTTGCAAAAATTGATCAAAAAGTGTCTGCGTTGTTTGCCAACAACCAGTTTCATTTTATAGCAAAATGGCTCAACTGTGGTTTTGCTGAAATGCAGCAGGACGTGGGCAATGCGGTTACATTCATTGGCAGCATTTTAACACAGGAACCTGGTTTTTGGAACGATACTTCTATCCGTTTTTGCACCTGAGATTGGGAAACAAGAAACAGTAGTGTAAAAGACTTTGCTGATAGCAAAGTAACCATCGTTTACACCTCCACCAATAATTTATCAAAAGGATGGGGTGATTATTTTAATAATAAATTTGCCTTGCTTGATACAGTGGGGGAGTGGCTGTATAGTCAGGATAGTTCATCCTTATTTTTATATGGCAAACCATTTAAAAAATATGAAGCGATTACTTTACTTACCGGAATTGAAATTATGCAAGGCATTCATCATATCACCATTGATGGTTTACAAATAGAGAAATATTTTGAAAATGGGATATATGCTGCTGGCAACAATCAATATATCAGCATAGAACATAACCGCATACAACAAATTGACAAAACAGTTATTTTTATAAATGCCACAACAAGCCATTGCAGCATAATAAATAACAGCCATACTGAAATAAATGGTCGTGGCATTTATGCACTTGAACCTGAATATTTGGCTGTAGAAAAAAACAGCGTCACTAAAATTGGTTTGATTACCGGTTGCGGTTTTAGTAGTGTAAATAATAGGATAGATATTGCAGTGGTCAATAAAGAAGTGCCGAAAACAGTAGCAGAACACATTGCTTGCTACAACGGCATTTGTTACAATATTATTGACAACACCGGGTATATAGGCATACGCATGGATTGCGCAAACAGTATCATGGAATACAACTCCGTCAGTAATGTGATGGAAAAATTAAGCGAAGGCTCAGCCATCTGCAACTGGGCGCTGAGTAAAAATTATTCATATAATAATCTAATTCAACACAATATTATTTGCAGTTCGAAAGGTAGTAACTACGGTAGCCCTGGTGATGAAGCTGCGGTCAATGGAATATACGTTGACAATCGCTATTAAAACATTACGGTGGTCAACAATACGGTGTGTGGTATTTCATCTTCGGGCATACAACATTAAAGCCGATTCGTATGATAATATAGTAAGCGGCAATACCATTTATAATTGCAATGCTGGCCTGTCCGTAGCAGAATGGGCTGCACCAAAAGCTATGCATGGAAATGTTTTTTCTAATAATAAAATTTTCGTTTAATCGGAAAATCAACAGGCAGTTCATCTCATGAATTTTTTACTGCCCGGCACCACAGGTATACCATCATTCGACCACAATCAATATTATCATTTACGCAGCAACACCATCATGAACGACGTGTATAACATAAAAGATGCTTGGGGCAGTACACAATAAATTACCACGATGTATAATTTTTAAGACTGGCGAAAAAAAATTGGGTACGAGGTTTCAGGGAAATTATGGTCTGTTATTGCTACCATTCCGCAGTTGCGCAATACCAAATTACTAGTCAACAACAGCGGCAGCAAGCTAACCATCAAGCCAACGCTAAAATAATATTATGCTCTTTTTGGTACAAAACTTAAATCAATAAATTAACTACCATTTCGATCAATGGTGGAGCCTGGTAAATGATTATTTCGGCGACAATAAAATCATTCTTACTTTTATCAAATTATTAAACACTTACCTTAAAATAAATTGCTTTTATGAGTGAACTGCAAACAAAAGATTACATCGTATTCCTTATTTATTTTTTTATAGTAGCTGGTTATGGTTACTCCGTTTACCGCAAGAAAAAGAAAGCGGCTGTATCGGCTTCACATGATTATTTTTTGGCAGAAGGTTCGCTTACCTGGTGGGCAATTGGTGCGTCGTTGATTGCAAGTAATATCAGTGCGGAACAATTTATTGGCATGAGCGGTAGTGGTTTTAAGATGGGGTTGGCCATTTCTACCTACGAATGGATGGCGGCAGCCACGCTCATGATTGTGGCCATATTTTTTATACCGGTGTATTTGAAAAACAAAATTTACACCATGCCGCAGTTCTTAAACCAGCGCTACAATTCAACTGTGGCCATGATTATGGCCATCTTCTGGTTATTGTTGTACGTATTGGTAAACCTTACTTCCATATTATATCTTGGCGCATTGGCGATCAACAGCATCTCTGGCATCAACACCACCGCATGTATGTATTGTCTTGCAGTATTTGCCATTATTATCACGTTGGGTGGCATGAAGGTGATTGGATACACTGATGTAATACAAGTTTTCTTTTTAATTCTCGGCGGTTTGGTTACCACTTATTTAGCACTCAACCTGGTGGCTGAAAAATTTGGTAGCTCGGGTGTAATCAACGGCTTTCAGTTGCTTACTGAAAAAGCCAACGACCACTTCCACATGATCTTTAAAAAGGAAAATGCCAGTTACATGGATCTTCCAGGGCTTACGGTTTTAATCGGAGGTATGTGGATTGTAAATTTAAATTACTGGGGTTGCAACCAGTACATTACACAGCGGGCACTAGGTGCAGATTTGAAAACAGCCAGAGCAGGCCTTTTATTTGCTGCCTTTTTAAAATTGCTAATGCCGGTAATTGTAGTGCTACCCGGTATTGCAGCTTATGTATTACACCAGCAGGGAAGTTTTCAAACAGAAATGCTACAGGGTGGAGAACTTAATCCTGATAAAGCCTATCCTGTTCTGTTAAACCTACTGCCTGCCGGATTAAAAGGTCTTGCATTTGCAGCATTAACTGCTGCGATCGTTGCATCCCTTGCAGGCAAGGCCAACAGCATCTCCACTATTTTTACATTGGATATTTACAAGAAAAAGTTACGCCCCGAAGCAGATGAAAAAAGAATGGTGCAGGTGGGGAAAATTACGGTGATTGTTGCCATGCTTTTAGCAGTTATCATTGCGCCATTGATGGGTATTGATAAAAAAGGCGGCTTTCAATACATACAGGAATACACCGGCTTTGTAAGTCCTGGTATTTTTGCCATGTTTATCCTCGGTTTCTTCTGGAAAAAAACCAGTTCTAATGCAGCCTTGTTTGCAACGGTGGGTGGTTTTGCTTTTTCTCTATTTTTCAAATTCATTCCTTCGGTAATTGATTTATCATTTCTTGCGCCAATTGGTTTTGCAAAGGCAAATGATAAGGGCGTGTTTGAAATTCCCTTTTTAGACAGGATGGGTTTTGTATTTATTATTTGTATTATCGGTATGTATATCATCAGCATGTGGGATAAAAGAAGAGGTCTGAGAACAAATGGCCTGGAAGTAGATCGGAGCATGTTCAAAATGTCGCCTTCATTTGCTACCGGTGCTTTAATTATCTGTGGTGTACTGGCTGCGCTGTACACTATTTTTTGGTAAAGCAAAATATTCTTGGCCGGAAAGAATTCTTAAAATAGTATCCGGTTCAATGATGTAAAGCTCCTCTCCGTTTTTGGAGAAGGGCTGGGGTGATGTTGTTGCCAAAATAATACTACTTATTGCTGTAATTTAGCCAATCCTTTTTTCAATATTCTTATACCTTAGCTTTTACAAATTTATGAATGAAAAACTTGCTGTTTCTTCTGTTCTTGTCACTATCCTGCTGCTTTAAGGTATTGGCCCGGAATAATATTTCAAGGGAACAAAACAAAAATTCATACAGTAAAAGTTTGCCCCTGCCGGAAAAGCTGCGAATGATAAATAGCGCTTCAGGATTTCGCTCAGTTGGCGTATCGCCATTAAACCCTGGGCTAATCATGAGTAATGGGCAACGTGGAGTAAGGCCGCAACATAGGCTTGACTGGCAAAAAAATAACCAGGTAAATGATAACGGCACTTATTTCTCACTTGAAAATACGCCGGTTGCTATTTGTATCCCTGCATTGAGTTATCAATACGGAGTAATACCAAACAGCGAAGCCAAATCGTGGTGAAGCGGTGAAATGAGTAGCTGACATCGATTTCATTCGTAGCTCATTTAACGGACATAGTGTTGGATACCTGAACGAAGATGCATACCTCGTTTTTAAAATGCAGGTAGGTTAAAATGTGCAGGTGCAGGTACAAAAAGATCTTTGTGAAATTATTCCTAACGTTCCGTAGGAGAAAAATAAATAGTACGCTGAACGAAAATGCTTTTCGATATCTTAATGAGGCAAAAATTATGGGGTTAAGTAGCCACGGTGCGTTAGTATTTTAATTGGCAGTTCTTTTCCTGATATAAATTAAGAAAAAACAGTGGCGGTAAAATAAAAACGAATGCGGAATAAATACGTGAATAAAATGATTAAGAGGATAGTAAAAAATTATTGCTGTGCCTGGTTGTTCGTAGGTCTATCAATTCCGGCTACGGCCCAGTATCAGGAAGCATTTGAAGCAGGCCACACTTTAATAGGTGGACACATAACTCAATACGATACCAGCCATTTCAATAAAGTAATCAGCAGGGAAAAAGTATTATTTTTAAATGCGAATAGTAGTGTTGAGATGAATGGCAGCTCGTGGCAGATAGAAAAGAAAGTAACACCAGTTGCCGGAAAAGCAAATTGTTTTGACGTGCAATTATTTTTCCATTGTATAGCAGGCAGTTTAAGCAATGCGGCGCTATCCCTTGATATCAATATTGAAAAATGGGCAAAAGAAAATTATGTGCTACTACCGGCGGCCATTTACAATGGCAACCGGGTGAATGCAATTAAACAACCCTACCTAAGTTTTTGGTCGGATGCAAGGGATATAGGAATTGATAAACCGCAACTGGTTTCGGACATACCAAGGTTAAATATCAATGACGGTCCATCCGCTTTTCAGCAACGCAGCGGAGACATGAGCACGCCTGCGGTAGGTTATTTTGTTCCGGCAGCAAAAAAATGTTTTTGGATGCTAATGGAACAGAACAACCGGCTGGGAGATTATGGCGTTGATATGGAAGAAAATGTTAGCCGCACAAGAGCCAGTATTACCATTACATCGCCGGTGGTAAGAGAGCTGTACAGTTATTATATAGCAGACAATGCGGTACCTTCAAAAGATAAACCAGCCGATTTTGTAGCTGGCGATACGTTAACGATTGCTGCAAGAATTTACTTTTTTGATGCTGCCCGTTTGCAGGACTTATATAACTACTTTCCCGCTATTAAAAACGACCTTCTTTTTGAAAAACCGTCGCCGCCGGCAGTTCCGTTTTCTGTAGCGTATTCCATGCTACAGGAAAAATTTAATCGTCAGAATTTTGAACCTAAGTTTGGCTACTACTCAGTAGGTATGAGAGAAAACTGTTATCAGGATTGGCAAATCGGCTGGACTGGTGGCCTTATTTCAACCTATCCGTTGTTAATGAATGGTGCAGACAGTACAGTTAACAATGTTGTCAAAAATTTCGATTGGCTCTTTGCCGGCGGCATTTCTCCTTCCGGTTATTTTTGGGATACGGGTGAAAAAGGAAATAAATGGTTTGGCATTTTTCCGGGCACAACTGTTGGTAAAGATTTGCACCTTCTCCGCAAAAGTGGCGACGGTCTTTTGTATGCGTTCAAACAATTTGATGCCTTTAAACAAAAAAATATAGCTATAAAACCTGCGTGGGAAAAAGGTGTAAAAACAGTGGCAGATGCTTTTGTAACTACGTGGAGAAAATATGCACAATTAGGGCAGTACGTAAACAATACTACCGGCGAATTAATTATTGGCGGCTCCACCAGTGGTGGTATTGTACCCGGTGCTTTAATGCTGGCTGCTGCGTATTTTAATCAGCCTGTTTATGCAACGATTGCAAAAGAAATAGCGCAGGATTATTTTGATAAATATGTTTCAAAAGGCCTGATATACGGCGGTGCCGGTGATGCCATGCAAAATTTTGACAGCGAAAGTTGCTATGGTCTGCTGGAATCATACATGGTGCTGTACGAGCAGACAGGCGAAAAAAAATGGTTGAATATAGCAGAGGATGTTGCCATGCAATTTGCTACCTGGGTAAGCAGCTACGACTTTGTGTTTCCTCCAAAAACTACCTTGGCAAAATTGGGTAAAAAAACGACTGGTGTGGTGTGGGCCAACACACAAAATAAACATGGCGCACCGGGTATATGCACCCATTCTGGCGTGGCATTGCTGCGGCTATACAGGGCTACGGGTAACGAGTATTTTTTGCACTTGCTACAACTCATAGCCAATGCCATTCCGCAATACATGGCTACAAACGAAAAGCCCATAGCTGGTTTGCAAACAAGCTGGATATCCGAACGGGTAAGCACTACCGACTGGCTGGAAGGGATTGGTGAAATTTTCCCTGGTAGTACCTGGAGCGAAACTTCCATGATGCTTGCCGCAACCGAATTGCCAGGCATTTACATAGATGCAGAAAAGCAACGGATAGTTTCTTTTGACCAGGTAAAAGCAACCCTGGTAAAGACAAATAAAAATAAAATGCTGTTGGAGATTTTTAATCCCACGATCTACCCTTGTATAGTTACAGTATTAACGGATAACAAATCTACGCTTCAATTGCCAATGGTGCCTGTTTATAAGGCGGCATTGAATACGATAAGTTTAAAACCTTTTGAAAAAAGAAAAATATTCATAAACCTTAAATAGAAAAATGCCAACCATGATTTATCCTTCTTTATACAAAAAATTGTTTTTCATTTTACTTGCTTTTACAAGTATTGTAAATGTGTTTGCTCAGCAAAAAAATATGGTATTGCGGTATGATCAACCTGCCTTTCAGCCCTCTGTGTTTAATTACGAGGCAAAAGTGTTTAAAGAGACTTATCATTTTGAGGAGAAGGGCTGGTTTGAAGCACTGCCAATCGGGAATGGCAAATTGGGAGCAATGGTGTTTGGCGGTGTGTTAAATGAACGGCTTCAACTGAATGAAGAAAGCCTTTGGGATGGTTACGACCGTGATGCGGTAAATCCGTTGGCTTTGAAATCATTAGCAAAGATCCAGCAGCTAATTTTTGAAGGTAATATTGATGCTGCCGATAAACTTGCAGATGAAACACTTACAGGAAAGCCCAGGCATATTGGGCCGTATCAATCGCTGGGTGATGTTTTTATTGAACACCTGCACAACGCATCAGATACTGCCTATAGCAATTACCAACGCTGGCTCAGTCTTGATTCTGCTGTGGCTGTAACCCAGTACACTTATAAAGGAGTACAATATAAAAGAGAAGTATTTGCATCGCATCCCGGCAATGTAATTATTGTAAAAATTACCTGTAGTAAACCCGGTACACTCAATCTACAGATCAATATGATGCGGGAAAAAGATGCATCCACATCTTCACCTGCAACGGTTGCTAATTGTATTGCATTAAAAGGAAGAATCAATTGCATCAATGAAGAAACGAAGCAACAAGCCGGGATGAGGTTTGCTTCCTATCTAAAAGCAATAACAAAACAGGGTACTGTTAAAACCGATGCAGCAGGAAATATGGTTATTGAAAATGCAAATGAGATAATGCTTGTAATATCCGGCGCCACCAGCTTTGGTGGCAATGAACCAGAAAAAAGTTGTGAATCTGCCATAGCAAAGATTACCGAACGGTCTGGGCAGCAATTGTTGAAAGAACATATTGCAGACTACCAATCTTTATTTAAAAAGGTAGTAATCAATTTAGCGGATGGTAAATCCAATCCTTATGAATTGCCATTGGATAAGCGCATTAGCAGGGTAAAACGAAGTGGTTACGAAGACACTTATCTGGCAGAATTGCTTTTTCAATATGGCCGTTATTTGTTGATTGCCAGCAGCCGTCGAAATGATTTGCCTGCCAACCTGCAGGGGCTTTGGAACCAGAAAATGAATCCACCCTGGAGTTCCGATTATCACATCAATATCAATTTGCAAATGAATTATATGGCTGCAGAAGCGGTGAATCTTTCTGAGTGTACTTATCCTTTGTTTCGCCTGATTGATACCCTTGCATTGAAAGGAAAAAAAACGGCAAAAGAAATGTATGGCGCCAATGGCTGGGTGGTTCATCACCTTTCAGATGTGTTTGGCAGAACAGCGCCAGCCGATGATGTGCCCGGATTGTGGCCCATGGGTAGCGGCTGGTTGTGTCATCATTTATACGACCACTATCTATTTTCAGGCGATAAACTATTCCTGAAAAATAAAGCATTTCCTGCTATGAAGGGAGCTGCACAATTCTACCTCGATTTTTTAGTGCCGGTGCCAAAAGGCCTACCCAACGAAGGTAAACTCGTTACCAATCCTTCTCATTCACCCGAAAATGCTTTTGAAAAACCTGATGGTAAACAATACCAGTTTACTTATGGGGCAACAATGGACCTGCAAATTATCCGTGAGCTGTTCACAAACTGTGTAAAAGCGATTGAAACCATTAGTACAAAACAACAACCATTTGAAATTGAGTTAAAGAAAAAACTGCAAAACGCATTGGCTAACCTAGCACCCAATACAATCAGTCCTACAACAGGTGGTTTGCAGGAGTGGCAGGAGGATTATAAAGAAATTGAAATTGGGCACCGGCATATTTCTCATTTGTATGCATTGTTTCCGTCGAACGAGATTAATAAAAATACGCCTGAATTATTTGAGGCAGCCCGTAAAACACTGGAAAGAAGATTGGCAGGAAATCCTAATGCAGCGGTGGAAGAAGCAAAAAATCGGTATGACAGTTATGGCAGCTATCTGGGCGGTAAAAGTTTTGGCGGCTGGCAAAGTGTTTGGATCAGTATGATGTGGCTTCGGCTGGGCAATGCAGAAGAAGCGTATAAGCACCTTCAATACCAGTTGCAATATGGAATGTATCCAAATTTTTTCGGAATGGCCTACCAGTTAGATGGTACTTTTGGCAGCTCAGCCGTTGTAGCTGAGATGCTGTTGCAAAGCCATACCGGCTCAATACAATTGTTACCAGCCTTACCTGCCGCCTGGCCCTCTGGTTCGGTAAACGGGCTAAGGGCAAGGGGTGGTTTTACCGTAAGTATGAAATGGAAAGACAACAAACTTACCCAGGCAGCAATCATTTCTTCCAATAAAGGCGAGTGCCGATTGATTGCGAAAGAAAAGGTAAAAGTATTTTGTGCTGGTAAAGCAATTAAGTTAAAAAAATCAGGCAATGATGAAGTGGTTTTTGAAACACAAAAGGGAAGCAAGTATGATGTAGTTCCTTACTGAGTTATGCAGTTCTTTAAATACATAAAGGTTATTGAAAACTGTTTTCAATAACCTTTATGTATAAAATAAGTCAACATGCTAAACCTTTTACCCCATAAATCCTAGCGGGTTGGCACTGCTGTTAACATTATAAAACCTGGAAATATTAGGTAGAATAGTGGGTAAATCAGATTTGGAAACACCCATCCATAAAGCCAGCTCTGCGGATAATTCATCAACAGAAGTAGTGGGAATAATCCTCCCCCGGCCTGTATCTAACGAGTTGCCACTGTACAAATCGGGATAAGCGCCCACAATACGTTTGCCATTAACAGCACCGCCCATTACAAACTGGTGGCCAC
This sequence comes from Ferruginibacter sp., assembly GCA_041740215.1. Taxonomy (GTDB): domain Bacteria; phylum Bacteroidota; class Bacteroidia; order Chitinophagales; family Chitinophagaceae; genus Ferruginibacter. The sequence continues at coordinate 12,700 of JBGSMI010000390.1, forward strand.
CCCATGCATGGTCGCTTCCTTGTGCATTGGAGGTGAGGCTGCGGCCAAATTCAGACGCAGAAAAAAGGGTTACGTTATTGGCAACACCCATGGCCGTCATCAGGTCAAAAAACGATTTCATTGCATTGCTAACTACAGGCATCATGGTAGCCATATTATTCAATACATTATCATGAAAATCCCAGCCGCCCCATTGCACATAGAATATTTGCCTTTTTACACCGAGTGTATTTCTTCCAGCAATAATTTTTGCCACCTGCCTTAGCGAATTTCCAAGTTGCCCATTGCCCAATGTGTCGGCAGGCAATGCTGCTGCTGTGGCCTGGCTAAATAATTCATAAGCATCCATTGAATTTTTCTTCATCCGGGTATAAGTTTTATCCAGCACATTGCTGTACTCCTGCGCCAGCATATTGTCTACCGCCGTTTTACGCACAGGATTAAAACCATAATCGCCACTGTAACCATTTAATGCGACAGCGCCTTCTGCGTTTACGGTATAAGGCACAACTTTGTTGCCCACTTGCCATACATTATTGCCAGAAATAGAAATGTTCATAGATACTGCCGTGCTCTTGTTGGCGCCAACCAGCAAATCTGCTGTTCTTCCTGCCCAGCCAATACCACTTCTAACATCAGGTATGGAAGTTTGCCATTGCTCTTGCTGGTCTGAGTGAGAAAAAACCCCGTACGGTAAAGAAGCACTGTTATTAAAGTCGGCTAATGTGGTTGGCCTTACAAGACTGCCCACATTGGCAATAAAACTCAACTTACCTGCATCAAATAAATTTTTAATGCCAGCCATACCGGGATGCAAACCCAATGGCCTGCCCGCATTATTGATTGGCGAAATGGGTAACAGCGAAGCCTGTGGCAATGCCAAATCCTGCCTTACCGTTGCATAATCATTGTAAGCAGCACCCATTGGTACCAGCATGTTAAAGGAATCATTTCCGCCGGGTAAAAATAGACATACCATTGCCCGGTAGTCAGTAAAGTTGGTCGCATTTTGGGCTGCTGCAGAATTGGTAAATAATAAATTAGTGAGCATGCTCATTAGCGTAGTGGAGCCAACTGCCGCACAACTTGCCTGGCCAATAAATTTTCTTCTGCCAATGTTTGTATTTTCTGTTTTCATAATATTTATTTTTGGATATTAAATTCAGTACTTGCACCTATTAAATAGGCCGCCATGTTAACCCTGTCTCTTCGCCATGTACTGCTGCTCGCATTTATTTTTACCAATGCTTCTCTTATTATTTGAAAAGTTCTTGGCTGTAATGCACCACCAATCATTCTCACAGATAATTGCCGTATCAGTGAGTCGGGATTATTTGCTAATGGTAACTCTGCTGAAAAATTCAACCTCATTTCATATGCTGGTGAATTCGCTCCCCATCTCGCAATTTGATTTTGAACAGAGTTTAATAAATTGTTTTGAGATTCTATGGCAGTAACAGCCGTCAAAATTTTAAACTCAGGTGCATACTTATCCATCAAGGTGATTTCGCCAGATGGCCTGTCATCCGGTTTATAAAAATTAAAAACACTGGGTGATTGAAAGGGCTCCTGCAAATAGAACTCATACATGTAGGTTGCACTTTCATAATTGTTGTTGGCCGGTTGCGCATCAAAAGTTTTGCCCATATTCATCAGGGTCATATAAGGTTCTCTCATTTTGCCAGATAAAATACCGGTAGTATAGGTATAATTCCTGGCCTCTTCATCCAGCAAAATTGCTTTCACCACCGCTGCCATATCGCCTCTTACGCCGCTACCATTGTCAGCAAATTTTGCGGCTACCCTGCCAATGTATGCAGGCGATGGATTGGAATTGATCAGTCGCTGTATCAACAATCTGCTGATAAAGGGTCCGGTATTGGGATGATTAAAGAGATTATCTATCGCTGAATTAATGTCTTGCATCGTGGTTCTGCCGGCTGGTAAAATTTGCCCACGTAACAATGTTTTTGCATTGTTGTCATGAAACGCATCATAGGCTTTCATAGGAAATTTAGTTTCTTCACCAGCCCATTCAAAACTATTGTTGTTGGGACCACCATATTGTAAACCTGTGAAAACCCTTGCAAAATTTGTGATATCAGCGTTGTTATAACTTGGAATAGCTTTTCCATTTAGCAACTTACGTGTACCGTCATTGTTTAGTTCCCACAATCCAATTGTAAATAATTGCATGATCTCCCTGGCATAATTTTCATCAGGAAAAAGATTGATAGCAGGATCTCCTTTTCTATTACCACGATGACTAAGATATATGCCCATTGCAGGATGCATGGTTACATCGAACAATATTTGCCGAAAGTTGCCTAAGGCGCCATCTATCAGTCTATCGTAATAATTAGCCACTCCCTCGGGTGGAAGTAACGCATCTACATTTTGGGATATTACAAAGATTTGCAATAAACTGTAGGCTATTCTTTGTCTTAGTATGTCGGTATTTATAGTAACTCCCTGACTTGGATAACGCCTCCGCATGAATTGCGTCCAGAGGGCCACTTTTGTTTCTGGATGATATACAGGCCCAATGGCTGCTTTCGCCGTTATTATTGGCTGAAGGTAACCTTTAGGTCGGGTAACCTGAGCATCAATCCACCCAGCATAACCAAGGGCTTTCACATCTGCCAATTCATCTCTATCTGCACCAAAGCCTGCCTGTATTAAAAAACGACTAGCTTCTTCATCACTCAAAATTGCTTTATCAAATATTGTAACCATCACAGAATCTTGTGGCAATAATGTGTAAGCCGGTGACGGCAATACTTTCACTTTTACTGTTTCATTGCCTTCTGCTAAATTATCGGCTACAGGGTTTAATCGTATCCAAACTTCTCTTTTCCCCATGGGGATCGTAACGGCGGAGCCTGCAGAACATAAATAATCTGCACCCAACCTGGCAGTGCCTGTTAATCTGATGGGAACAGTTACAGCATCTACTCCACCACTTCTTCTAATCACAATGGTAGCAGGTGATGGCCAGCTTTCGTACAAATCGCTTTTAATAGTGGAGATGGAAATTTTGTTTGCAATGGTTGCAGCCGTTGACTGGGCATGGCTTGCAAAAGGATACAGCAAATAAATTAATGCCACTGTAACCAGTACTTTTTTTAAATTTGTTTTACGCATAGCATATCTTTTTTCGGTTGAATATATTGGTTCAAAAATGATTAAAGCACACTCCACTTTAAGATTCTTGTTTCGGTTTTGCTAATGATGTTTACCAGGTAAATGCCGGATGGTAAAGGTGCTGTTGGAACAATTTTTATTTCATTACGGCTGATGATGTTTGCGGATACTGGCACCATTGCACCACCCAATGTAAATACCCTGATACTGATACCTTCTGTATTGCTCATTTTTACAAACACTTCTTTTGCAGACGGGTTAGGATACAAACCCGTAATCAAATGATCATTCAGCCGAATGTTTTGTATAGGTGATAGAATTATCTGTCCGCTATTTTCTACCAGCCTGATGCGGTAATAATTGATGCCGTCTTTTGGCAGCCGGTCGTAATATTCGTAGTTGCCATTTGTGCTGCTACTTGCGGTATGGTTTATTCTGCCAAGTGCCTCAAAATTATTTCCATCAGTGCTTCGCTCTATCACAAAATAATCAGCAGTGCGATCGTTGGAGTTTTTCCATGCTAATTTTACTTCTCTGTTTCCCGTTAGGGTTGCTGTAAATGTATTTGCCACAGCAAGCACTACACCATTGTTTTTCACCGAAAGCTCATCAATTAATAAAAGCTTGCTGTTAACTTTAGCTTTGTAGCCCAAACCAATTGTATAGTCTCCGGTTGCTGGTGGAATAAAAATAAATTCTTTTGTTTGATAAGCGGTATTTACAATATTGGTATCAATGTTAATGTTGTACATCATAGAATCTTCACCGGCATATTTACCATACTTTATCTCCAGGGCATGGCTTCCACCGGTTGTAGAAATTTTGTAACCAACGCTATACAGTTGACCCGCTATCATATTAAAGGAAGGCGTAAACAACCAGGTGCCAGCGTTTACATAAGGCGAAGCATTAAAGGCAACCTTACTGCCAGCAGCAGGTGTAAGCAAATCTGTTGTCTGCCAAAAAACATTTGCGAAATTATTACTATTGTTCTGGCTGCTCATGTTGCCCGGCAACTCAGTGTCCAATGTGCTTTCAAAGCCCTCTTTGTAGGGCAAAGTACCATTGGCAGTTGTTTTAAAACTAAATTTTTTCCAGATGCTGCTACAGGTGTTTTTTATGTAAAAATAATAATTGGTATTGTCTGACAAACCATCAAAACGAATACTGGTATCAGCACTGGTGGTGCCAGTTACTGGCGCTACATCAATATTACCAATGGCATATTCAAAAGATGGATTACCTTGTTTTGCATTCCATTTTATAACAGCGGCATTGTTGCTGCAGCCGCTTAACTGAATGCCTGATACTGGCGCACAGGCCATTGGGATAAACCTGAATAATTGTCCGCTTGAAGGCTTGATTTGAATGCTGTCCATTTCCGTTTCGGATACGATAGTGGCTGTTGACGCAGCGGAAGACAAAGACATAAAATTGATTGAATCGATTTCAATTAACTCTTGCTGATTGTTTTCTGAACTTATACCAATAGAGGCAGATTTATTACCGCCGCCACTCCCTGCTTCAGACTGATAGACAAACTCAATCACATTGGTAGATTCATATAATTTTAGTTGAAAGGAAATGGCAGCGGTGCCGTTTTGCCAAATCATATTTTGCCACTGCGCAGTAAATACCTGATTGGGTGCAACGCCGGTTGTTTTGTAAGACAGGCCGCCGTTGGTACTAAAAACCAGGTCATCCCAGAATGGCGCCAACACTGGTCGGATGGTGGCTTTCAGCCCGCTACCATTTCTTAATTCATTGATGTCGTAATCGGGATTGACAACATCGCCTGATAAAAAAGGAACTCCCAAAGCTGCAAATCCATTGGAGTTTAGATGAAGTTTTGTAACATTTATTCCATTGTATTGAAAGGTAAAGCCAATGGGAATGTTGTTTACATAAGACTCATCCAGCAAAGTTTTTTGTGATAAAAATGAAGGGGTTAAAAAGGGTATAATGCCCCCGCTAATTGGCGTAAATGAACTTTGGGAATTGGAAAAATCGTAATAAAGTTGTGCTTCACAAAATTGAAAACAGGTTGCCAGCCCGAGTACGCATAATAGTTTTTTCATAGTTATTAGTGTTATTGATAAAATTGGTTCTTTATTATTTTGTATCAGTTGATTTCAAATAAATTACCCGTATTTGCGAACACAGGTATATGTCAAACCTTTCTTAAAAAAAGATATATTATTTTATGGATGAATTTATTGAACGCACTTTAGTTAAAAACTGAATTTCGAAATGGATGGATACGGTGTTTTAAAAACTGTTATTGAAACTGATAATATTCTTGTGTAAATGATGGTTTTCTTTTTTGGTAAACGTTGTGATTTTGCCGAAAGTTGCAAAAAGAATGCCAATTTTTTTAACAGAAATTTATATTTGTCATTACTGGTTAACTACGGTATATTTTTGCCGCAATGTAAATTCATATTTATTCTGCTTCCGCTTAAAAAGGAGGAATGTTAGCCAATACTTGATTAATATTGGCATTTTAAAATCTTGCCTAAAATTTTTGTTTTGTATTTCTTAATTTGTACTTAAACATTTGTTGTAACGCTTAAGGCCTGCTTGCTTCACAAAATTTCAAATATTTTTTAAAACAAACAAGATGATTCGCTTTTTTTCGATTGCCTGCTGTATAGTGATATTTATTTCTCAGCATGCCTATGCACAGCAAAAGTTTTCTGCCGGCCCGTCTTGGTTAAAAAAGGCTGCATTCTATCAATTGTATCCGCAAAGTTTTAAAGACAGTGATGGGGATGGAGTAGGGGATTTGAATGGTATTGTACAAAAGCTGGATTACCTTCAAAACCTTGGTATCACTGCTATCTGGATGAACCCGATTTTTGAATCTCCTTTTTTTGATGCTGGATACGATGTGGCGGATTATTATAAAATAGCCCAACGGTATGGCAATGAAAGCAACCTTAAAAAACTAATAGTAGAAGCGCACAAACGCAATATTAAATTGGTGCTGGATCTTGTGGCAGGTCATACAAGCGACCAGCATCCCTGGTTTAAAGCATCTGCACAAAGAAAGAAAAATGAATTTACTGACCGATATATCTGGACAAATAGCAGAAGCACGTTGCCAGAGAAATTTGTTGCCGGTAAGTTTGATAGAAACGGCAATTACCTGAAAAATTTTTTTGATTGCCAGCCTGCATTGAATTTTGGTTATGTAAATCCAAATCCGAAAAATAAATGGGAGCAGTCCATTTCATCACCCGGTGCTTTCGCCATGCGGCAGGAATTGAAAAGCATTATTGCATACTGGATGGATATGGGAGTAGATGGTTTTAGAGTTGATATGGCGAGTTCATTGATAAAGAATGATCCTGATTTTGCTGCCACTACGCTGCTATGGGCAGAAATGCGTAACTGGTTTCAGGATAATTATCCGGAGGGCGTGTTGATTGCGGAGTGGAGCAACCCTGCACAATCCATTAATGCAGGGTTTATGATTGATTTTATGATGCACTTTAATGTGCCTGGATTTCCATCGATGTTTTTTAATAAGGGCGGTGTGTTTACCAGAGATACTTGTTTTTTTAGTACCGATGCAAACGGCTCTGCAGATGAATTTATAAAGAATTATACCGAACAAATCACAAGCACTCAAGGTAAAGGGTATGTATCTGTTGCCACGGCGAATCATGATATCAGCCGGTTAAATTGTGGCAGCAGAAATACCGACGAACAGTTGAAAGTGGCGCTGGCTTTTTTACTTACAATAAAAGGCATACCGTTTATTTATTATGGCGATGAAATCGGGATGCGTTACCTGCCAGATCTTCCCGGTAAAGAAGGCAGTATATTGACAAATTTTGGAAACGTAAACAGGGCAGGTAGCCGAACACCAATGCAGTGGGAGGCTTCTGCCAATGCGGGTTTTTCAACTGCCGATGCAGACAAATTATACCTGCCTGTTGATCCTAATAAAACCTACCCTAACGTGGCAGCCGAACAAAATAATCCATCTTCACTTTTTAATTTCACTAAAAATCTACTCGTACTTCGGAAAACAACTGCAGGGCTTGGCAATGAAGCTGATATTGAATTCCTGAATCCTGCCAATACATCTTATCCGTTGGTTTATATACGTAGCAGTGAAAAAGAAAAGTATTTGGTTGTAATTAATCCATCTGGAAAGCCGGAAAGTATTGTATTGAATAATTTTTCACCAACCGGTTTTTCTCCGGTATTGGTTGATAAAGTTGTTTGTGAAAAACAGGAAAATGGAATAAGAATAAATGCTGATAAAACCACTTATGGTATTTTTAAATTAAATTGACGTCTGGTAAATCAACTTCTTTTATAGTCGTGAAGCTGTAAAAAGTTGGTTTAGAAATTACAACGGCAATTTAAAAATGAGAAGTTGACTCGCTTTAGGTGACTAATAATTTTAATTACTTCATTACTATTTTGTTGCCATAATATTACGGTTGCAAGTAAACTAAAAGTTGGTAAATAGGGAAGTTACATGTGTTTTAAAAATTGGGCAAGAAAGTATAAGCTTATTAATTGCGGTGAAATCATCATTTTCTAACAACTAACACTGCAAATATATCCGGTAAGGAATGGACATTATGCAATGGTCTTGTTAATGGAAGAAATCCTGAAATGGAAAAACTGTATTGACTTACTGGAAATTTGCCGGCGTTAGCGGCAGTTTAGTATATCGAAACACCAACACTTTGTTTAAGACTAACATAACCTAGCTTCCTTATCATTTTCAAAATTCAAATCGTTTGAAATCTAGATTTGGAGTGAAGTTTCAGGTTGAAATTTATATTTCAAATGCTGGTTGTGATAAAAAGTTCTGCAACGGTAGGGAGTGAAATAAAAAAGAGGCCATCTCCTTTTGTTGAGACAGCCTCGTTGCAGCATATAAGACAAAGGGAAATACTGTTTATAACATTTCCAATTCTTTGCAAAACAAGTAATAAAAACTTTAAATCAAAATCATTTTAATGACCTGATCCATGTTGCGATTTTTCTTGCATCCTCTTTTGGCACTTGCGGCATTGGCGGCATTTCTGTTGCATAATCCGGCCAGTTTTGCGCCTGAGGATTATAGATCAGGCTTACAATTTTATCGACCGTATAATTGCGCTTAGCGATCTCCTTAAATGCAGGGCCTACTTGTTTTTTATCAGCGTTGTGACAAGCAGCGCAGGTATGTTTCATAAGCAGTGGCTTTACTGCTGCATAGGTCACTGCTACTGCTTTTGCAGGGATTGCCACCGTCTTTTTCTTATTGGCAGGATCGTCTGGCGAATTCGTTTTACTATTTTCTTTTTTTGCAGGTGTGGTGGTTTTTACTTTACTGGAATTCTTTGTGCTTACCTCGCTCATGGAAAGTTTCTTTCCATCCGGAATATTATTTAACGTGTAATAACCCGTAGGATGAATGAGTGAGTAGGAACCTTGCTTACTTCTTACCCCTTCTAAAGTAATATTATGAATGTAGTACTTACGGGGATCTTGTACGATCAGCCTTGCGCTCATGCCATCGGCAGAAACTTTTACTCCTTTTATTGTATGTTTTTTGTTGCTGACAACAGGGCTGCCATACACAGGGTGATATTTATACAAAAAACTTTCTACGGAGTAAGATGAAATATCCCGGGCCGATTTGATATCAACAGGCTGTGTAAATTCTATTTCAAAACCATCTGGCATGGCTTTGATTGTTCTCATTTCAAAAGGATTCTCATTGGTCCATACAAGGCGCTGTAAACCTTCGCTAGCTTCACCAGCAGAACCCCAACCGCGGTTGGTTTCTCCAACAAACAAAGAACCATCTTTTGCCCATGCCATGCGCAATACACCTGATTGAAAACCGCTTCTAAATTCCCATGCAGCACCCTGGTATTCGCCATTTACCTTTTCTAAAAATACCCGGCTGATCTTGCTTTGTCCCTGATCGCCGACCAATACCTGGCCTGAAAACGGACCGAATACACCTGTTGGTATTTTTAATATTTCTGAATTAGAAATACCCAAAATACCATGTGGCAGCCAAACCGCAGGCAGTTGTAGTTGTGGAATTTTTTCTTTGGCTTCAAACAGTGTGGTAAATTTTTCATTAACAACATTCTCAGGTTTAATATAAAAGCCCATATCATTTTTGTCTTCCCTCGGACCTACAACATTGTATACCTGTTCTGTTGTAAGCTTAACCGGAGAGGTTGGCATACCTGTCCATTTGAGGCCTGCTGGATGACCTGCAAACGAACCCTTTTTTACGTGTACAACACCACCCGAACCTATCCAATCGCCCTGATTATCGGCATAAAAAAGTTCACCATCAATCATTCCCAATCCGCATGGCGAACGCAATCCGGTAGCCCATGGCTCCATCTCACCATTTTCTGCAATACGCATCATCCAGCCACGCCATGGAACACGGCTTTCACCACGCCACCACTGCTCATCTCCAAAAGCTACGTTAGCCGATACAAAAAAAGAGCCATCAGGAGCTTGTTTCGGTCCAAAGCTATATTCATGGTAATGCCCCGATATTGGCCATGAAAATACTGTTTGGTATAAGTCTGCTCTACCATCTTTGTTTCTGTCTACGAGTTTGGTCAATTCGCCACGTTGTGCACAGTAGAAAGCACCGTCTTTATATTCCAGCCCCAGTATCTCATGTAAACCGCTGGCAAATTTTCGAAAGTAAGGGCGGCGGCTTGTAGGATTTTCAACGATATATACATCGCCACGGCGGGTAGAAACACCAAGGTCACCATTTGGCAAAACTGTTAAGCCACCCACTTCAAGAACAATACCTTCCGGGGCACTTACTTTTGCAATTTTGAAAAAATCTTCTTCTTTTGGTGATTCCTGCGACTCTGCGCTAAAGCACAACAAAAAGAGTACAGCCCATTGGAGCAAAGCAATCTTCGATAAATAACTATGAATTTTCATGTTTTAATTTTAAAAAAGTATAGAGTAACTGAGTTTAGTTTGCACCGGAATCAATAATTCCTTCCCGCCATTTGCATCACGGATAAAGGGTTGTACTTTGCCTGCATCTTCTATCTGGAGATAATATGATTTATCATCAATGAGATACAATCCATTCGGCAAAGCTTCTATTGTTTTGCCTGCTGCAATGCGGGCATAAAGATTTTCATTTGCAGTATTGAACGTAAGATTACGATGCAACCCTTGTCCATTATCCAGTACTTTAATGTCATCTTTAACTTCTGCTCCCGCTATAGTGTAAAGAAAACAGGGGCGGTTATTTTCATCCATCTCGTAGCCTTTAATTTTAAATGCAGTTCCTGTGGAATCATGGCTCCAGATGGCCTGTGGAGATGAAAGTTGTTGAATAAAAAAACCTGGATCGGCAAAATACAATACAGCACCCACCGGACGTGAAGAACCATCGCCCCTGCTATGCCACATAGGAGTAGCATCCAGGAAGCCTCCCCGCCATGCCTGAACTATTGCGCTTCTGTCAAGATCATATGTGTAATGTACCTGTTGCGGACTGCCCACATTTACTGCATGCACAACTCTTTTTCCGCCAGGCATATCTACAAAACTTCTCAACGTAATATTTTCAGCCGCAGGTATTAGTATAGGATCTATTTCATCGTTTACACCAGTATTGGCGTCGCTTACTAAATATTCACGTATGCCAGGGCCCGACATTCTAAGCGAAAGGGCAGACTTTTGCCAACTTACATATTTTGAATACAAGAGTTCAAATGGTAATTTACCGGCAGGCAACATCACTTTACCATTGCCGTTTTCCCCCATAGGAACAATTAGCTGGTTATTGACCCTAAGCCATCCACTACCACCGGGTGTACTTAAACTAAAGGTATACTCGCCTGCTTCCTTTACATCAAGAGCTGCATTGTACCGTATAATAAATTCATTTTCTAGCTTATTCATATCTGATGAAAGTATGGTGGCGGTGCCCTTTGCTTCAGGAGGAAGTTTTGCAAACTCAGGTTCTTTCTCAAACTTACCTTTGTAAACATTATAAGAAAGGTTGGTAAGTTCTGGCCGGGCATTATTATAAGTTTGGTACTTAATATTACGAAAAGCCACTGCACCATGATCACCCTGGATACGCAACTGCCCGAGCGGTACTTCGCTGGCGGCGCCCCCTCGTGTTGTTGCCAGCATTTCCACATTATCATGAATCGTTGCTCCATTTAATTGCACAAGAAGCATTCGTGCGTTGGATATTTTTTTACCTGAAGCATCAAACCGTGGCGCCTGAAAAGATATTTTTAAATGTTGCCACAAGCCTGGTGCCCGGCTTGCATTTTGGCGTGGTGCATGACCTTGAAAACCCTCGTTACCTTTACCACGGGCATCATCCCAACGTTCGTATAAACCACCATTATCGCCCGGGCCTGGATTTTTTACACCCCAGCTATCAAGTAATTGCACCTCATATCGCCCTTGCAGATAAATACCGGAGTTAGAGCCCTTTGCCATCAGATAGTCCAACTCGAGATCAATATCACCATGCTGAAAGTTGGTATATAAGTCTTTAGCATCATTCTTTTTATCGGGAACATTGGCAAGAATGCCCTGGCCATCTGAAAGTGTCAATACACCATTTTCTTTTAAATCGGCCCTCACATCGCCTGCAATGCGCCAGCTTGATGAAGGGTTTTCAAAAGAAGAAAGCTGGTTAAGCAGAAGTGTAGTTGGTTGCGCACTTGCCATTGTGCATAAAATAAAGCAAGAAAGAAAAAAGGGAATGGTAAGCAGTTGTCGTTGTCGCATGAAGATCATTTATTTTTGTTTAATGAAAAGTGTTAATCGTTTTTTAGCGAACTCATTCAACTACGTAGTGTGGTACATACACTACTTAGTTGATGGGTTGTAAAAAGAAGCAATTTATACTTTTTTGAAAAACCATTATCAATTTATTAAAAATCATATTGGTCCAAACCTGTTTCTTGTTTTAAATACTACATGATTTTAAAATCTTCTTTATTTTTCATACAACTCACGTGCGCTCTGAGAGGAGCAGGGATGCTTTTTTTGCTTCCCCGAAAGTGCGTTTGCTTTGTTGTATGATACTTTTAACTTGCTATTGTTCTTTTGAAGAAAGCTGAATCATTTCCTAAACCTTGCGTGTTGTATTAGAAACTGCTTCAGCAGCAAGTTTCTACATCCGACTTTCTTTACTTCATTTTCCATCATTTATTTTGCCTGTAAACTCAATGGGTACTCGTGCTCTAATCAATTCGATTTTCATCAAGTATTATAAAATCAGGATTGTTATGTGAGTCTGGAAAAGCCCTTAATGCTACCCACGATGATGCAGTTACCTGATAGTTAAAGCATACATCATTCCCTTTGCCATCGGTCTTAATTTCTATTAAATGTGCCGAATCACTATTTACAATAAATTCTACAGATACTTTTTGTGTTTGCCCAATACATGCCCGCTCAGTGTTGAATTAGGGTAAATCTGTCAATGCGCTTTGTGCAATGGCTAAACAACTTGTGTTCTGTTGCCAGGAAAGGTTAGCAGTTTTTTTGCTTTACATGCAGTTGATTTGTTACCGTGATAGCATCCTATCGGGAACAATAAGTGCGTCTGTAAAAAATCGACGGTTGTGAGAAGCGCTGGTATCATTGCATTATTGAAAAGTGCCACAGCCTATTTCGTTAACCTTTCAAACCAACCCCTGCCATCCAACGGTAATACCAAATGTGTTTCAGCCCATTGATACCAGAGCAATGACAATTCCAATACTTTTTTTGGATTTTGTTGGGCCATGTTATTGGTTTCTGCCCGGTCTGTTCCTAAATTATACAACTCCCAGTTGCTAATAAAAGGTGGGTTGGGTGCTTTATTGGCTACCAGTTTCCAATGGCCTTTTATTATGGCACGATTGGCCTCGTGTTCAAAAAACAATGCCCGTCGTTTGTCAGAAGATTTATTGAAACTGTTTTGCAAACTCATGCCTTCCATCGGATAAATGGAACTGTTCCGAAAAAGTTTTGGATAGGTTGTGCCGCTTGCCTGCAGAATGGTGGGCATCAAATCAATAATATGACTTACCTGTTTTACCACCCGCCCTTTGCCAGCAATAGCATTTGGCCAATGAACGATTAACGGCGACGCAATACCGCCTTCATATACTTGCGATTTATACATCCTAAATGGAGAATTGCTTACACTTGCCCATTCCATATGGTAACTATAACCCGGTTTTTCGTTTTGAATATTTTTTATATTTTCAAGTTTGATCGGTTGTTCGTTGGCTTCCATTTCCATGTTGCCTCCATTATCACTCATAAAAAAAATAAGGGTGTTATCCAGTTGATGATACTTTTTTAAAGTGGCAATTATTTGTCCGATGCCTTTATCCATTACGCTTACCTGTGCCGCATACACAGACATGCGGGCATCCCATATTTTTTTATCATCTTCACTTACCTGGCTCCATGCTGGTATACGTTCATCTCTTGCAGATAATTTCCAGGCTTTGTCTGCTATTCCTTTTTTATATAATGTTGCCAGTTTTTCGTTTCTTAATGCATCCCAACCCATCATAAATTTTCCATAGTAAGGGGCAATATCTTTTTGCAAAGCCTGCAGCGGACGATGGGGTGCATAATAGGCTACGTAAAAAAAGAATGGTGTAGATGGTTTTGTCTTAAAATGCTGCTCCAGAAAAGAAACGCTGCTATCGCTAACGGCATTGGTAATGTACATATTATCGGGCGTATCAATAATATGATTGCCATATACCAATCCATCAGGATGATAATAACTACCACCACCTGCCAGGTGACCAAAGTATTTATCAAACCCACGCTGCATTGGCCAATTGTGTTTGGAGGAAGTTTCTTGCATCAGGCTATCACTGGTTAAATGCCATTTTCCCGTCATGTATGTAGCGTAGTTATTTTGCCTTAGCAGCTCAGCGATGGTTATGCAGTTTTTATTTAAATCACCGGTGTAGCCCTTTGGGCCAAGGTTTGCGGCGGTCATCCAACCCATACCGGTTTGATGTGCATACAAACCAGTTAGTAATGAAGCCCTGCTGGGACAACAGCGGCCGGTATTGTAAAACTGCGAGTAGACAATACCCTTCGCTGCCAGCTTATCAATGTTGGGTGTATTGATGTGAGAGCCCATAAAACCCAAATCAGAAAAGCCCATATCATCGGCCATGATGATGATGATATTAGGTTTGCTTTTTTGCTTTATGGTGGGTTTATTTTGTGCATTGCCTGCACTGCTCACCAACAGCAGTAATGGTAGAATGGCATAAATAAGGAATGCTTGTTTCAAAATAGTTGATTTGAATTGGTAATAATCATAGTGCTTCATTTTTATAAATTGAAGTTATGAATTATTGTTTTCTTGCCCACATATTAGGGACTGGAGAATTGGCTATTTTGGTAAGTAGTCAACGAATTCAAAGCTTGCATTATTCTTGCAATTTTTTCCATTGCCGGTGGAGTACAGCGCAAAATAAACACCCGTAAATGCTGTAGCTATTTCAGTACCGAGGTATTGTGGGATGGCCTTTTCTGCTATCGCATATTGTTTATCATCGGTTGAATAAGAAAAAATATAACTGTCTTTATCCGCATCAATTTTTAAAAAGATTTGATTCGCTTTTATAGGGATGACGGCAGCCTCCGTTGTCATGTCACCAATCGTTTTACGGACAATGAGCGCATTGGAAGTACCTCTTCTAGTTAAAGCAAAATCGTAATGATGCAGAAAATTTAAATAGATGGTGATACCTGCTTCTTCATTTTTTGCGGTGGGCGTAAAATCCATTTGTGTCGACATGGTGCAGTCGATATGCTGCTGCCTTCTGCCTACCCATGCTGGTGCCGCAATATCATTCAAGCTATTTTTATTACCTGCTAAAACCAGCTTGCCCGGCTGCTTACTCAAGCTCCACGAACCTTCCAATGGATTGCGTAAAAAATTCCAGTTGTAATCCAATGTTGTCTGATTAAACTCATCCTTTGAGACAAATACTTCCTTTGGTTGTTGAGGCAGCGTTTCTGTTGGCACCCACAGATTATTGACCACCGTTTGGTTGATTACGGGCCAGCCATCCACCCAATTTACAGGCGTTAAAAAAGTTTCTCTGCCGATATAACTCATCGCATCATAATTGTAATGCCGGGTGGCTAAAAACACCATCCACCAACTATTATCCGCTGCTTCAAAAATATCGCCATGGCCGGTAGAACGAATGGTTTGATAATTATAATGCTGCGATAGTATTGGATTGTGAGGACATCTTTCAAATGGCCCCCACGGACTTTTGCTTCTGCCAATGTTTACCATGTGCAATGCCCTTGTGCCACCTTCTGCCGTAAGCAAATAATACCAGTTATTAAATTTGTACAAGTGCGGCCCTTCGGTATCTTTTGATAACATGCCACTATCAATTACTACAAGTTCTTTCAACAACTTACCCGTTCTAATATCAATTTCCGCTTGCACAATGCCTACTTTTCCACGCCGGGTGTAATACACTTTTCCATCATCATCAAAAAGCAACGAAGGGTCAAACATTTCTTTATCTACCCATATTGGTTCGCTCCACGGTCCTGCAGGATTTTTAGCAGTTACAAAAAAATTGCCGCCATTGGTAACATTGGTAGTGATCATATAAAACACGCCATTGTGATAGCGCAACGTAGGTGCCCACACGCCACTCCAAATGGCAGTGTTTGAAAGATCCAACTGGCTTTTTCTGTCGAGCGCATGTCCAATTTGTTTCCAGTTAATTAAATCTTTGCTATGATAGATGGGGATGCCGGGAAAATATTCAAAAGAACTGTTAGCCAGGTAATAATCATTGCCCACCCTGCACACAGAAGGATCGGGATGAAAGCCAGTAATGATTGGATTCATAAAACCCTGCTGGCTAATCGCAGCGGGCTGTGCCACTACCTGGCAAAAATTAAGTAACGCAATTATTGCGTAGAAAAGTTTGTCTTTCATGTTTGTATTTGTATTCGTACGAATCATTTTATTTCGAGCATTGTAATGGAATTTTGAGGAAGGCTAATGGCGTTGTTCAAGCTGGAATTGGTTGAGATTGCGCCTATTGAATTAAATGAAGGCAACCGATCCTGGGCATCAACGCCCCTGAATTCATATTTTTGAAAACTAAAAGTGGCGGGATAGCCAGCAATGTTAAGCTTTACTTTTTGTGCAGCATTATCTTTATTGATAATGAAAATATTTAAATTTTTATTGATGTTATTATAAGTTGCATACACTTTTAAATATCCGCTATCGGTAGTGGCAACCATTTGAGGCAACAAGTATTTTCCTAATATACTAAGTGATAATCCGGTTGCATTCAAACTGCCATTGGCATTCAATGCATCAAATAAATGCCTTGGTTTTGCAAGGGTTTCTATCCACCGGGTATTCCATAAAAATGAGGCAAACAATTTAGGTTTTATTATGCCATCTGCCAGCATTTGAAAATTGCAAAGGGCATGCCCTACATTGTTGTCATTGGCCCAACCGTTGTTACCAAACATAATTGAATTGAACTCTGTTTCCATCACTTTAATCCGATCCCTATCTATAGTTGGGGCAAAGTTACTAATGGCATTAATGGCTGCATCTGTTTCGCTATTTAACGATGGTTGATTTTGCCTGTAATATTCGTATCCTGTAAAAGCATTACCGAGGTAATTACTAATTCCCAAAAAATCAATTTTACTTGCTGCCGGGCTTTGCAATAAAGTTTGCCACCAATCAGGTTTCCCATTTACTATAATTTTTATTGTAGGGTCAATGCTTCTCATGGCATCTATAAAATCTACCAGGTCGATGGCATATTGTGCAGGGGTGGTAAAGCCATTGTAGGTGTTTAATAAAAAAGACTCATTACCAATCATCCAGTATTTAACCTGGTAACCATTGGTTATATTCGCATACCGCACCCATTCTTTTGCATGGGTTATTAATGCTGCTTTTGTAGGAGCAGTACATCCGGCATTGGTATTATAGATCGCATCATAAGGAACAACAATAAATGGCTCTGCACCGCAACTTTTGCTGAGCGTGATAAATTCATCAAAATCCAACACCTCACTTTTACAGGATAAATCCGGATTAAAAAAACGGGATTCGGTAGAAGGCCATGCACAATAAGCTGCACGGGGATTTGCTGCGGTATAAGGAGGGGAGCTAAATAAATAATTATCTGATTTTTCACCACCCGGATACCGTAAAAATTTAGCACCCGTATTTTTTACAGACTGCGTAACAGTAGCTAAACTTTGCCCACTAATTACGGATCCATCCATTAAATAATTCATGTTGATACCCACTTCATTGCCTGTAAGATTTTTTATTACATTGTTTACGTTTACTGAAATAGTGGTGACAACTTCGGGTATCGGCGGTGGCGGGGGTGGTATAACTGGCGGTTTAGATTTTCCGCAGGATTGACAAATAAAAAAAAATAGTGCTGTACAAATAAGTGTTGTTTTATTTATCTGATTATTACAATTCATTTTCTTTTTTTAGTATTTTAAAAAAATTAGTTTAGTTCCACCGTTACAAATCCTATAGCACAGGTAGTCTCTGAATGTGCTTGTTGTAAAATCTTGTTCCAGTCGGGTTTGGTTTGAAAGGCGGTATAAAAAATAGTAAACTTATTACCACCTTCATGCACCAAACCAAGTGGTGTGCGTACATCGGTGTTCCTTGACCAGGTGGCTGCATCTGGTGCTACTACTATCGGTGTGCCTTTCTGCCAGTCTACTCCGTTTTTTGAGTACGCCCAGCCAATTACGTTCTCTCCCTCGCAATCATATACACAAAGCCAACCCCGTCCTTTAACTTCATACACAATTGGATTTTCAATAAAATTTGGTTCAAAAGCAACCGGACTTTTATGGTATATCCTTTTCCACGGGCCACCTAAAGAATTGGATCTTGCCATACCTACCTGCCACTTATTTACAGGGAGTTTTTGCGTATTGCAACTACCATGAAAAGCATACCAGGTGTTGCCTACAAGCCAGGGAAAAAAAGAATCGACGCCTTGTAAGCCCTCCCAGGCACCTGACTCTTTTCCAGGTTTCATAATGATGGCTTTATCTATGTAAGGGCCTGCAATACCATCAATACCCCCTGTGATGGAAACGGCATGTACAATACGACCCTGCATATTGCTTCTGAAAGTATTTGAATCCGATGGCGCCGCTTTGTACGCCACATAAAATAACTGCCAGCGGTTACTTTTTGCATCCCACACCGGCAATGGCGACCAATACGCAGCCCGCTCATCAACACCGGTAAAATCGCCACTCGATTCTCTGATAGTGGTCACTCGTTTCCAATTAATTTTATCAGTACTTGTCCAGTAACCTAATTTCATATTTACCCAAATGGGGCTGTCAATCATTTCTGAAGTAAATAAATGATAGGTGTTTTTTACTTTAATAACCCGGCCACCTTCAAAGCCATATTTGATCCTGGCAGATGTATCTGTATCAATCGTTAATACGGGTTGCGTATGATAATTTGCTGCAACAAGGCTTAATGCATCGAGGGGCTTAAACTTTTTATTCGTCTGGCTATTTGCAAAGTTTACCAGAAAAAGAAAGATAATTATTCCAAAACTTGTTCGGTGATTTTGATGCATCCTGTTTGCTGATTTTTTTAAATATTTTTGAGAATTAAGTACTTTGTTCAAAAAGCCATGTTGGTATTGAGTTGGTCTTTATTTAATTTTTTGCCTTGATGCAATGCTTCAACGTCGCTGAGGATGCAACAAAAAAAATCAAGCCCAGAACCGGTAGTCACTGAACCAACTTTGCCTAAGAACTAAAAAAGTTTTAGGTGCATTTAGTTATCCTTTTTGTTTCCTCTGCAAAAAGCCAGTTATTTTTTTAAACTTTGTAACGTAATGTTTTGCGATTTCAAATTTTTTGCTGAAACAGTCACAGTAATAATGCCTTCTTTTTCTCTGGTACGAATGATGACCATCGCTCTTCCCTGCCAGGCTTTTCGGGTTGGTAGTGTGTAGCTTTCTGCACTAACAGGATTTGCATTGCCTACCCCAACAATTTCCGCCGGGCCATTGATTGTAAAAGTAAATTCGTTTTCAGCTAGTGGATTGCGAAGGCCATTTTCGTCCACTAGTTCTACCGTTACATAACTTAGGTCTTGCCCATCTGCAAAAATGCTTTTGCGGTCAGCCGTTAATTTTATTTGTGTTACTGTATTGGCTGTTTTTAATTCGGCCGTTTGCATAGCTTGATTATTATTGTAACCAACAGCTTTTAAGGTTCCTGCCTGATAGGGCACCTTCCAGGTGACAATATTTTTCAAGTCTGGTGTATTGGTCTTTTTACCTAGTGATTTTTCGTTCAGGAATAATTCTACCACCTCGCAATTTGAATAAGCGCTTACTTCCATCGGAGTTTTTTCGTAGCCCACCCAATTCCAGTTGGCTACGGCATCCAGCCAATTCCAGATACTCCAGTTTTCTTTTTTTGCATTTTCCGGAAATGAAGGTTTGGGAGGTTTTACAAAAATGGATACTTGTGGGGTATTTTTCCATAGCACATCCCTATAGTAAGACTGGGGGCGTTTCCAGCCACAAATATCTATGTCGCCGCAAAAGGCAAGTGTCCATGGAAAGTAATCCTGCCGCGGCATATAGCCAAGCCAACCGATACTTACTTCACCAATATAATCAAAAGCCGTCCAAACAAAATCGCCAATGAGCCAATCATTTTTTTCAACTGCTTTCCAGTATTCGTAAGCTTCCAGTGGATAAGATTCGGCAGAATACATGATACGGTTGGGATTACGGATATGATCTTCTTCGTATTTGATGCGACCATAATTATAGCCACCAATATCAAGCGTGGCAAAAAATGGATCCTTGTCATTTTTTAAATTATGTACCGCTGCTGTTACTAAACGAGAGGGATCTAATTGATGTAAATATTTTACCAGCGTATCGGCAACAGCAACTGTTGCAGCCTTTTCCATATCGGGTAGCTCGTTGCCAATACTCCATAAAATAATTGAAGGATGATTTCCATCCCGCTGCACCATGCTGGTTAAATCCTTTCGCCAGTTCTTTTCAAAAAACAAATGGTAATCGTGTGGGTTTTTAGCTATGTCCCATTGGTCAAAGGCTTCTTCAATTACTAACATACCCAGGCGATCGCATGCAGTTAAAAAGGCAGGCGCCGGTGGATTGTGTGATGTACGGATAGCGTTATATCCACTCGCTTTCAGCAGTTCTACTTTTCTTTCCTCAGCTCTATCAAACGACTTAGCACCCAATGGCCCATTATCATGATGTACACAGCCGCCTTTCAATTTTAAGGTAACACCGTTTAACTGAAATCCTTTCTTTACATCAAAAGAAATCGTGCGGATACCGAAAATATTTTCAACTGCTTGTTGCAGCGTATTTTGCACATACACTTCGGTGATGGCTTTGTAAAGTGCAGGCGTTTCAACAGACCATAGGGCAGGCTTATCTACTTGTAGTTCCTGGCTGATGGTTACCATTTCACCGGCAGTAAAATCTTTTTTGGCTTCGCTTTTAGCAACTTCAATGCCTTTGTCGTTTAAAAAACGGGTAACGATTGTTGCAGATGAATTCATCTCCATTTCATTTACCAGTTTTGTTTGTACAACTATTTTTGCAAAGTCGGCATTGATAACCGGCGTTGCAATGGATATACCCCACGGGGCTATATGCAAGGCATTGGTTATGGTTAAATGCACATGTCTGTAAATACCAGAACCACTATACCAGCGGCTGTTTTCGCCTTCATTTTTCACTTTGACAGCGATGGTATTTTTTTGCCCGAATTTTATTTTAGCAGATAGATCAAACCAGAAAGGGGTATATCCGTATGCATGGCTACCCAACAGTTCTCCATTGAGCCACACATCGCAATTCATATAAACACCATCAAATTGGATACGAATTTTTTTTGCAGCATCCGCCGCAGATATTGTAAATGTTTTGCGGTACCATCCTGTTCCACCTGTTGTAAAACCACCCGCAACCTGGCTAATGGCCTCTTTGCTAAAAGGAGATTTTGTCCTGGGTAAAT
Organism: Ferruginibacter sp.; assembly: GCA_041740215.1. Lineage (GTDB taxonomy): Bacteria > Bacteroidota > Bacteroidia > Chitinophagales > Chitinophagaceae > Ferruginibacter. The sequence goes on from JBGSMI010000390.1 coordinate 33,943, forward strand.
CTTCGATACTCCAATCGTGCGGCAAGTTTACCGATTTCCATTTGGAGTCATCAAATAAAGGAGACTCCCCACCTTGCACACCACCTTTTTGAAATTGCCAATCGGTATCAAACAAAATAGTATGATTGTTTTGCTGCCCGGTAACGGGCATTGAAATAATTAGCATTGCAAAAAACTGAATGCAGAAGAATATGCGTAGCATTGTGTGTGGTTGATTTAGTGAAAAGTAACAGGTGTAATAAAGGCTCGTTTTCAATAGTTTTTAGTAAGGCTTTTTAATAATTGATAGCGGACTAAAAAACTTCTTTAGAATGAACAGTCTCCATCTAATGATCCATTAGATAGAGTAAATAGAATTCTACTCACACCACGCTATAATACAAGAAAACATCATTTGGAATGAATGATGTTTTCTTGCATTATAGTCATTACCTCTCCATTTTATTGCTTGATAACCTGCTTCGTTTCAGTGGAAGCAGTACCCGTTAATTTAATAATATAATTACCTTTTGCTAATGAATTCAAATCATTCATAGTAAGTGAATTATTTCCTTTGTTTAACAGCACTTGCTTATTAATTACTACTTGTCCGTTTGACTGGATGATTGATAGATTTACCAATTCCTGTTTGGTCCATGATATGGAAATGTTAAAGAAATCTTTGACGGGGTTGGGGGTAATTACTAATCCTGATTTAAAAATCCCGGAAACAGTAACGATGGCAGAATACCATATTTGTCCGTCAAAATTTGTGCCTTTTAACCTGTAAAATACAGTGCCTCCTGCAGACAAATCAGTAGTATTGTATTGTAGGCTTCCATTGGTATTGACGGCGTTTCCAACCACTGTAAACTGCGTGCCATTGCGGCTGGACTCTATTTCAAATTTGCGGATATTTTGAAGATTGTTCATCGTCCATAGTAATTTATTTACACCGGATTCAGTCACTACACTAAAGTTTTTTAGAGCAGCCAAAGGAAGCACGGAAATGGTTTGGCTACTTCCAATATCAAAATTGGTAGCACCATTTAATGGAGTACCAAAGAAATCCCTTGCGCCAATATTAATCCCAAATAAGGTATTCAAATTAATTCCTTTTTTAATGGCGTTGGCCCCTGTCATTAGTTTATACTGGATTAATGTGGCTACATCACCTGGAGGAGGAATTGTTTGATTATTACCGTTAGGAGCATAGCCGGCAATTGCACCGCCCGCACCCGGTGAGGTAAAACCCGGGTCTAACACGTAGCCATAATCTATGCCACCATTTTTTTCCTGGTTGGTTGCAGTACGCCAGGCCGCCAATGTAGGATAGCTGGCGCCCCATTCAAAATTAATGGCACCACTTGTTTTGTGGTACATATTATTTAGCATCAACGCTTCAGTTGGCAAAATATTTATTGGCGAATTGATCAGGCTAACAGTTTTTGTAAATGACAAACTGCTGTTGGCCAGATAGAATGCATTGTTCATTATTTTTACATTGCTCATATTATTTCCAAGCACCCTAACACCAACTGGTAAATTTGCTGCATCTTCCAAATTGTCAGCATTTAAATAGAATGAATTATTGTACACATTGTCATTGTTGAGTTTATGCAACCCATCTACTCCCCATAATTTAAGCGCACCAAAACTATTTTTTCGGGCATCATTTTGGCTTATGTTATATCTGATTGTATTATTGTCGTGTGGGTTTTCGCTTCCATACTCAAATAATCCGTAGCCTGCTCCTTCATTATCGTGGCTGTAGCAATATTGTATTACACAATTTTGGCAACCGCCATCGATACCAAAGCCATTGCCATCATTTTCTAAGCCAGCGTAATTTCCAAAGGCTTCACAATTTTGAATGATACCATTATTTGTGTTATAAAACCAGATAGCTGCTGGTCCGGCTCCTACATGGCTGTTGAGAAAACCATTGTAATCCGCTACGCATTTATTTATTAGAACGTTGTCTGCAGCAGAAACGATAATCCCGCTGCCGGTAGAATTATTTGTAAAGCCAAACACACCTGCGTTTCCGGTGGCCCTTACGTTATCAATTAAAATATTTTTATGCGGGTATGCATGCCCCAACGCATCAAAAGCCCCTATATTAATGCCTGATTTACCACAATTTGCTATAATGGAATTTTTAATAGTGATGTCTGAAAAGCCTTTGGCTCTGGCTAGATCCGGGTTCCAGGATAATATGAATATCCCTTGTTCGCCAAAGCCCTCCAGCCTGCAACTGTCAATAAAAATGTAAGGTCTATGCACAGTACCGCCCTCTGTGTAAAATTGTATGCCACTTCTTATATTACCACCCCCAAAAGTGCGCCCTCCATAAAAATTAATATTTTTTATTACAATGGATCCATTATCGGCACCATAAAAACCTTGTTCGTTACCAGCCCACACATTTGCCCTGTTATTGGGTCCGTAGCACGAAATGGTTATAGGGTTGGCTGGTGTTCCAATATCATTTCCATCAAGAAAGAAACTACCACCATGCCATGGACCATCTGAAAATAGCAGGATTTTGTCTCCAGCCTTAAAGGCAATGGTATTCGCTTTTGCAATCGTTTTCCAGGCTGCTGCTGGTGATAAGCCACTATTGGCATCATTTCCGCCACCATCACCTGGTGTATTTTGATTGATGTAATAGGTGAGGTTCTGCGCTTGTATATTTACAGAAATAATAAGCAACAGATAGATTAGATTTTTTTTCATAATGTCTTTTTTTAAAATGATTGAACGAATTTTAGTATCCATCGTTTTGAGCAATTACACCATTGGCCTGGATAACAATATCCGCAGGTATTGGAAACAATACGTGAAAAGGTTTGGCATCCGTTCTTCCCCGAGCGATGGCATTGGAAATAAGTGTACCGTTCCGTATTAAATCAGAACGACGGTTACCATTTTCAAAATACAATTCTTTTCCTCGTTCTTCAATCACAAAATCTTGAAACTTCTGTTTGCTAGTGGTGGCATCGGCTGGGATCGTGGCATTTGACCTATCAGTAACCTGCTTTAAATATGCAACAGCTTCCGCAGTTGGACCATCCAGTTGATTGGTGATTTCTGCCATATAAAGCAATACATCCGCGTATCTAAATACTACCCAGTCATACCCAGCATCATTCTGCACAAAACGGGTATATTTCATTGGGATAGCCGCCAGCAATCCTGTTGAGCGGTCCATTATTCTTCCCTGGTCATTGCGATACCTATCGGCAATTGTTTCCAGGCGTTTATCGCCGGTTTGATACTTTTCGTAAAACTTCCAATCCATCCCCATTCCAAACCAGCCTGCCTTTACATTTACGCCGAGAACGCTGATGGCGTTGGCTGGCATTGTTAGTTTAAACCACCAATTAAATGTACCAGCGTTTCCAGGCGTTGCATAAATTAACTCGTTGTTGGCCTTTGTTGTAAAAACCTCCTTGTAAGATGGTAATAAGCCGTATCCCATTTTCATTATATCGCTACCAATTACTTTCGCCTTTTGCCAATCTGCCGGTGTTTTGGCAGTGTTTACATACATCCTCAACAATATCATACGTGCAGTTCCTTTGGATATCCTGCCCCAGTTATTTACATCAGCATTGTACTTTTCTATTGGAATTAAAGCAATGGCTTCAAGTAAATCTTTCTCCATGGCTTTAACATATTCTTCCGAAGTCATTTTCGGTTTCATTACCAGATTTGAAAGTTGGCTTGGATCTAAAATTGGATTGAGCGGACCATACAAATCGTATAAGATATACATCAGCCAGGCACGCATGGCCTTGATTTCGCCCAAGTATTGATTTTTTACTTCAGGGGCAACATCCGCTAGTTTTGAAATACGGTCTATTAAATCCGTTGCCCTGGCAACAAATTGAATTCTGTTGTAAAAGGTAGTTTGAGTCCGTGAATTAAAAGTAGCCGGACCAAAACGGTATAAACCTAACGGCGGATCCTGCCAGTAATCAAACATCACATCCGTGAGTTTGGATGTTTGATAATCATAGCCACCCAGCGCCACATTAAATGATCCCAAATAGGCTGCAGACGCTAAATCGGCGGCGCCCCAATCGGTGCCAAAAAGTGAGTAATAAGGAGTAACCGCTGATTTTATATCTGCCTCTGTTTTTAGAAAATTATTTTCAGAAAACTGATCGTAGATTTTCGGCTCCAGCAAGTTTTTTTTGCAAGAGGAAGTTACAGCAATAACGGCTGTTAAGCAAACTAGAAAATTGATATATTTTTTCATACAATAATATTTTTTAAAATTAAAACCTTGTATTAAATCCGAAAGTAATGGTACGTGCTATTGGAAAAGGAAGGTTACCTCTTTCCATCTCTGGATCAAGCCCTACGTAATTGGTAATTACACCCAGATTTGCGGCATCAACAAAGAATCTTGCCGATTGAAATACTTTTTTCTTTCCCAGCAATTTATCATTCATGGTATACCCAAGTGTAATATTTTTTAGCCTTGCAAAGTATGTTTTCTTCATAGTGAAATCATTGCCCCTTGTGGGATTATTGATGGCTGTCTGATCCAGACCAATACTTGGGTAAATACCATTTGGATTAAAAGTAGTGGTAACATCCGTAGTACGCACTCCTCCATTCACAGGCGTGATGCCACCAATATTATATGGTTGATTAAATGTTTGCCATCCATCCCAGCTTAATCCTCCGTAGTTACCATAAATAAAGATGGAGAGGTCAAAACTTTTTGCCGTAAATACGTTGTTGAAACCAAAGGTGCCTTTAGGATTAAAATCACCCAGATTTACCACATCATTGATATCCATTTTATTATCGTTGTTAATATCAACATATTTTAAATTACCCAGCCGGGCATTGGGCATAAACCCTTTTACAGATTCAAGGTCGGCCTGCGAGCGGATAATGCCATTGGTTTTCCAGCCATACACCGCATTGATGGGGTCAGTCTCTTTTATATAAGGCGCAATTGTAACAAACTGGTTCCGTTTCACCCATGTGGCTTTAAACGTACCTAAAGTAATATTAGATGTCCAACTGAATGACTTAGACTGCACATTAACGGTGTTGATTGCTATTTCTATACCCTCACTGTTAGTGGATCCTACGTTGGTGCCTACTCTGTTAATCGGTGCATTAGATGGTAGTGGAGCAAAGTCAAGTAAGTCTTTTGCCGTTCTGTTAAAATATTCTACAGAACCTTTAATCCTGTTGTTTAAAATACCAAAATCCAAACCTACGTTGAAGGTTACATTTGTTTCCCAGGAAATGAGTGGATTGCCCTGCTGAATCTGCAAAATGCCCGTATTGATTTGGTTGCCGAATAAATAGTTCCATGGAGCGGTTGAAAAACCAGGCCCATAAAGGCTTAAAGCGGGATTTCCTTGTATAAAATCGTTGCCCGAAGTACCATAACTTGCCCTTAATTTTAGCTCACTTATCTTGTTACTAAAACGGCTGAAGAAGCCTTCTTTATTTATTTTCCAGGCGGCTGAAACTCCTGGAAAAAAGCCATATCGTCTGTCGGCACCAAACCTGCTGGAACCATCATACCGCATACTAAAGTCGAGAAGATATTTATCGTTTAATGCAAAATTTAATCGGGCAAACTGCGATACCTTAACCGGAGGCGACATTTTACTGGAACTTAAACGGGCAAGTTCTCTGTTGTTAGCAATTGCTACGTTGGCAGTACCAAATACATCTGTAAAAAAATCTACTGCTTCCAAACCAAAAAACTGGCTGGTACTGGTATAATAACCTCCGCCCAAAGTAGCTCCAAAGCGATGCTTATCATTGTTGAATGCTTTGTCGTAATTTAAGAAACCTTCCAAACTATAGTTGTTTACCGTATTATAGCCAAGCGAAGCAATACCTGTGGATGCCAATTCAAATTTAGCAGCCCTCGGTACAAAATATTCATTATTGGTGCTGGTTTGGTCTATACCGCCAACAACCGAAGCTTTGAGGCCTTTTATAATTTGATACTCGATTGAGGGACTTAAAAATAATCGTTTGTTGAGAGAAGTGTTGGTGGAGATACCATATCCCAAAGGATTGTTGGTACGAGTGTTGTACGATTTATTTAATTCACCCCTGATATCATATGGCTCAATAGTGGGTGCAAAGGAAAACGCCGAATTAAGTAACGAAGGAGCATCTCGTTCGTTGTTGGGCGTGCCACCCGAGTTTACGTTATTATTGTTTATTTGAGAATAGCTCATTCCCAATTTGAATGTAACCGCCGAGCCAATTTTTTGATCTAAATTAACCCTGCCAATAAACCGCCGAAGTGAGGCGAAATTCATTAGCGACTGCTGGTCGAACAAATTGAATGAAGCAAAAACTTTGGTATTGGCCGTACCTGCTGTCATCGAAATGTTGTGATCGGAAATTTTTCCTTTTCTGGTAATAAGGTCTATCCAGTCGGTACCCGTTCCTGCATTGTCAATTTGCTGTTGTGTAAAAAGCGGATTGTAAGCTGGGATGCTACCATTGTCAATCGTGGTGCCATAGTAGGGAGCGATTCCGTTATCGAACAATCTTCTTTCTGCGCCAAAACGGTTTGCATTTATCATGAAGTCTTTTGCATTGAACACCTCAATATAAGGGGCCATATTTTGGATGGCATACGTACCATTGTAATTGACAGCAACCAAGCCCTCCTTACCTCTTTTTGTTGTGATAAGAATAACTCCATTGGCTGCAGCCGAGCCATAAATAGCGGTAGCACTGGCATCTTTTAAAACCGTAATGGATTCGATATCATTGGGATTTATGTTGTTGAGGGGATTGCGATCAACGAAACCACGTTCGCCACTGCTACCGCTGGCTTGAGTAAAATCGGTACTCCGGTTGGTGGTTAAAGCAACACCATCTACAACATATAAAGGCGTACTACCACCTAAAGGCGAAATCGATCCTCTGATATTGATGGCAATTCCTCCGCCAGGCTGGGCCGTGTAAGTATTTACATTAAGCCCGGCTACTCTGCCTTGTAAAAGATTATCAACTGAAACGGCATTGACTGTATTTAAATCCTTTACTTTTACCGAAACCGCCGAGCCGGATAAATCTTTTTTCCGCTGGCTGCCATAACCAACTACTATCACTTCATCCACTTCTTTTTCTGCTATAGCCAGCCTTATTGTTACAGGATCGCCGGAATTCACCGTAACTTCCAAAGTTTTAAATCCTACATAGGATATAAGTAATACGGCTGATTCGCCAGGTGCCTGAATGCTAAAATTCCCCGCCTTATTGGTGGTAGTTGCGGTCTGCATGTTTGATTTTAAAGCCACCGTTGCGCCAGCTAAAGGAACGCCATTTTGATCCAGCACAGTTCCGGATATAATTTTCTGCGCAATAAAAGGGTTTTCCGCAGCGTCGGTGTTGTTAACATCAGCAAGCCGTGAAGATGGGTTGGTAAAAGAAAATAAAAGTACTTTATTATCTATTACAGAATAACCGATACCCAACGGTTTAAAATATTCATCTATGAAATCACCCAATTTCTTATCTATCACACTTGCGGTGATTGTACGGTTTGCCTTAATAACCTTAGAACTGTACACAAATTTTACATCTACCTGTAATTTTATTTGTGTAAGCACAGTGGCGATGTCAACATTTTTTGCCGTAACAGAAATTGTTTTCTCCAAAACCCCTTGCGCTGAACCATCCTTGGCATAGATGGTGCTTATAAAGACCATCGTTAAAAATAATTGCCCAATTGTAAATTTCATAGCATAAATAATTAAATCACAACATTTTCTTTTTTTCATAACTTTAAATAGTTTTTGTTTTTAATACTGATTGTTAAAGGGCAGAAACGAGTTCTTGCAAAAGGATGTTTGGCCGGCGATATCTCACTATTTCCGGCCATTTTTATGCAGGTAATTATTACAAAAAGCTTAAGTGGGGTGATTTTTTCTCATATAGCAATATTTAATTTTGGTGATACATTCAGGCTATTCACAACCTTTGCCTTTAATTAAAATCTTTACCCCTTTTATTTCGTAAGTGGTATTCAGCACTTTATTAATTATATCAAGTTTGGCATATAATTCACCGCCGGTAATATCGCCTGTAAATGGACAATTATAGAGCGACTCTTTTTCAGCAGTGATTTCAATTCCATAGGCTTCTTCCAACGATTTTAGCACATTTGAAAGAGGAGTTTCATCAAAGGAGAAAGAAACAGCATTGCCTTTGGATGTTGAGCCGATCGCAATTAAAGGTAAAGGAGCATCTACGATGGATGCTTCAAACTGCCTGCTAGCTGCATTGTATAACACTTTTTGGTTGGGTAGTAAAACAACCCCATTGCTTTTTTTTGTAAGATTTTCAGGTACAACTTCAATATTTTCAAATACTTCTACGCGACCGCTACGAACGGCTACTTCAATTTCATTTTTACCAGCAATAGGTTTTATTGTAAAACTAGTACCCAATACGTGTGTTACCAGGTTTCTGCAAAACACAAAAAATGGACGTTTCGGATTTTTACTGACTTCAAAAAAAGCTTCCCCATCCAGGTAAACTTCCCGCTTTTCGTCATTAAAATGGAGCGGGTAGGATAAAGAGGCGTTTGGTTGCAACGTGATACTGGTTCCATCTTCCAGCCGAATATGCTTCGGGCTTTTAGAATCATTTTTAGTAGCCTGTAATGGTGAAGATGCGTAATCTGAAAAAGTATTTTTCTGTATACTCCCCGGTTGAGACTTAAATACGATTATGGAAACAATGCCAGCAAAAATGGCGGCAACTGCCGCTCTTTTTGCCCATAAATAAAAAATGGACGAACTGGTTTTTTGATGAATAGTTGAATTAAAAGCGGGACTTGTTTGGGATTGAATTTTTTGCCAAAGCCTGTTTTCAACAGCGGACAATTCTTCCGGCGTGGGGTCGGGTACATTGTCATCCTCTAACAATTCGTACCATTGGTCAATAATTGCTAATTCTACGGATGTAGCTTTACCCTGACCATATCTTTTAAGTATTCTGTGAAACTGTTTTTTATTCATGGCAAACGTCATTACCAATATAGGTCAGTTGACAATTGAAAACCCCTAAAATAATTTAGAATTTATTTTAAGGGTTCAATTAGAGCGGCTGCACCCTCTTTAAAAATCATTTAACTACTTTGCAACATCGCAAGCGTTAAACTAAAAACCATATAATCTTTCAATTGAATGCGAAGCAATTTTAAAGATTGGGTAATGTGGTATTCCACCGCTTTTTCTGACAAATTCATTTTACCGGCAATTTCACGAACTGAAAAACGTTCGAACCTGCTAAGTTTAAAAATTTCGCTTGTTTTGGAAGGTAGAAGCTGTAAGGCCTTATTTATGGCAGTATTTAAGTCGTGTAGTAATATGTCATCATCGGTTGAATTATCTGAAATCAAATCAGTACTTATTTCATCAATATCTTTCTGTTTGGCATAGCGGGATTCAATGAAATTGATTACTTTATATTTGATGGATTTGAGTAAGTAGAAAGAAAGATGCTCAATTTGGCTGGTGGCTCGTTTCTCCCATATACTCACAAATAAACTTTGGGTGAGTTCTTCGGATACAAGAGGAGAAATGTTCTTTTTTAATGCTTGAAGATAAATGATTTTCCAATAACGCTCATAGATCACTTTGAATGCCTCTTCATCAGAAGCCCTTAGTAGTTTCACAAGCATTTCGTCAGTAAGTAATTCGTAACTCATTCAGCAGGCAAATTAATTTAAAAATTACATCAATTCATTAACGTGTCACTTTTCTTCTTGATAAACACATAAAATTCTACATAGTTCTATTATATTTATGGAACTGCACCGGATTTTTGTTCAATTAATATACAACGTAGAGGCTGATTAAATTTAGAAGCAAAACGAAGATAGCACCGTGTTACTTCTAGTGTAAATCGATTGCCGTTGATTTTAGGTTTAAGTCCAATACAAAGACAATCATAAATTAGAGAATGCTGCCGGATCATAAATTAATTGTGTAATAAATCTTATTTAACTATACTTGCCTCATTGAAACACTTATGCTATCAGTTCTTTAACAACAGAATATCATTTACCATAATGAGTCATTTCCAGCTATCACAGGTTATTCAATAGAATGCTTAAAGTATTTTTAATATTTATAATTGAAATGCCAAATGAAATGGTAACAGAAAACCTCTTTTGACACGTTTTTTTAAACAGTATAACTGTACTTTGTTTTTTCGCTGGAGTGAACATTGTCGGGTATTCACGCTGTTCTTTAATAAATGACTTATGGATTGAATCGGTATTTTTAATATGCCAATTCAGTTGTAAAATTTGCTCAATGATGCTACGAACAATAAGTTTTTTGACCTATTTTTACCCAACCGGTTTTCGAAAATTTTAGAGCGCAAAGCTATAAAGATGAAAAGGTGTTTTACATAAATAATCTTCAATCAACCGCATAATTATCATATTAAAACTGAATAAACGCCATTACTTCGGTAATGGTCAAATAATACTGCTTAACATTTTTTCTGTTGCTATTGTTGCCAGCACCTCAGCCCAAGCAGCAATGTGTAATTAAAAGTCTTTAAAACTTAAATTTTTTTTTCAGTATCTGGGTTCGGGAACAATTATAGAATAAAGCAATCACAGTATTAACTATGGTAATTTCAAGTTTCAGTGCTGGTTCCTTACTACAAAGAAGACTTTCTATACTACTTGTTCCAGTGGCCCCCCTTTGGTTTTACAAATTATTGAGCAAAAAAAACGGGTTTTTTAAGATGGCAAGTGTTCCTTCAAAATTGGTAAATGGAAAAAATGTATCTTCCATTTTTAATGGATCAGTAGGCTAAAAAAAGGCCATTCAATAAATAGCTAAAAAAGGAAGGTTAGTTTAAAGATGAAGTCTTGTAAATCTGGTGGCTTTTGGTCTTAAAAAAAAGGAGCCAATTTCTGCGTGACGATACGTTTTAATTTTTTTTAGAATGTATTGCACGGATGTTCGCAATATAAAATATGTTAAAAATGGGTTAATAGAAATCAGCTTGTTTAGTGATATTATGGAATAGTTAAACCGATTTGACGAATTTAAATTTAAAGTTGCTTATTGCATTGATCTAGGCCTTTAAAACTGCCAAAAGGGGTCAAAGAAATTAAATAGCTTTTAAATATGACAAAAGCATTACCGACAACACTGCTAATGAAAGATTTTTTTAAGATTGACAACGACAAGAAAACGCCCAAATACATCCAGATAATAGAGGCTGTTACCAACGCAATAAAGCAGGGAAAGTTTAAAAAAGGAGATCCTATTATTTCGATCAATGAATTGAGCGATCAATTTTTCTTGTCGAGAGATACTGTACAAAAGGCATATAATTTACTTCGCCAAAAAGGGGTAATAATTTCAGTAAAAGGAAAAGGCTTTTACATCAACCGAATTGATATTATCACTCCATTCAGAATTTTATTGTTGTTTAATAAAATCAGCAACTATAAAAAACAAGTTTACAATGGCTTTGTTCATACGATGGGTGATAAGGCAGTAGTAGATTTAAAAGTACACCATTCCAGTATACAGCTAATAGAAAGTTTGATTTCAGAAAACCTCAATGAATATGACTTTTATGTATTGATGCCCCATTTTTATGATGATGCCGAGGAGATTTATAGAATCATAAAAAAAATTCCAACAGAACAATTAATTATTTTGGATAAGGATCTGCCGCATACGTACTCCAAATATGCCGGTGTATACCAGGATTTTAAAAATGATATTTTTACAGCCATGGAAACAGGCCTGGATTCAATCCGTAAGTATGAAAAAATCATATTGGTTTTTCCAAACATAATTCCATATCCAAAAGAAATTATCACTGGATTTCGGAGTTTCTGTAACTGCCACAACTTGTCTTACAGCATAATCAATGAAATAGAACAGCATACGATTATTGCAAAAAAAGAAGTGTATGTAGTAATAGAAGAAACTGATTTGGTTAACCTCATAAAATCCTGCCAAACAAAAAAATTGTTAATTGGAAAAGATGTTGGTATTATCTCTTACAATGACACTTTACTAAAAGAGATATTGTTGGATGGGATTACGGTTATCTCTACCGATCATCAACTGATGGGGGAAACTGCCGCCCGGTTAATTTTAGAAAACAGGAAAGAAAAGATAAAAAATCCGTTTACATTTATTAAACGGAAGTCTTTGTAGCACTTGTTTGAAACCAACTCATTATTGCAAATCAAGTATTAACCAACCCAATGGGGCAAGGGCAAACCATCATCCACCTTTTGATTACAGAATTTAATTACCTGGATTGATAGACGTGTTCCAAAGCAAATATTACCCTGATAATAGCTGGCTGAAATATTATTCTAAAAAATTGAAATTGAATAGCGCACCGATTGATAAAAGTAAAATACTAGGCTGTGCTGCCGTGTGCTGTAAAAAAAGCTTAGATATATTTATTTTTATTTGGTAAAAATATTGCTTTCTTATTTATCTTGAGGTATTGCAAACTACACCACTGCATAACCCCGAAAAAATTTTATTACCTACTTTGCTTATATGAAAATGAAAACAAGAAACTCAACCGCATCGTTTATCCTTCATTCAATGCCCTTTTTTTTATTATTGGTGTTGTTGACTGCCTGTAACAAACAGACTACCCTTTTTCACAAAATTTCTCCTTCACAATCAGGCATCACTTTTAACAACAGCATTACCGAAAATGATTCCATCAACCCTTTAGACCTGGAATTTTTATACAATGGCGGTGGTGTAGCAGTGGGTGATTTTAATAAAGATGGATTACCCGATTTATATTTTACGGCAAGTATTACATCTAATAAATTATACCTCAATAAAGGTAAACTTTCATTTGAAGATGTAACCGACAAAGCAGGCGTAGCGGGTGAAGGCAGGTGGAGCAATGCATCATCTGTTGTAGATATAAATAATGACGGCTGGCCCGATATTTATGTCTGTGCCACCATTAAAAAAAATCCGGATCAACGGAGAAATCTTTTTTATATCAACCAGGGCTTGAACAAAGAAGGCATACCCACCTTTAAAGAAGAGGCGAAATTGTATGGTTTAGCTGACACGTCTCTCTCCGTTCATGCTGCTTTTTTTGATTGTGACAATGATGGCGACCTCGATATGTATTTGGTCACTACCAAACTGGCACAGCGGGATGCCACCCAATTTATGAATAACAATGTGGGCGATACGGCCAAAGATGATTATGACAAATTATTCCGCAATGACTGGGATAGCAGTTTGCAGCATCCCGTGTTTACAGATATATCAAGACAGGCAGGCATTGCTCAACCCGGCTATGGGCTTGGGGTAGCCATTGCCGATATTAATAAAGATGGCTGGAAGGACATTTATGTAACCAACGATTTTTATGGCAGCGATTTACTCTATATCAACAATCATGATGGCACATTCAGCGAAAAATTAAAAACTGTTTTTAAACATACTTCTCAAAATGCCATGGGCAATGATATTGCTGATATTAACAATGATGGATTGGCGGATATTATTGCAGTAGATATGAATCCCGAAGATAATTTCAGGAAAAAGAAAAACATGAGCGGAAACAATTATTTTGTTTATCAAAATATGATGAGTGGCTATTACATGCTGCAATATGTTCGCAATACGCTCCAATTAAACCAGGGTCCAACACTCCATAGCAACGACAGCATCGGACTACCAGTGTTCAGTGATATTAGTTTTATAGGAGGCGTTGCAGAAACCGATTGGAGCTGGAATCCATCTCTTGCTGATTTTGACAATGATGGCAACCGGGATATCATCATCACCAATGGTTATCCAAGAGATGTAACCGACCACGATTTTGCAGCATATCGATCCAAATCGAGTAAAACAGTTTCTAAAAAAGAGTTGATTGCAGAGATACCGCAGATTAAAATCCCTAATTATGCTTTTCAGAATTCAGGTAATTTACAATTCAAGAAAGTAACCAAAGAGTGGGGGATGGAAACACCTTCTTTTTCCAACGGTGCAGTGTATGCAGACTTGGATAATGATGGTGATTTAGATTATGTAATCAACAACATCAATGAAGCTGTATTTCTTTATGAAAATACCACCAATAACAAAGAGCAAATTTCAAAAAACTATTTATCCATTCAGTTTAAAGGCCATAAAAACAATATCAATGGTCTGGGTACGATCGCAACAATATATTATGCTGGTAGTAAACTACAGGTGTACGAAAATTCGCCCTATCGTGGCTATTTATCTACCGTAGATAGTAAGGCTTTTTTTGGATTAGATAGTATTAAAACACTTGACTCTCTTATAATTAATTGGAACGATGGTAGCAAGCAAATACTCATCAATGTAAAAATAAACCAACTGTTAACTGTTGATATAGCGAATGCAAATTTAACAGCCACCGGTATTGCAACCGTTGCCACCAATAACTTATTTACAGATGTTACCAGTAAGCTGAATGTAAATTGTTTTATAAGAGAAACAGATTTTATAGACTTTAATGAGCAGCGTTTATTACCACATAAGCTATCGGCTTATGGCCCGGCATTAGCCTCCGGTGATGTAGATGGCAATGGTCTCGATGACATTATTGTAAGCGGCACCGGGGATTATCCTGCTAATATTTTACTGCAACAAAAAGACGGCAAATTTATCAGCAAACTGCTGCCACAGGTAATTGGAAATGATACACGCAGACCGGAAAGCCTAGGTACTTTATTGTTTGACGTGGACAATGATGGCGATTTGGATTTGTACCTGGCAAGCGGCAGTAACCAGTTTGTCGCAAACACAAAAAATTACCAGGATTGGTTTTATACCAACGATGGTAAAGGTAATTTCACCTTTAATGAAACCGCTTTCCCTAAAAACTATACCAGCAAAAGTTGTGTGAAAGCGGTTGATTTTGACAACGACGGCGATCTTGATTTGTTTATTGGCGGCAGGGTTTTACCAGGTCAATATCCTTTGCCCGTGAGCAGTTATATCTACAGAAACGATTCCCAAAAAGGGCTGGTTAAATTTACCGATGTTACCGCCATAATAGCACCCGATTTAAAAAATATTGGTTTGGTCTGTGATGCCCTTTGGACAGATTTTGACAATGACGGCCTTACTGATTTAATCATTGCCGGAGAATGGATGCCGATACAGTTTTTTAAAAACAATAGCGGTAAATTACAAAATATTTCTGCGGCATCCGGTATCAATACCAACACAGGCTGGTGGAACAGCATTACTGGCGGCGATTTTGACAACGATGGCGACATCGACTACATAGCGGGCAATCTTGGCAAAAACTCTTTTTACAAAGCCAGCACGGAAAACCCGGTAAGCATTTACGCCAAAGACTTCGACAAAAGTGGAGGACTTGATATTATCACGACTCTTTACTTACCAGATAAAAAAGGCATTCGGCAAGAATTTCCTGCGCAAACAAGGGATGACCAGGTGGAGCAAATACCCGCATTGAAAAGAAGATTTCTAACCTATAAGGATTTTGGTAATGCTACCATGCAGGATATTTTTTCGGATGTTGAATTGAAAGATGCGGTTAAACTGCAAGCTTCAAACTTCGCAAACAGTTATATTGAAAATTTGGGTAAGGGGAAATTTAAGTTGCACGCATTGCCGGTAATGGCTCAGTTGGCGCCAGTTTATGCAGTTGTTACGGATGATTTTAACCAGGACGGCAATTTGGATATCGCAATAAATGGAAATGACTTTGGAACAGAAACGGGCAATGGGAGGTATGATGCGTTGAATGGATTAGTAATGCTGGGTGACGGCAAAGGTGCCTTTACGCCATTGTCCATTTTGCAAAGTGGCTTGTATATTCCTGGCGATGGAAAGGCACTGATAAAATGCCGGGGTATTGATAACAATTACTTACTGGCTGCATCACAAAACAACGGGCCGGTAAAAATTTTCAGCAGTAAATCCAAACTAAAAATAATTTCGCTATCGCCGAACGACAAATACTGTATGTATAGTTTTAAGAATGGCAAAAAAAGAAAAGAAGAGCTCTACAATGGTCAGTCTTACTTATCACAATCTACACGATTTATCTTATCCGGAGAGATTGTGAGTAGCATTGAAATAACCAATAGTAACGGTGAAAAAAGAAGCATACAGTAATAAAGAAGAATAATATTTTGACCTGGAATAACAATCAGAAAAGATTTAAAAAAATACTAAGGGGGCAATAGAATTTTTCTTTTTCGAACACCATGTGTCACCGAATGGCGTAGTCAGGTTGCATAAAACAGGTGTACTACAAGAGGTTTTTAATGAGGCATTTGTAGATGAATTTCATCAGTATTAGTGCGCTTATTAAGCCTATTGATTTCAATTAACAACCAGTATTTTTTTGAACAAAAAAGGCGCAAGATTTAAACTTTTTGAAGAATTTGTGTTTTTTTTTAGTTGTTCAAATTACAGTCGGGTGTACATTTTAATATTTTTTATAAATTTTTAAGGGGCTGCGGGAGGTTTTGGTAGTGGGCGTTTATCTGCTTAGTTGCTGCTTCTAAAAATTATTTTAAAAATGTTTTCTAAAACAGCATGGTACAGCATAGCTATTAAAAACATATTTATTACGTTTACATTATCCTTAACAAGGTAGATATATTTTTTGCTAATAGTATTTAAAAACTAACCTAAAAAACGATTGTTTATGATGACGCTACAAAAGTCAAAAAAGCAGCCCACCTGCTTAAAGTTTTTAATGATACTGATGGTTTCAGTATTTTTTTCTACATTCTCATTTGCACAAACAAGTGTTACCGTATCTGGTAAAGTAACCGACCCGGATACAAAAAAACCTTTACCGGGTGTGAGTGTAATGGTCAAAGGCAAAACTGGAAATGGCGTGGTAACTGATGATGCAGGTGCTTACACTATTTCTGCCCCTGCTGGCAGCAAACTATTATTTTCTTATTTGGGCGGTACACCTAATGAAGAAAATATACCAGCTTCCGGGGTTTTGAATGTTTCTTTAAGTACAAGGCCTAAAAGCATGGATGAAGTGGTTGTGATTGGTTATGGTAAAAAAAGCAGAAAGCTTTTGACAGAATCAATCAGCACCGTTGGCGCAAAAGAAATCCAGAAGCTCCCTGTTGCAAGCGCAGATGCCGCGATGCAAGGCAGGGTATCTGGTGTGCAAATCACCAATGCCGATGGATCTCCCGGATCTCCCGTTGCTGTAAGGGTAAGGGGTGTAGGTACTGTGGGCAACACCCAGCCGCTTTTTGTTATTGATGGAATACCCGTTGGTAACAACGATGCCGCTAATACAAATCCACTTAGTACAGTAAACCCTGCTGATATTGAAAGCATATCTGTCCTTAAAGATGCATCATCTGCTGCTTTATATGGTATGAGGGCTGCTAATGGAGTTGTATTAATTACAACCAAAAGAGGCAAGTCAGGGAAACCGAGGGTATCTTTAGATGCCTATTATGGCATCCAGCAGTTTCCTAGAAAATTGACTCCTAATAATACTGCCGAGTACATAGCCCTTGCCCAGGAAGCTTTTACGAATAGGAATATACAAGCTGGTTTAACGGCAGGACAAGCTGGGTTTAGGGTACTGCATCCAGACCTTTTACCAGGTACACCCAAAAGCGTTGTTGGTATTAATACCGATTGGCAGGAAGCGTCTATCAATACAAATGCACCGGTTGCAAACTATAATGTTGGTGTATCAGGAGGGAATGAGAATGCCAGTTACTTCTTTTCTGCTGGTTATTTTAAGCAGGAAGCCGTTACGAAGAACTGGGATTTATCCCGTTATACTGTGCGGGCAAACTCTGATTATAAAGTTGGAAGCCGTTTCAAAATAGGTCAAACACTTGCATTGTCTTTTCAGGAAGTTAAGCGTGGTATTAATGGTGGGGGAGATGGATTTCTTTATGCGAATAATTTAACGATGCCCCCTTTTTTTAAAATATATGATGACCAGAATTCAATTCCAGGTAATAGATATGGTTTCAATGGAAATTTAGATGTAGCGGGATTTACTATCGGCAACCAGACAGGTTTGAATGAAATTTTAAAAAATACAGACCAAACTTACAGACTGTTGGGGGGTGTTTTTGCAGAGTTAGAAATTTTGAGAGGACTTAAATACAGATCTGCCGCATCTGTCGATTTGAGCTTTGGCAGAAATACTTCCTGGTCTCCTGGATATACAGCTCCCGAAATTGGGTTTGGAAGAGAAATCAATGGCTATGGCGATAACAGAAGCCAGGGTTACACACAAGTGTTTACCAATACGCTTGGATATGAAAAAAATATTGGCGAACATTCAATAAATGCCATAGCTGGTATAGAGTATCAAAAACTACGTGGTAATAACCTATCATATAGCGGTACAAATTTTCAAAGTACCGACCCTGCTTTTTACCAAAGTGTCAATAATGGAAGGGGTGGCCCAATTCCCGGCGGTTCTAGTCCTTTTGGTTTTTATGCGAATGCTGGTTCAGGATTAGGTAATGAAGCGTATTCAAGTTATTTTGGCCGCTTGAGTTATAATTTCAAAGAAAAATATTTACTTACAGCCACAGTAAGAAGAGATGGAACTTCACGGTTTGCTCCGGAAAATAGGTTTGGAACTTTTCCTGCTCTTTCTGCCGCATGGATTGTTAGTGAGGAATCTTTCTTTACGAAGAATTCAATCATCTCTAATTTAAAAGTAAGGGGTAGTTGGGGACAATTGGGAAATGCCAATACATCCAACTTTGCGTATATTTCAAGGGTAAATTTTACACCACAATACCCTATAGGTGGAACACCAGCCCAGGCGCCAATTTCGCCATCTTTGCCCAATAGTAAGATTGGATGGGAAACGGTAGAGTCTTCCGATTTTGGAGTCGATGTATCTTTGTTCAACAATAAGGTTACTTTTTTAGCAACTTATTATAATAGAAAAACTAAAGACTTTTTATATGGGTTGCCTGTTCCATTTACCAGTGGTTTTGGCGGAACCGATGTAAATGTAGGTTCAGTTAAAAATTCCGGTTTTGAATTTGATCTATCCTATAACACAAGAATTGCAAGGGAGATAAACCTGAATGTGTCAGGTAATTTAACTACAATTAAAAACAGGTTGGTTGCACTTGCCCCCAATGTTGAAGAATACAGCAGTGGCGACTATAGGACAGCTATAGGATATCCAATTGGTTATTTTTATGGCTACAACGCACTGGGTATTTATCAGAATGCGGCGCAGGCAAGTGCTGCTTTGCCCGATGCTGTGGCAGGTGGGGCTAACAGGCCACGGGCTGGTGATGTCATTTTTGAAGACAATAATTCTCAGCTTACAGGTAGTCCGAATGGTAAACAGTTTGCAGATACTTCCGATGGCAGGATCACAGTCCATGACAGGACTTACCTTGGTAAAACAATCCCTGATTTCTTTTACGGATTAAATATTGATGCCGCCTATAAAGGATTTGACATAGCCGTTTTATTTCAAGGAGTGAGTGGAGTACAGGTTTACAACCAATTAAGAAGAGGCATGGAAGGTTTGGGAGGTCCAGGTAGAAACCAGTTGGCGACTACTAAAAACCGTTGGACAGGCGAAGGTACCAGTAACTCAATGCCCCGGGCTGTAGATGGCGACCCATACAATAACAACCGTTTTTCAAGCCGTTGGGTGGAAGATGCAGGTTTTTTTAGATTAAAGAATTTGCAAATTGGTTATTCACTGCCACAGTCTTTACTTGAAAAAACAAAAGCGTTTCGTAGTGCAAGAATTTATATTGGAGCTACGAATCTTTTCGTTATCACTAAATACACCGGTTTAGACCCTGAAGTTGTTACATTCGGAAATGTTGCCACGCAAACAGGTGCTGGTACAGATGTAGGAAGCACACCACAGCCACGTACTTACCAGGCAGGTGTTCAATTCAATTTTTAAGTCCTAATTTAATCATCTTTAAAATTTGTTTATGAAAAAAATATTCTTGTTTACAGCATTTTTACTAACGATTGCTGTAGTATTTACAAACTGTAATAAGCAGTTGGATTTAAAGCCACTTGGTGAATTAACTGAACAGACTTTTTACCAAAATGAGGCTGACTTTGAAGCAGCTTCTTTGTCTCCCTATGCAACTATGCTTACGATGTATTACAGTCAAGATGGTGGAGGCTGGTACAAGGCGATGTTATTTCCCGATGATGATGTAACCGTACGAAGCAATGGTAATGATGACAATGAAGACTTTAACTGGTTGCCCACCAATGGTGATTTTTCTTTGATCTGGGAAACATGCTATAAAGGTATCCAACGGGCCAATTTAGTTTTAGCACAATTACCCAAAGCCACAAAATTTACTGACGCATCAAAAAAACTGAGGTTTGAAGCCGAAGCTAGATTTATGAGGGCTTATTTTAATTCTATACTGGTTGTTAATTGGGGTACACCACCTCTTGCAAAGGATGTAGTTACAGGTTTAGATGAAGCAAGGATGCCAAACTCAAAGCCTGGTGAATTATGGGATTTCATCGCTGCTGATTTTACTTTTGCAAAACAAAATTTGCCCGCTAAATGGGACGGTGCAAACACGGGGCGTGCAACAAGTGGTGCTGCAAGCGGCTTACTTGGTAAACTATTGTTATATAGAGCCCAGTGGGAAAATAAGCCGGCACTTTATGCTGCTGCTGATGCAGAATTTACAAGCATTATTGCTTCGCCTGAATATAGTCTTCGAACCAGATTTAGCGATAATTTTGCTTTAGATGCAGAAAATAACTCTGAATCTTTGTTTGAAATTCAGTTTGCTTTCGGTCGCGGTAATAATTGGTTTCCCAATGATCAGGGTGGAGGCTCCGGTAATGGAAGATACATTATGTGGAGGGCAGGATGTGAACTTGGAAATTGTGCTCAAGGAGCCAATGCAGTCGGTTATGGTTTAGTTCATGTAGTGGCACCATTGCAAAATGCATTTGAAGCCAATGACCCACGCAGGGTACAGACTATTTTCAGAGAAGGAGATCCTTTCCCTACAACAGAAACACCAATTTTTAGAGCTAATTGGTCTGTTACTGGCTCTACACCTTCAAAATATATCCTAAGAGATATCTCCGGGGCTGAACTATACGGGCAGCCGAATATGGGAACTAATAACGAGCGTATTTTACGCCTTGCTGATGTGTACCTAATGTCTGCCGAATGCAAGTTATTAGGAGCCACACCAGACATAAGCGGAGCGGCTACCCTTATAAATAGAGTAAGGGAAAGGGCAGACCCAACAAGGCTGATTTTATTACCAAGATCTGCAGCTTCTACAAAAGACCAGATGGTTAGGTTTTTAATGAACGAAAGAAGGGTAGAATTGGCTTTGGAGGGCAACCGTTACAATGACTTGGTACGCTGGCAAAGGGCTGGGTTGATAAACATAAAAACGGATATCAATTTTGGCAGGCCTGCAGCTAACACCAATTGGAACGTAAGAAATCTTTTAAAACCGATGCCGCAACGGGAGCTGGATTTAAATAGTAATCTTGTTCAGAACACAGGCTATTAACAGCAATATTATAATATAAAATTTTAATTTAGCAGTAGTTTTGGTAATAACAAAAAAGGCTCTCAATTTGAGGGCCTTTTTTGTTTCTGAGTTCGGCTGTTTACTAATCTTAGAATGATTACTGATTGGTCAGTACGTTAGTATTATACTTCACGCCGTATAAGAATGTGCAATGTTTTTATCGAAGAATTGAAATTTAAGGGTTAATAATTTATGTAATTCGGGGTTA
>JBGSMI010000394.1:0-12878 GCA_041740215.1 Ferruginibacter sp.
GTCAATGGTGAATGGTCAATGGTGAATCGTGAATGGTCAATGGTGTATAATGAATGATCAGTTATGAATGGTCAATGGTGAGTTGTAAATGAGTTATTTTGACTGTTAAGTTTTGAAGTATGGATTTTGCTGGTGAACTGAATTTTCGGCTTGATAGCTATCGTGATATAAAACAGTAATAATTAATTTTTAATCTTAAATAATGAAGATCTTATTTTTGGGAATAGCACTTTTTTTTACCCAGTGGTTAACGGCACAAACAAGTGAAAAAAAGTTTATAAGTGCTGCGGATAATAAATTTGCATACATCGGCAGATTTGATTTTTCGGATGTTAAGCAACCTGCTTTTATGTATTCCGGTAGTGCCATCAAAACAGTATTTTCTGGTACATCGGTTGAAATGGAAATGAAAGATGACAGCCTGCGAAATTACTTCACCATCGTAATTGATGACAGTGTTTTTAAATTGAAGACGGATAAACCATCTGGCATTTATTTGCTGGCAAAAAATCTCACAAACAAAAAGCATACGCTCCAAATTATTCGCCGTACGGAATGGCATGGAGGCGATAGTCATTTTCTTGGACTGCATTTGGATGCAAAAGGGCAATTGTTTAAACCAGCTATCAGCAAGCGTTCCATTGAGTTTATTGGCGATTCTTACACCTGCGGCTATGGCAACGAAGGATCTGGCAGAGAAGAACACTTTACCTACGAAACAGAAAACAATTATTTAAGCTATGGAGCCATTACAGCAAGGGCATTGCAGGCGGAATATATTGGTATTTGTCGCTCAGGTATTGGCATGTACCAGGGGTATGGAGGGGATACGACATTTGCCATGCCCGACTTTTATGATGAAGTAATTAAGACAAAAAAACTTAGCTGGAATTTTGCTGCTCATCAACCCACCATGGTAGTAATTGATTTAGGCGGTAACGATTTTTCTGCGGCAGTTGATTCCGTAAAATTCACCACAGCATATTTAAATTTTATAAAAAGAGTGCGTAAAAATTATCCTCAGTCAATGATGGTTTGCATTGGTGGTCCATCGGGTGGGGGAGAAAAATTCAACACCCAGGAAAGTTATATTCAGTCTGTAGTGAATGAATTTAAAAAAGTTGATAAAGCCGTGTTTTATTTTGGGTTCAGTCCTTTCCAGATGAATGGCAGCGATTGGCACCCGAATGTGGCGGAGCATAAAAATATGGCAGCGGAGTTGACTCCTTTTTTAAAAACATTATTGAAATAAGAATTTTTATTAAAAATACACAGTGAGTGCTCGTATTGAAAAATGTTGAAAAAATACTAAGCTTTACTGATGGCCGATTAAATACAAGTTCAAATTTTTCAGCGTCAAGCTCCCCCCTTCGGAGTAAACTATAAGCGGAGCTGATGTTTCGCTGAAAAGAACTGGAAAATAAAAGAGCCGGGCATTATCAGGATCACGCTTCCCTCTGCCTTCGGAGTATACTGAAAGCGGCGCTGATGTTTCGCTGAAAAGAACTGGAAAATAAAGCATTAACTGTCATAAATAAAAGAGTCCTGTGGCAGCAGGGTCAAGTTCCCCTCTGCCTTCGGAGAGGGGTTAGATCAAGAGTTCTGCAGGCTAAGCAAATGTTTAAAAACAAATACAACCTAAAAAAATGTACACTGTTTTTGCTACGCAGCCAGCGCAGCGATAATTTAAAGATCCAACTTAAACAGCATTAAACAATTACCATAATAGTCAATAAATTTTTCCCCAATGACATACAAATTCCTGCCCATATTTTTTGCAATGATTTTTTGTGAAAAATCATTTGCCCAACAAAATACATTGCCTGCAAATTTTTATTCGCCGGATAAAAATATTTCTGTCAATGTGTTTTTGGTAAACAATGCTCAAAGTGAATATGATAAAAAAATTTGCTACCAGCTAAGCAAATCAGGTGAAGTGTTAGTTGATACATCTGTAACAGGATTTGATACGGATAATGCCGGCAATTTTGGGAAAGGTTCAACAATAAAGTCTGTTTCGGGCATCACCACCATCAAAGAAAAATACCAGTTGGTTTCTGGTAAAGCCCTGCAGGTGGCTTTTACTGCCAATGAGACATCTATTAATTTACAAAACAGCAAAGGTCTTTTGTACAGTATTGTTGTACGGGTTTTTAATGATGGATTTGCATTCAGGTATCAATTACCGAAGCAAAAAAACGGATTAAATAGGATTACTGTGAACAAGGAATTTACCTCGTTTAAGTTGCCACCAGTAAGTAAAGTGTGGGTGCAGCCTTACGATTCAGCCACTCAATATACTCCGGGATATGAAAATTTTTATACCAATGGAACCCTGCCTACAGTGTCTGAAACAGGGGAGGGTTGGTGTTTTCCATTAACGGCAAAGGTGAACAACAATTGGTTGTTGATCAGCGAAGCGGCGCTTGATGGAAATTATTTTGCTTCGCATTTACGGTTTAATCCTACTCAGAATGCTTACGAAATAAAACAGCCTGATCAAAAAGATGCAGGCGGGTATGGTATCAATAATGCAGTGATGAAGCTTCCGGCTGTTACCCCATGGCGTTGTATAGTTGTGGCAAGTGATTTACAAAATTTGGTTGCATCGCAAATGATTCCTAACCTTAATCCGCCTTCCGTAATAAAGGATGTTTCCTGGATAAAGCCAGGGATTGCATCCTGGAGTTGGTGGAGCCAGCCCGATAGTCCGAAAGATTATGATAGTCTGAAAGCCTTTGTTGATTTTTCTGCCGACATGCATTTTCCTTATTCGCTGGTGGATGCCAATTGGAATATCATGAAAGGCGGCGACATCAAACAGTTAGTTGATTATGCCAAAAAGAAAAATGTAGGATTATGGGTTTGGTATAATTCCGGCGGACCAAATAACACAGTAACAGAACAACCAAGAGACGCCCTATTCACCGCTGCAAAAAGAAAAGAAACCTTTGCCTACTTAAATAAAATGGGAATAAAAGGGGTGAAGATTGATTTTTTTCAAAGCGATAAACAAGAGATTATTCGGCAATACATAGCCATCTTAAAAGAAGCCGCTGCCAATAAAATCATGGTCAACTTTCATGGTTGTACCTTGCCACGAGGATGGAACAGGACCTATCCAAACCTGTTAAGTACAGAGGCAGTAAGCGGTGCAGAATGTTACTTGTTTAGAAAGGAATATCCAGTTACAGCACCTATCCAAAATACCATCTTACCCTTTACCAGAAATGTTGTAGGCCCTATGGATT
Organism: Ferruginibacter sp.; assembly: GCA_041740215.1. Taxonomy (GTDB): domain Bacteria; phylum Bacteroidota; class Bacteroidia; order Chitinophagales; family Chitinophagaceae; genus Ferruginibacter. The sequence goes on from JBGSMI010000394.1 coordinate 3,252, forward strand.
ATACACCAGTTACATTTTCCGATTCAAAATTCAAGCACCTTACCAGTTCAGTTCATGAGTTGGCTCTACCCATCATTTTTGAAAGTGGCATATTGCACTTGGCCGATTCAAAAGAAAGCTATCTATCCCAATCAGTATTTGTACAGGATTATTTAAGAAAACTACCCGTAATCTGGGACGAAATAAAATACATCAGCGGTGAGCCGGGTAAAGAAGTAGTGCTTGCAAGAAGGAAAAGGAACACCTGGTATATTGCGGGAATCAATGGAGAATCAACTGAAAAAATTTTACAATTAAATGGTTTTTTAAAAGATACAAAGTATAAGATTACTACACTTTTAGAAGATGCAGATAATTCAGCGGTAAACAATTCAACCCCATCCATCATCCCTGAAAATGTAACAGTGAAAGGGTATGGTGGTTTTGTAATGGTAGTGACAACGCAGTAAACCAATCGAATGAGAAAAGAGCGTTGAGTTATCAGTGTCAAGTTTCCCTCGGCTTCGGAAAGGAGCTAGGGTGAAGTCTTACGATTTTCAATACTTAGTAAAACAACAACTAAATTATTCAATCATGAAAATATTTCTAACCGCATTTAAAAAGCTAAGCTTTGTTATTTTTTTTCTATGTTTTCACTTAGCACATGCACAATCACCATCCGGAATTAAATTAATTGTCAGGTCAGATGATATGGGTTTTTGTCATGCGGTAAATAAAGCATGCATTGATGTGTACCAGCATGGCATCAGCCGCTCGGTAGAAGTGCTGGCGCCAACGCCCTGGTTTATGGAAGCAGTCACACTACTAAAAGAAAATCCAGGATTCGATGTGGGCGTGCATTTATGCCTTACCAGTGAATGGACCAACCTCCGTTGGCGCCCATTGACCAATGCCCCTAGCCTGGTAGATGCGGATGGCTATTTCCCACATTTTATATGGAAGAATAACGCTGACACAGCAAGTGCATACCTGCTGCAAAAAAATATAAACATTGCAGAGGTTGAAGCCGAATTTCGGGCACAAATTGAATTGGTAAAAAAATACCTTCCACAGGTTAGTCACCTAAGTGCACACATGGGCAGTAACGATGCGAATACTGCTATAAAATCGCTGGTGAATAGACTTGCTGTTGAATACAACTTGCCGATTGACTTGCCAGCCGGCGTAAAATACATCAACAATTTTGGCGGCTCAAAAAAATCGCCTTTACAAAAAGAACAGCAACTGGCAAACATATTGGATACGCTATCAAATGGTATCTATTGTTTGGTAGAACATCCCGGTATTGATGGCGAAGAAATGCAGTCCCTGTTTCATAAAGGTTATGAAAACGTTGGGTATGATCGTGGTGGCGTAACCAAAGCGTTCACCAGTAAACTTGTACGAGCAGTAATTGAAAGACGAAAAATTCAATTGGTTAGTATAAAAGATGTGCTACAATAAATGATTGTAAAACCAAACTTACTAAGTAGAATTGTAATTATATAAAATGAGACAAATTTATAAAATCGCCTTGCCGGTTGTGTTCTTTTTTTCTGCCATTGCCTGCACTGCACAATCAAAAAATTCCACCATAAAATATTCGCCCAAATTTGAAAAAAGCTGGACGCATATTGATAGTTCTATTAAAAGCAATTGGGAGCAGGTAAGCGGCCGATGTGGCCCCGGTTTAACAGACACCTTCGTGTACTCTTTCTGGTGCAATACACAGTTTTACTGGGATACTTATTTTACACAACTTGGTTTATTAAAGCACAACAAAATAAGCCTTGCCAAAGGTGGTATCAATAATTTGTTGCACCTCGTAGATTCGTTAGGCTTTGCTCCCAATGCCAATGCTGAATGGGGGAGTAACCGTTCGCAACCGCCTTATCTTTCTATGATGGTGAAAGATTTATATCCTTTTTTACAAGATAAAACATGGCTGCAAAAAGCTTATCTCAGCTTGCAGACAGAATATCATTTCTGGACAGATACCAGTGAAAATACCATTGAAAAAAACTACACATCCATCAACGGATTGCAACGCTATTTTCATCATGCATCCGATCAACAATTATTGGAATTATACAATCCCGAGCTTACCGATCGGTTTGGATTAAGTAAAAAAGCAGATACAGCAACCATGTTAAAAGTAGCCTCCTGGTATGCAGCAGAAGCGGAAACCGGCATGGACTTTACTACCCGGTTTGAACACCGCTGTCCTGATTTTATTGCAGTAGATTTAAATAGTAACCTGTATTTATACGAACTCAATTTTGCCTGGATGGAAAAAGAGTTAGGTATTAACAGTAAGGCAGACTGGCTACAGAAAGCCGGCGATAGAAAAGCCCTGGTAAATAAATACTGCTGGAGCGGAAAGCGAGGCACTTATCTTGACTATGATTTTATCAACAAACGCCACAGTAAGGTTGCGGCAGTTACCATGCTGTCTCCTTTATACGCAGGCATCGCATCTCCAAAACAGGCAAAAAGAGTAGTGGCCAATTTGCCTTTATTGGAATGTGCCTGGGGACTTACAACTACCGAAACTTCTGTACAAACACATTCATACCAGTGGGATCATTTCTCTATATGGGCGCCACTGCAAAGTCTTGCTATTATTGGTTTAGATAAATATGGCTATATAATAGATGCCAAAAGAATTGCTGCGAAATGGCTGGATATTGTAGCGGCTAATTTTGAAAAGCCCGACCCCATCAGCTTTATAAAAAAAGAAGATGGTAAACAACAAACCATTAACAGGGTGTATGGAAAAACCTACGAAAAATATACCAGTGATGGAAAGATAAACGACCGGGAATACAACGCATCGGTGCTTGCCGGCTGGACGGCAGGTGCGTATGCATTGGCGTATGCGTACTTAAAAAATAGATAGACTGATTAATATGATTTGTTGCAAAAAAATAAAAATTAAAGCTTACATACAATGAAAAAAATAACCTTCCTTTTTGCCTTGATTAATTGGAGTTTACAACTGATGGCCGAGGTTCGTTTGCCCAAAATATTTTGCGAAAACATGGTGTTGCAAAGAGAGCGAAGCATTCCTGTTTGGGGTTGGGCAGGTGTAAATGAAAAAGTTACCGTGCAATTCAATCATCAATCTAAAACCATCAAGGCAAATAAAGAAGGAAAGTGGCGAATTGATTTAGCCGCTGAAAATGCCGGTGGACCTTATACATTAACAGTAAGTGGAAAAAATACCGTTACTATCAGCAATATTTTAATGGGCGATGTTTGGGTTTGCTCAGGGCAATCCAATATGGAAATGAAAATAGGGGATTGGGGATTTATCAATAATTACAAGGAAGAAATTGCAGCAGCTAATTATCCTGCAATTCGCCAGTTTGAGGTTACAAAAGCAACCGCAAGCAAGCCGCAAAAAGATGTATCCGGTGGCACCTGGCAGGTATGCTCTCCAATTACCGCAGGCAATTTTTCTGCAGCCGCCTATTTTTTTGCAAGAAAAATTATGCAGGAAACAAATGTACCTATTGGTTTAATCAATACCTCCTGGGGCGGTACTATGGTAGAAACCTGGATAAGCAAGGAAGCATTTGAAAACGATGATACCTACAAAGAAATGGTGTCCACCCTCAACAAAGTTGACATTGATGCACTAATGAAAGCTAAAACAGAAAAAGTTAAAAACAACCTGCAAAAATTTATAAATACATCAACTGCTTCAGCAGCGGAAGTTGCCCTTTGGAAAAATGCAAACTACGATGATAAGGATTGGAAAAGTATAAATGTACCCGGCTTGTGGGAGCAGCAGGGGCTTGAGGGTTTAGACGGTAATGTATGGCTGAGAAAAACAATCATTATAGCGGCTGCAGATGCAGGTAAAGCGGGCTTGATTGAATTAGCGATGATAGACGATAATGATGATTGCTACCTGAATGGCACAAAAATCGGCAGTACTTCATCTTACACTGAAAAAAGAAAATACACCATACCGGCCGGCATTTTAAAAGAAGGTATAAATGTAATTGCGGTTAGGATCAACGATACGGGTGGCGGCGGTGGAATTTACGGGGAGGCTGCTGATGTAAAAATCACCCTCGGCAGTTCTGTGCAATCTCTTGCCGGCAGTTGGTTGTATAACATTGAGTCTGTCAGTGATGTTACGCTCCAAAACGATCCCAACAGTTACCCTTCCTTATTATACAATGCCATGATTCACCCTTTAATTCCTTTTGCCATTAAAGGTGCCATTTGGTACCAGGGAGAAGCCAATGCAGGCAGGGCTTATGAATATCGGACAACATTTCCGCTAATGATAACTGATTGGCGCAGGCAATGGCGGCAAGGCGATTTCCCTTTTTACTTTGTACAACTGGCAAGTTGGAATGCGGATAATGGTAACAGCACCAAAGGCAGTAGCTGGGCGGAATTAAGAGAGGCACAGGCCATGACGTTGTCGCTGCCAAACACAGGCATGGCCATAACTACTGATATTGGCGATGCTAAAGATATTCACCCAAAAAACAAACAGGATGTAGGTAAACGCCTTGCTTTACTTGCATTGAATAATACGTACAATAAGGGCAACGTGTTCACCGGACCCTCATTTTTATCGCAAAAAATTGAAGGAAATAAGATCGTCATCTCCTTTGCAAATACCGGCAGTGGCCTTATTGCAAAAGATGTATATGGTTATTTAAAAGGTTTTGAAATTGCCGGTGCCGATAGAAAGTTTTTTTACGCCAAAGCAATGATAGAAGGCGATAAAGTAATAGTGTTTCAGGATAGCGTTACAGCACCAGTTGCTGTAAGGTATAGCTGGGCAGATGATGCAGGCGAAAGCAATTTTTTTAACAAAGAAGGATTACCGGCAGCCCCTTTTAGAACTGATAATTGGAAAGGCATTACCGAAGAGGTAAAATATATTATAGGTAAGTAGATTTCAGTATAGGCTACACGAAATTGCTCATGTTGATAGGCTGATGATCGCTTGAGTTGTTTTTAGTAAAATGGTAACGATAAAAATTGGTTTAAATGTTGAAGTATAGCAATCCGACGTGGTGGGGCACTATCCTGCTAATCCTTACATCCTGCCAACCCAGGATCTTAAAAATTGTTTGCATCGGCGACTCCATCACACAGGGCAAAGTAAACAGGGATTCCATAACAGAGCTGAGCTATCGGTATTGGCTTTGGGAAAAACTGGATTCGGCTGGTTACAAAGTTGATATGCTTGGCAGCAACAATGTATGGTTTCAGGAAAACAGGCGGCAGCGAATAGCGCCCCCCGTTTCGCCATATACCGCCCGAACATTTGATACAGACCATGAAGCCTTTTATGGCATAAAAACCGGCGAATTACTAAAGGGTGGTTTTACGCACGACAGCGTAACATATCTTCCTTTGCCCCAGCGTTTGCTGGCTTATGGTAAGCCTGATATTGCATTGGTGCATATTGGTACCAACGATGCCAAAGGAGATTCCCTGCAAACGGTCAATTACCTTAAAGCAATTATAGAAACCTTGTATGCCCGAAACCCAAAAATTACCATACTGCTGGCAAAACTAAATACTCCCTGGGTTCGTTTTGTAAATCATTCAATAGAGCCCATTATAGCGGAGTTTAAGGCTAAGTATCCTGAGTTTAAGATAGTGCAGGTAGATATGGCATCGGGCTGGGTTAACTGCCCCGATGTACCCGGCGCAATGACGTTAGACTGGGCACATCCCAATACGTTGGGTCAAAAAACAATGGCCGATAAATGGGTTAAAGCATTGCAAAGTATTGGCGACCACAAAGCCCCCTTGTTTAATGCTGAATTAAAAATTACCAGCACAACCGATACTACTGCCACCATAACCTGGACACCTGCATCCGATAATAAATATATAGCTGGGTACAATGTTTATGTAAACAATCAACTTGTAAACTGGCGTTCTGCTGAATGTGGGGAGAAATCCAAACAGTGCATTGCATTGGTATTCGGAAATTCGTTTACCATTACCGGATTGAAAACTGGAAATAAATATGTAGTGAGGGTAAAAGCAGTTGACTTTGGCAATAATTTTACTGCTTCAGAGGAGTTGATGATGGAGTTGCCCCGATTAAAATAGGCGTTGATGTATGAAGAATAAATGGTGCTTAAAACTTATGATGAAAACCTGGCTGAAAATATGTTAGCCTTACAAAGCTGCCATCCTTCGAAATAAATTATTTACTGTAGGAATTTATATAAAATATTTTCCGTTTAATGGCTGGCTAATAACCAGCCATTTTAATTTCTACACAATCATCATAATGCTGTACACTTTGCACCATGCCCTTTTGTATATTTAATTTTTAGCTGTTTACAGTAAATGTTACGAACGTTCTACTTGTGAAATTTTAAAGCCGCTGGTATTTACCGGCATAGACTGGCCTCCCATTAGGAAAGTGCATCAGCAAATGGAGGGAGTTGCCTGGGTTTGAAAAAAGATGTTAGATTAGTGAATAAAAATTATATCAAGGACGAAAACTATTTTTTGTTTCAGGCAACCATTCAATCAAATGAATTGTCAACATAAAATACAACTATACAATTAACCAATAATCTAAACATACAAATTGTCTTTTATGAAACTAATCAAACAAATATTTATTGGCGGCGTTTACTTTTTTTTAATGCTGATTTTTTGCATTTCTTGCAAAAAATATAAATGCGAAGAACCTTTTGATATTAGTAATTCGGGAGTTATCCTTATATTGAAAAATGTGAATGACCAATATCTTTATGCAGAGGATAATTCCCTATATAATAAAGACAGCTTAAAGATTTTTGATGAACTCGGCAACAGATATTCTTTTGCTCCCGACCGAAAGCAAATCCCAAATACCCCGTTGGCATTTTGGGCATTTGATTTCGGTCCAATTTATAATCCGCAAGTGGATGCGATGGCATTTGAAAATGAACGATGTAAAAAATTTATTATTAAATATTACCATAATCAGGCAGATACGATAACTACATGTTATATGGCTTTTAAATTTGACTGCGGTTCTGCATTTAGAACTTTAAAGGTTTTTCAAAAAGGGGTTTTACTAAATGAAGTAAACAATACAATTTATACCACAGTTACAATTATAAAAAATTAGTGTATGAAAAAGATAATATTTACAATACTTTTAAATGTAATTTCAATTTGCCTTTTTTACTCAAACTTACCAGCTTATTGATGATGATGCTGTAGATAGGGATACTACCGAATTAGAAGCTTTACCATGGTTTGCTAATAACCAATACCTTAATACTTTTCTTGACAGTATTGGCTATCCATCCGCCAGCAGCAGGATAGTAGGTTTAGATAGAGTGAAGTATCGGGTTCCAATAAAATTTTATATTTATCGTAGAACAGATGGTACTGGAGGGCCAGATATGGAGGACTTAAGAGATTACATTGACAATCTTAACAGGATTTATAATGTTGATAATAATAGCCTGATTGGCTTTTACATGAAATGCGAGCCAACAATTATCAATGATAATAAATGGTTTGAAATTGGGGGTGATGGGGAAGCTTGGAATTTAATTCAAAACAATAAAGAAAAAGGTTGTATCAATATCCACATTGTAGGCGACTATGAGCGAACAGCAGGTATTCATATCAGGTCACGTGTTTTTGGTCGGGATGGTATTGTTTTAAATTTTGGTGCAACAGGAACAATCGCTAACACTACTATTGCACATGAAGTGGGTCATTATTTAGAGCTTGACCATACCCATCAGTATTCCAATAGGGGGCAATGCCGCAAAGAAGCTATTGACAGAAACAGAACCTGGCCTTTTCTTTCATTTTGTTTTTTTGGTGGTGGTGGCCCTACGAGTCAGCGAATCTGCGAAGCCACGGGTGATTGCCTAAGTGATACGCCTGCGGATCCGGACTTAACAAATAATCAATTCAATGTTATTGGTACATGTTTATTCAATGAGTTGGGTACTTATACCAATGCCCGTGATCCTTGGAATGACTCTTATGCAGCACCACCAGCAGGCGCAGCTCCTCCTGATACACGTAATGTAATGAGCTACAATAGGGATAGGGATTGCAGAACTGTATTTTCCAGATTACAAATTGGGGTCATGTTGTATTCCATAGAAAGAGGGAAGAGTAAAAATAATAAAAATGGCTGGATAAATTCCAAGGCTATATATGATGGTTATGAAATGGACAATGTTTCTTTAAACGCAAGACCAATAATTTTGGGTGAAATTCAAGAAAGAAACTTTCATCAACAATATAATGAAGATATATTCGGAAATGCAGTATGGAGCCAATGCGATGTTGACTGGGTGCGTTTTGTTGCGCCCTGCAATACCACCCTGCCCATTACTACAACAGCAATACCAGCATACCTTAATGCAACAGCCAATACCAGGCTTACTTTATTTGCTGCAAATGCCACCACTCAATTGGCTCAGAATGACAATATTTCTACCACCAATCTTTTCTCCAGCATTACCTGGAATTTTGTAGCAGGGCAAACCTATTTTATAAGGGTAGAAAATATGGCTCCTAATGTTACAGGTTATTACCAATTATCCATATCGCCCAATAGCACAATCAACGGAAGTGATAACTTGTGTACCGCACCCAATACCTATAACATTCCCAATTTACCAGCAGGTGCTACCGTAGCATGGAGTACCACTCCTGCTAATTTAACTACACCTTCTACAGGTAACGGAGTTACTTTTACAACAAGCAGTGTGGGTCCTTTAAATGGCAATATTACACTAACGGCAGCTATATCAACCCCCGCCTGTGGGCTTTTGCAAGCCGCCATTAAAACCTTGGGTGTAGGTTCAATCAGTACTGCATTTACAGTTACTTATCAGGTAGGGAGTAATTTTCCTGTTGCAGCAAGTCCAACTCTTTATTATGTACCGCCATCACAGGTTATTACATTTACCATAAATGGAATTAATTCTCCAATGGGGGCTACAGGTATTATAGAAAAGGTATATGGCAATACTTCAATTTTTGGATCGGGAAACAGTGTGACATTTTCGCTAGGTAATTATTCTGCAAACAACCCACAAAATGGGTTGATTACATTATTGGTAAAAGTTACAGCACCTTGTAGTAATACTACTGTACAAGCTTATACTTTCACCACCAGAGGGCAGTGTGCTTCTTGTGGCAGTTTATTTCGGGTAAGTCCCAACCCTGCAATAGATGGTATAAAGATAGAAGAGCTGGATGCCATCACTGGCTTACAAAAAACAACAAGCACTATTACCGCCATTGAGCTAACTGATAAAATGGGCAACATTATTTATTCAAAAACCTTCAATAGTAAATTGGCGACATCTTCCATATCAATTCCTGTTGCTCAATTTAAAAATGATGTTTATACCATCAGGATATTTAATGGTACGGAGTGGGAAGTGCAACAAATAATTATACAACGGTAAATATTTTTCTTGCCAGACTTTATTAATGTTAACTTTTTCATTGAACAGCACACTTCGGCACAGTTCCATCAATTTATATGGATATATTCAACTTGCAAATGATGCTCTTTCATTGAATGTTAATACCTGCTTGTTTTGTAAATTTTCTTCACTTTTAAAACTTTTGCTCCATGAAAAAATTGTCCCTCTTATCCTATTCAATTATTGTTTT
>JBGSMI010000090.1:0-18698 GCA_041740215.1 Ferruginibacter sp.
CCCAATGGTTTGGATCGTAACAGGATGCTGAGTTCTTTGAGGCTTCGTCTATTTCCCCAGGTGCAATAAATTTTATCAGCTAGTACCTCTGCCGGATAAAAGCCAAATCTGGTCCGGTAAGCTTCTATAGTATGCATTAGATACTGGCTTTCGTTAAAGTTGTTCCATGAAAGGTTTTCAATAATCATAAAGCCATTGACCAACGATGCCTGTTCCTTGCTGCCAAACTCTACCTTTTTAGCATCCTTTCCACGAACAATAGTTCGTACATGTGGCTGGTGAATATTTACAATTCTGTTTTCAATGCTGTGGGTACGGCTGGTATGCATGGTATATTGCTGTTCATACACCAACCGTATGGTTTGCAAATAATCAATATCCTTTTGTTTTAAAGGAACCGCTACTTCACTTGCTTCATACAATTGTTTCCGTGTTTGGTATCAATGCGAAACACTTACACTCCGAGGTCGGTGTCTTCACCGACCTGTAGCGAAATGAATTATCTTACCATAAAAAATGCAAGCAAAAGATTTTAAATACAAAGGCCATCGAAATTCGTACACGGAATTAAATGAAGTTTATTTTTGGACGATTACCATAAATAAATGGCAACCCTTACTAAGGGCGGATGAAAACAAAATGATCATTATCAACAGTCTGCAGTGGCTGGTACAAAAGGAGCTGGTTAAAATTTACGGGTACGTGATAATGCCCTATCATATTCATCTGATGTGAGAACAATTGGCAATGAATGGCAAAGAGTATCCTAAAAATAGCTTTGAAAAGTTTACGGCAAAAACATTCGTAAACAATATGAAAGCATGCAATGATGGTAATTTGAAAGACTTTGCAGTAACAAGCACAGACAGGCAATATAATATCTGGCAGAGAGACCCATTGGCGGTAAGAGTTTTTAGCAGGGAAATGGGAGCTCAAAAATTAGATTACATGCACCTTAACCCAATGCAGCCACATTGGCTATTATGCACCAATCCGGCCAATTACAGGTTTTCATCAGCAATATTTTATGAACAAAATATAAATGATCCGATAGCTATCGGATTTGATTTGCTTACACATTTTGGCGATGTATTCTAGTGGAAGACGTGGTCGGTGAGGACACCGGACCAAGGAGAAAGAGAGAGTTTTTTTATGAAGGACAGTAAACCAACTACGGAAGCAAAATTCAAGAGCAGTTTTTGAATTTAACTTTAGTATTAATATCGGCTTTTGTGCTTCGATTTTCCTCCCGAACGCAAAGCCCCAAAACGATAATTTTAATAGCGAATTAGTGAATTTATTTTGTGGAGTATACGGACTAACCGAAGTGAATAAAGACAAGTTAGAATTTATACACTTTTGGATGAATTTTTTAAGATAGCCAAGGCACCTGTATGGGAGGATACCAATATAAAACTAAAAGCCGTGTTTCAACTCTTTGTTTTGCAATTCAGCATCGTGTCCGGCACTATGTCATTAAAGTAGCTTAATGTGGATCATCAGAAATTGCTTCATTTATTTACCTCATTACAATAGTGACGGTAGGCAACAGGTCAGAGACCTGCGCCTACTTGGCCGTACTTCGCCATATTAAAACCGGCTATATAAAATGCACGGTGTTCAAGGAAGGTTATAAACAAATGGCATTTCTTTGCATCTTTACTAAAAGGGAAGTGCTATAATTTTTGAGGAAAGAAAATAGGCTACCCGGTTAAGAGTTGGATTGAATGTAAATTTCCTTCGAGAGTGAATGAGCAATGGTAAATGGTGAAAGTGTAATTTTTAGCTTTTCAAAAACCGAACGGTCATTTTATCCTTAACCTAACATTAAAGGCTTTAAATGAGCTAAAAGAAAAAGGAATGGTTTATAAAAAATAACACCCAACAACTGATTGTATTATGTCAAAAAAATAACTGCTCCTTTTCGCATTTATATTGGTTAAAATAGTACTCCAATATTTTCTCATTAACCCCGAATATGATTTGCACCGGGATGAATATTTGCACCTCGACCAGGCCAAACATCTTGCATGGGGATATGAATCTGTTCCACCGTTTACCTCCTGGATATCCTGGCTAATTTTGCAGTTGGGCAACGGCGTTTTCTGGATCAGATTTTTTCCTGCGCTGTTTGGGGCATTAACGATGGTGGTAGTATGGAAGGCCATTGAAGCACTCGGCGGAAATACATTTTCACTGATTTTGGGTGCTTTGGATATTATGCTTTCTGTAATCATGCGTATAAACATGTTGTATTAACCCAACTTGTTTGATATTTTATGCTGGACAATTTTATACTTTACTTATATCAAATACATCCAAAGCAGTCACAACAAATGGTTGATATGGTCGGCTATTGCTTTTGCAATTGGCTTCCTGAATAAATACAATATTGTTTTTTTAATTGCAGGTTTGGTACCGGCCATTGCAATCACGCAACACCGAAAAGTTTTTGGTAACCGAACGCTCTATTTCGCTGCCGCCATAGCCCTACTGCTGATTTCGCCCAATCTTATCTGGCAATATCAGCAACAGTTTCCAGTGGTACATCATTTAAAAACTTTGTCTGCCACGCAACTGGTGAATATAAACCGCGTCGATTTTTTAAAAGAACAACTCCTGTTTTTTGCAGATGCCCTTTTTATACTTGTTGCTGCGGTTGTTTCATTTTTCAAATACGCACCATTCAAAAAATATATGGTATTGCTCTGGGCATTTATTTTTACCCTTGCAACCTTTGCCTATTTAAAAGCAAAGGGATATTATGCCATTGGATTGTATCACATCTTCTTCGCTTTTGGTGCTGTATATCTCGAACAAATACTGAAATCCGGTTGGAAGTTTTATTTGCGTCCGGTTGTTATCCTGCTAATGGTTGCATCGTTCATTCCTTTTGTGAAAATTGCCTTCCCTATATTAAGTCCAACCGATACGGTAAAAAATAGTGGCTTGTTAAAATCAATGGGTCTTCTCCGTTGGGAGGATGGGAAGGAACACCAACTGCCACAGGATTATGCCGATATGCTTGGCTGGGGTGAGTTGGCCCAAAAAACAGACAACGCATTTAATAGCCTGGCTGATAAAGAAAATACGCTGGTGCTTTGCGATAACTATGGACAGGCAGGCGCAATTAATTATTACTCAAAACATAAAAAAATCGGTGCAGTGTCGTTGAATGCAGATTATATTAATTGGTTTCCACTGCATAAAATGTTTATCAAAAATGTAATAGTCATACAAGAAGCCAGTGACGATGACAAGGAACGCAGTAAAGAAAGAAAGTTATTTAAAACCATCACAACTATTGGCCAAATTGAAACCAGCTATGCCAGGGAAAAAGGAACCACCATTTATTTATTGAAAGAGGCCACTACCCCTATCAATAAAATTTTGCAGGATGATATTGAGCAAGGAAAAAAGAGGGAGTGATCAATAGAAATTTCAACATTACACCAGTCCACAAAAATGTTGTTATTTCACTTTGATTATCCCTATCAACCCGCAGTGTATTCAAACTTCTTCTAAACCAGCTACATTGAAATTATAGTCTTGGCTGCTATTTTCGTTTGTGTCCACTGCCTAACCTGTGCTTGCCGCAAACTGCAAGTCTGCCAGTGCTTACATACATTCGGGGCATGGCGTGCAGTAACCTGATTGCGCAATAGTACGTTTGCTCCCTCTTAGCGCCAGTGGTAGTTTCGGGTGGCAGTTGGGGTTTCGTGTTTGTTCTTTTACATTGACTAAATTTAAATAGCGTTGTTTCTGTGGCTGCAATGAGGCGTAATTATTCTCCCAACTTGCACAATGCCCGGGCCGTTGTACACCAGTTGTCACCACCTCACAACGAAACCTTTACCCGACAGTCGTTATTGAAATTTTGTACATTTGCTATGTATAAAAGACAAAAAAATGGTAATAGCGAATCCTATATTTGATGTGGTGTTTAAGAGAATGATGGAAAATGAACGAGTTGCAAAATTTTTTATCGGAACGCTCTTAGACCAGACTATTGAAACAATAGAAGTAAAACCCCAGGAATTTACATATACAGACCAGCTTTCGGCACTTGCTGTGTTTAGGCTTGATTTTATTGCAACCATCAAAACCAATAGGGGAGAGCAAAAAAAAGTATTAATAGAAATTCAAAAAGCCAAAAATCTGGTTGATTTAATGCGGTTTAGAAAATATTTAGCTGAGCAGTATAAAAAAGAAGACATTATCAACAATCAAAAAGTTATACTTCCCATCACTACCATTTACATTTTGGGCTTTAAACTTAGTGAGATAGAGACGCCTTGCTTAAAAGTTGAACGAAACTATATTGACCATATCAACAAGACAACCCTCGCAACAAAAAGTGACTTTGTAGAAAAATTGACTCACGACAGTTACATCGTACAAGTGGAAAGAATAACCAATCGTTACCAGACAAAACTGGATAAATTATTAAGCATTTTTGAACAGTCGAATTTTATAGATGACCAAAAAATTACCAAAGAATTTAACCACAAAATTGATGTGGAAGATATGAAAGTTGCAACGGATATATTACACCATTCAGGCACAAACCCGGAAGAAAAAAAGAAAATAGAAATAGAACAGGAAGCGTGGAGAACAGTTGATGCCATGACAGGTGGATTAAGAGAAAAAGTAGCAGAGCAAATTGTAGCGCTGGCAGAGAAAGACCAGGCATTGTCCGAAAAAAACCAGGCATTGAATGAGAAGGATCAGGCCATTTTCAACTTACAGAGGGAAATGGAAGAGTTAAAAAGGCAGCTCAACCAGAGGAAATAATACAGTGATCAACATTGAGAGCAGCAGCCGAAATGTAACAGATAAAATAAATTGCTGGTAATAAAATGTAGCAATCAACAGTCCGATGAAAAGACTTGTTTAGGTTTGTTTTAGTTGTAGCATAAAATTTCTCAAAAGTAACTTTTTTCGCTATTTTAAAAAAAGGGCAAGTAGTTTTTTTGCTGCCACGATAGCTGGAATTTTTCCTGTTTCCACTAAGTGTTTTAATTGAATAATATTTTTTTTAACGGGTTCATTATTATAAAAACTATTTTGCAGGTGGCTCCTGATTGCATCATGCATCCATTGTAAATTTTGTTGCTGCCTGTTGATGTTTAAAAAACCGTTTGCTTTCATCACTTCTTCATGCTTACAGATTATTTCCCAGGCCTCCCGGATACCAGTGTTGTTGATAGCAGAACAGGTAACCACTTTAGGAGACCACCCATTTTCATTGGGTGGAAACATGTGCAAAGCGTTTCGGCATTCCTGTTGAGCTAACTGGCTGCGTTTTATATTATCACCGTCTGCCTTATTAATTGCTATCAGGTCTGCCATTTCCATAATGCCTCTTTTTATACCCTGCAATTCGTCGCCGGCACCCGACAACATCAGCAAAAGAAAAAAATCAACAATCCCCTTTACACTTGTTTCGCTTTGCCCAACTCCTACTGTTTCGATAATAATAACATTAAACCCACTGGCCTCGCAAAGCAACATGGTTTCCCTCGTTCGGGAATGAACACCGCCCAATGTAGCTCCCGAAGGAGTTGGGCGTACATAGGCGTTTGGGTCATTGGCGAGTTCTTCCATTCTTGTCTTATCCCCCAAAATACTCCCTTTCGTTTTTTGGCTCGAAGGGTCGATCGTGAGCACTGCAACTCTTTTACCCGAAGAGGTGAGGTATTTGCCAAAGCGTTCAATAAAGGTGCTTTTACCAGCACCCGGCACGCCTGTAATTCCAATCCGTATTGAGTTGCCTGTATAAGGCAACACCTTTCCCAATACATCTTCTGCCAGTTCATTATCCGCATCCAGTTTGCTCTCCACCAACGTGATAGCTTTGCTTAGCATCACACGGCTACCATTTAATAACCCCTGCACATATTCATCTGCCAAATGCCGTTTCTTTAAAAAAAGTTCTTTCATTTATGATTATAATTGTGCGATTGTATGATATTGGTCAGTTTTTGGGCGGCCTCCTACTGGTAATTTTGGATCTTAATTGAAAAAAATGTGCTTGCATTTTCAATTCACTTTTTTAATTTCTCCAAAATTATACAATAATAAATGGAGTTAGGATACTATACCAAATGCAGTATAATCATACACAAGACTGGTGGAATTTCCGGCATCATTCAGTGGACTCCAGGGCCGCATTATTATCCAGATAAAATAACTGGCATTTCTACACTAAAGTATCATTCCTCCAATTCAATCGCACTGCAGTTTTTGTACAAGGCAAACACGCCGCACAGCGTTGCTTTCAAATATGCTGAAAGCCGTCAGCAAGTTATTTCAACAACGTTTTTTAATAAAAATTTTAATACCTATTTTGTATGGCATCATCTATAAGTAAAATAAACCAGTTGTTTAACAAACGTGAAGAAGCCAAGCTGGGAGGTGGTCAAAAACGTATTGACTCGCAACATTTAAAAGGTAAACTGACAGCCCGTGAACGTATTGAGTTGCTATTGGATGAAGACAGCTTTGAAGAGTTTGACCTGTTTGTTTCACATCGGTGTACTGACTTTGGTATTGAAAAAGAAAAATACCCGAGTGATGGCGTAGTAACCGGATTTGGTACTATCGACGGAAGGCTTGTCTATGTTTTCTCGCAGGATTTCACCGTATTCGGTGGGTCGTTGGGCGAGATGTTTGCAAAAAAGATATGTAAAGTAATGGACCAGGCCATGAAGATGGGGGCACCTATTATTGGCATCAATGATTCCGGCGGAGCACGCATACAGGAAGGAGTTCAAAGCCTCGCAGGCTATGCTGAAATATTTGAACGTAACATTCTTGCATCGGGCGTGGTACCCCAGTTGTCGGCCATTTTTGGACCATGTGCAGGTGGTGCAGTATATAGCCCTGCACTTACCGATTTTATAGTAATGTCCAAGACCAACAGTTATATGTTTGTAACGGGACCGAAAGTAGTAAAAACAGTAACCGGTGAAACAGTTACAGATGAACAATTAGGTGGAGGTAAAGTACATGCCTCAAAATCGGGAGTGGCGCATTTTGTTGCAGAAGATGAACAGGAAGGAATTTTGTTGCTTCGGAAATTATTAAGTTACCTGCCACAGAATAACCTGGAAGAACCTCCGCTGATTGCTTCAACCGATCCAATAGACCGGTTTGAAGAAGCTATTGATACTATTATTCCTGACAGTTCTAATAAACCATACGATGTAAAAGACATAATACATTTGATAGCGGACGATAAAGAATTTATGGAAGTAGCCAGGGATTTTGCTCCTAACATAGTAACCGGATACGCCCGATTTGATGGCAGGTCGGTGGGTATTGTAGCTAACCAGCCCAATTATCTTGCGGGTGTGCTTGATATCAATGCTTCCCGTAAGGCTGCCCGCTTTGTTAGATTTTGCGACGCTTTTAATATTCCTATCCTCACATTGGTAGATGTGCCGGGCTTCTTACCCGGAACCGCCCAGGAGTATGGTGGTATCATCATCCATGGGGCTAAATTGTTGTATGCCTATGGTGAGGCAACTGTGCCAAAAGTTACCATCATTTTACGCAAGGCATATGGCGGGGCTTATGATGTAATGAGCTCTAAACACCTTCGTGGTGATATTAACTATGCATGGCCATCTGCAGAAATTGCCGTGATGGGTGCTAAAGGCGCAATTGAAATATTGTATAATAAAAAACTTGCCGGTATAGAAGATTCGACAGAGCGGCAGGAGGCTTTTTCCAAATATGAAGAAGACTACAAGACTAAGTTTGCCAACCCTTACGATGCTGCGTCTTATGGATATATTGATGATGTAATTACTCCACGCATGACACGTTTCAGGGTCATCAGGGCCTTTCAAATGCTGGCTACTAAAAAAGACACGAACCCGCCTAAAAAACATGGCAACATTCCTTTATAAAAATATGCTGTATGAAATTCTTTTTTAACAAACGAACACCAACTCCACCGCCACTTGCTACGCCTGCTCCCCTGCAGGAAAATGTAACGGAAAAAGATCACGTGCAGGATGAAATTGCATGCGTAATTGCCTTGTCCCTGCACCTGTATATTAACCGGATGCGGGAATATGAGAACAGTATCATTACCCTGCAAAAAGTAATGAGACCTTACTCTCCGTGGAGTTCAAAGATATATGGCCTCAGGCCCCAAATCACCCATACACCTGCTTTAAAACAAAGTGTAAAACGTTCATAAAAACAATTACTTGCAATGAATAATTTTAAATTTAAAATCCAGGACAAGGAGTACGATGTTGAAATTATCAGCATGGAGAATACAGTAGCCAGGGTTAATGTAAATGGCGAAATTTACCATGTTGAAGTGGAGCAGCAACTCAAGACTACTAAAACGCCTACATTAACAAGACCCTTATCCGTGCCGTCAACAGAAAGTACGCCGTCCATTGCAAAAACGGCAGGCCCCGCTCTCCCAATATCTTCGGGCTTAATTACATCGCCGCTACCCGGTAAAGTACTGGATATTTGTGTTGCAATCGGCGATAAGGTTACCATCGGCCAAAAATTATGTTGCATTGAAGCGATGAAAATGGAAAATAATATTAGCTCCGATCGTGCAGGTACGGTGATCGCAATCCCGATAGTGAAAGGGGATACCGTGCTCGAAGGGGATGCAATTATAGAATTAGGATAATCATCAGTTAAAATTATCGTATGAACACAATTAATATTTTTTGGCTCGTATTTGTGTTGCTGTTTTTTATAGTATTCTGGATAGACATGTATGCAACCAGCCATCGTACAAAGTCCATCAGTGTAAAAACCTCTTTGCGCTGGACAGCCCTCTGGATTGCAGTCGCTCTTCTATTTGGCCTTGCTATCTACGGCTTCTTTCCCCAAAATCCCGACAGTACCGTGCAAACATCGTCTGTGATGATGCTGAAATTTATTTCAGGCTATCTCACAGAATATTCTCTTTCAGTAGATAACCTGTTTGTATTTATTATGATCTTCTCATTGATGGGGGTGCACGAAAAAAATCAACCCAAGCTGCTCAAACTCGGTATCCTATTGTCTATCGTGCTTCGTATTCTGTTTATTGTAGCAGGGATGGAACTGGTGCAGCGCTTCCATTGGATCATTTACGTTTTTGGTACTATACTGGTGTGGACTGCTTATAAGATGGCATTTACCGGCGAGGATGACCAGGTGAATCCAAAGGAAAATATTTTATACCGCACCGCTTCAAAATTATTTCCAATTGATCCCGATAAAGATTCTTCAGGTTTTCTTCATAAGATCAATGGCAAATGGCATATCACCAATATATTCCTGGTTTTCCTCGTAATTGGTTCTACAGATGTATTATTTGCTGTTGATTCAATCCCCGCTATTATCGGGGTCATTAAAGAAGGGCAAACCAATATCCTTACTTCAAAGGAAGAAGATTTTATTGCTGTTACCTCAAACGTTTTTGCAGTAATGGGGCTTGTATCCTTGTTTTTTGCGCTAAAAGGAATTATGGGATTATTCAGGTTCCTTAAACATGGCGTGAGTTTTATTTTGTTCTTTATTGGTTTAAAAATGATCTTGTCATTTTTTAAGCCGGTAGAAACATTCTTTTCCGATCATAGCTTTATCTCCCTGGTAGTTATTGTTTCAACCCTGGCTTTGTCTGTGCTGCTTTCCTTAATTATTGCAGAGAAAAAAGAAATTGAGGAACTAAAAGAAGAAGTGGAAGACCTGGAAGAAGAAGTTGAAAAGCTGGAAGGTGCAATTGAAAAAAAGTAGCCTCTGTAAAAAATATTTTAAATACTAATAATATGGATTTCAAAGATTTATTCCCGGTGATTTATAGCATAACCTGGCAGCACCTTGTTATGATCTGTATAGGTATGATTATGATCTACCTTGCCATTAAAAAAGAGTATGAACCAACGTTACTGCTCCCCATGGGTTTCGGTGCCATCATGGTAAACATCCCGTTTACTTCTGCCGTTTCGCAAGTAGACCCGGAAACCGGTAAGATGCTTGAAGGTGCCTTATCGGTATTTTATGAAGCGGGTATCGCCACAGAAGTTTTTCCATTGCTCATCTTTATAGCGATTGGCGCAATGATTGATTTTTCACCCTTGTTCAAAAAGCCTTTTTTATTGCTCTTCGGAGCTGCGGCCCAATTGGGTATTTTTTTTACAATAATAGCTGCCGTGCTGTTAGGGTTTGATTTGAAGGAAGCAGCTTCTATCGGTATCATCGGTGCGGCAGATGGCCCCACTTCCATCTTCGTTTCATCAAGGTTTGCGCCCCACCTGCTTGGCCCCATTTCTGTAGCTGCTTACTCTTACATGGCGTTGGTGCCTATTATTCAGCCCCCTATCATCCGGCTGCTTACGTCTAAAAAAGAACGCCTGATCCGGATGGAAGCACATGCAAAAACTGTATCACGGACTTCGTTAATTCTTTTCCCAATAATTGTAACAGTGATCGCCGGTATTGTAGCGCCCTCATCCATTGCGTTAATAGGTTTTCTGATGTTTGGAAACCTGATACGTGAGTGCGGTGTTTTAAATAAACTCTCCCTCGCTGCCCAAAATGAATTGGCAAGCCTTGTAACAATCCTGTTGGGTATTAGCATTGCCAGCACTATGGTGGCAGAACGTTTTGTACGGGTTGATACACTTATGATTATCGGGCTTGGCCTTGTCGCTTTTGTTTTCGATACATTTGGCGGAGTGATGTTTGCAAAACTGGTGAATGTGTTTCTGCCGGAAGGCAAAAAAATAAACCCGATGATTGGCGCCTGTGGTATCTCCGCATTTCCAATGTCGGCCAGGGTTATACATAACATGGGGCAAAAAGAAGATCCGTTCAATTTTCTGCTGATGCATGCCGTGAGCGCCAATGTCGGTGGTCAAATTGGATCCGTAATTGCGGGAGGACTTATTTTAGCACTTATCCCTTTATTCACGTAAAAAAAAAGGAAATTAATTATGGATCCATTAACAGCAGCATTAAAAATAACGGCAATAGGAATGACCGGTATTTTCGTTTTCATGTTCATTTTTTATCTCTCCATCAGGTTGATTGATAAAATATTCCCGGGTGAACCGCTTCCAAATGATAAAGCTAAATGAGCCTGTTATTTTAAAGGGAAAGTCTTAATTTATTGAAGTATAAAATAAACACTAAATGGAACTAAATTATATTGAGCATATCGGCATTGCTGTAAATAACCTGGAGGAAGCAACAAAGTATTACGAAGAAATACTTGGTTTAAAATGCTACTCCGTAGAAGAAGTAAAAGACCAGCAAGTAAAAACAGCCTTCTTTAAAATTGGGCAAACAAAAATAGAACTACTTGAAAGTACTTCACCGGAAGGCCCGATAGGAAAGTTTATCGAAAAGAAAGGACAGGGAATTCATCACATTGCTTTTGCGGTAAATAATATTGAAACCCAGCTCGCCGATGCAGCCTCAAAAGGCATTCAACTAATTGATCAACAACCAAGAAAAGGCGCAGAAGGATTGGATATAGCTTTTATTCATCCCAAATCAACCTTTGGTGTACTCACTGAACTTTGTGAAAATAAACAGGGCTAAGCATTGCCCCGGAACATTTATAGGCATCTCTAAAAACCTTCCTTATCCTTTCTTTCGGAGGAAATAAGGGTGAAATCAAACAAAAAAATAGATTTTTAGAGGAACCCTTATTTTAAAAATTTGAAAACTAATATAATGGCAAACTATGTTTCCGCAGATGATGCTGTAAAACTGATAAAATCGGGCGACAGGGTGCTGGTGCAGGCTGCCTCGGCCACTCCACAGGCACTGCTAAAAGCGATGGTAAAAAGAGCTGATGAGTTGAGGGATGTAGAAATAGTACATATTCATACCGAAGGGTATGCGGCGTATGCCGACCCGCAATATGCTAAAAGCTTCCGGACCAACTGCTTTTTTATTGGGGGCAATATGAGAAAATACGTGCAGATGGGCAGTGCTCAGTACAACCCGGTTTTCCTCAGTGATATTCCACATTTATTCAGGAATGGTGTGCTTCCGCTTGATGTTGTTTTTTTAAATGTGTCGCCCCCCGATAAACATGGTTTTTGTTCACTGGGAGTTTCCGTAGATATAATGGTGGGCGGGCTTGAATCTCCTAATATCATTATCATAGCACAGATAAATCCCAGGATGCCCCGGACTTACGGTGATGGCATTATACATATCAGCAGGTTTCATGCGTGTGTACACGTGGATGAGCCGATCTTTGAGTTAGCCATAGGTGACCCTACACCACAGGAAACCAGCATTGGAAAATACATTGCTGAAATGATTGATGATGGCTCTACCCTGCAAATGGGTATTGGTGGAATTCCTAATTCTGTCTTGAGCTGCCTTACAAACCACAGAGACCTTGGTGTACATACCGAAATGTTTTCAGAAGGCATACTTCCGCTTATTGAAAAGGGGGTGGTGAACGGATCGAAAAAGACGGTATTGAAGCACATGATTGTTTCCGGCTTTGCAATGGGCACAAAAAAACTGTACGACTTTATGGACGATAATCCGACCGTGTTGATGATGGATATTTCTTTTGTAAATGATACGGCTATCATCAGGAGAAACCCCAGAGTAATAGCGATCAATTCGGCAATAGAAGTTGATTTAACAGGTCAGATATGTGCAGATAGCATTGGTACTAAAATGTATTCAGGCGTAGGCGGCCAGATGGACTTTATGCGTGGCGCAGCACTTTCATCAGGCGGAAAGGCAATCTGTGCACTAACATCAGCCACTGATAAAGGCATTTCCAAAATTGTTCCCATGCTAAAGGAGGGAGCCGGTGTTGTAACTACCCGGGCACACGCCCAATATGTAGTAACAGAATTTGGAGTGGCAGATTTGAAAGGAAAAAATCTGGCACAGCGGGCAAAAGCATTAATAGACGTTGCCCAGCCCAGTGCCAGGGAAGCGTTAGAAAGAGCTGCCCACCTGCGTTTCGGCGCAAGCTTTTATGTTTTTAACGGACTGGTTTCACCTACGGAGCAGATAGGTGTAGTATAAATGGCCAACTCAGTAAGGCGTTTGCGATTGATGAAACCTCCCCGCCATGGTTAAAAAAAAGAAAGGTATTTTATCTGCAACACCTTTAAAGATGCTCAATTGTTTGCGTTAAAAGGTAGCTCATAGCACGGCTAATACACCCTGCCAGAATGCATGTGCAAAAAGGCACAATGACCAGAGCTGTTGCATCGTTTCGCAAATAAAAACTGACTTGGTTCTAAAACAAAAAGCAAAAGCTTTTTCATTTGTATATGTCTATTGTTATTGTTAGCTTCATAGCAGCGATAGCAAGCACCTGCTAAGAGACAACACCGGCAAATCTATCCTCTGAACATGTTACAGTTTATCGGCCTTTTTATTGTTGAAAATAGGAAGCAAAAATATAAGCTGTAATTAAAAAACGGGAAAGCTTAACAAATCCAAAAAATAATAAATACAATCATGATAGATGATATAAAACTTTTTTCGGCATTTAATCCGGTCACCAGGAAAAGCTGGAAGGATGTGGCAATAACCGATCTGAAAGGAGCCGACTTTGATAAAAGACTGGTTTGGAAAACGGATGAAGGCATAGACGTGCAGCCCTTCTACACTGCAGAAGACCTGCAGGAAATCTCCGTACTCCATAGCCAAACTCCTGCAATAAAAAAAAACTGGACAAATTATGTGGAAGTCGACATTTTGGGACAAGCGCAAGCAAACAAATTTATACACCGGATGATCGAATTTGGTGTTACCGGAATACTGCTGAAAGTGGAGGCCCCTGAAAATATAGATTTTAAAATTCTACTTGAGCATATTGATCCCGCAAACATTGAAATAGCGTTTAAACTACATGCCCCCTGCCCTGAATTAATGCTCCGGTATTTTGCTTTTTTAGACGGGCAAAAAGTAAACCTGTCAAACATCCGGGGATTTGTACAATCGGATGTTTTGGAAGAGTGGTCAGTAACCGGTTTGGAACCTGATTTTATTTTGCTGGCAGCACAATTAAAAATTACTGCACGGGCCAACAACTTCAGGGGCCTTATGATTAGTTCACATGCCTTTGTAAATGCTGGTGCAGGCGTTGTACAGGAATCGGCCTTTCTCTTAAATAAACTAACAGATACCATTGAAAAGCTTGAAATGGCAGGGCTTGACAGAGAACTGATCATACACGAACTTGGACTTCACATGGCTGTAGCGGGAGATTATTTTTTTGAAATAGCCAAACTAAGGTCAATCAGGCCGGTGCTTTCGGCAGTACTGAAATGTTACCTGCCGGTAGTTCCTTTTGTACCGTTAATGGGTTCCAATGCTGCATGGTCAAAATCGCTTTTTGATCCCACGGTAAATATGCTGAGAAATACGACTGAGGCTATGTCGGCTATATTGGGAAATTGTGATGCCCTATTGATCAATCCGCATGATAGTACCTATAAAAATCCCGATGAATTCAGCCATCGGATATCGTTGAATATATCCAACCTGTTGAAAGAAGAATCCTACTTTGATAAGGTAGCAGATCCGGCTGCAGGCTCTTATTACATCGAAACAATTACTACAGGCTTAGCAGAAAAGATACTTCAGTTATTCAACGAGGTAGAAGCCCGCGGCGGATACATTGCATCATTCAAAGAAGGTTTTATCCAGGAAAAAATAACCACTTTAAAAAATAAAAAAGAAGCCGAAATAGCTACCAGGAAAAAAGTATATGTCGGTACCAACAAGTACGTAAATGCCGGGGAGGCAATTCCACTAAAAGAAGAAACGGCTACCTGCACTTCGGATGCGGACTTTCCATTGCTTCAACAACAAAGAGCCACACAAAGCTTCGAGTATTTGCGGCAAAGAACACAACGTAATTTTGAACTTACAGGCAAAAAACCTACGGTTAGTTATGTAAGTTTTGGCAACCCTGCAATGCGTATTGCACGTGCTGCATTTTCGGCTGAATTTTTTGGAGCGGCTGCCTTTGAAAGTATGGACGAATTGTTGTTAGAGGATGTGATAACAGGAACAGCACAAATTGCCAAAGGAGAGGCAGATATTGTAGTGATCTGTTCAGCCGATGCAGAATATGCAATAACGGGAATAGCATTTGCGGAAACCTTCCGGAAATTTAATCAGGATAAAAAACTGATCGTTGCAGGTTATCCTGCTGAAAGTATTGAAAAATTAGTACAAGCGGGGGTCAATGATTTTATTCATATAAAAACGAATGTGGTTGAGTTTATCTCCGCACTGCAGGATGAATTATTTATTGTAAAATAAAAGAACTAAAGATGAAACCGGATTTTAGCGCCATAAAATTAAATGAAACAATCGTTTCGGAAACACCACCGGAAAGCAGCTATGTGGTATGGGAGACGGCTGAAAAAATCGACGTTGCACCAGTACTGACTAAAGATGATATTGCCCATGCTGAGCACCTGAATTTTGGCGCCGGGCAGCCTCCATACCTTCGTGGTCCTTACGCTTCTATGTATGTGATGCAACCCTGGACGATCCGTCAATATGCCGGTTTTTCAACGGCAGAAAAATCCAACGCTTTTTACAGGCGAAACCTGGCAGCAGGCCAGAAAGGTTTATCAGTTGCGTTTGATCTCGCTACGCACAGGGGTTACGATTCAGACCACCCCCGGGTTGTAGGTGATGTTGGCAAAGCAGGTGTAGCTATTGATTCTATCCTTGATATGAAGATCCTCTTCGACCAGATACCGTTGGATAAAATGTCGGTGAGTATGACGATGAACGGGGCAGTTATTCCAATCATGGCTTTCTATATTGTGGCTGCTGAAGAACAAGGGGTAAGTATGGACAAACTCAGCGGCACTATTCAGAATGATATATTGAAAGAATTTATGGTGAGAAATACCTACATCTATCCGCCTAAACCTTCTATGCGGATCATTGGAGATATTTTTAATTTCACCAGTCTGAACATGCCTAAATACAATTCTATTTCTATTTCGGGCTATCACATGCAGGAAGCCGGTGCTACCGCAGATATCGAATTAGCATATACACTTGCAGACGGCCTGGAATATATCAGGACTGGTATGGATGCAGGATTAAAGATTGATGACTTTGCGCCACGGCTATCCTTTTTTTGGGCCACCGGCATGAATCATTTTATGGAAATTGCTAAAATGCGTGCGGCAAGGATGTTATGGGCTAAGATAGTCAGCGAATTCAATCCGCAGAATCCTAAGTCGATGGCATTGCGTACGCACAACCAGACCTCTGGCTGGAGCCTGAGCGAACAGGACCCCTATAATAACGTGGCACGTACCTGTATTGAAGCGATGGCGGCAGTGTGCGGTCATACACAATCCTTGCATACC
Organism: Ferruginibacter sp.; assembly: GCA_041740215.1. Classification (GTDB taxonomy): domain Bacteria; phylum Bacteroidota; class Bacteroidia; order Chitinophagales; family Chitinophagaceae; genus Ferruginibacter. The sequence goes on from JBGSMI010000090.1 coordinate 16,368, forward strand.
AATGCGCTGGATGAAGCTATTGCGCTACCAACCGATTATTCTGCCAGAATTGCCCGCAATACACAATTGTATATCCAGGATGAAACCAATATAACAAGGGTGGTTGATCCCTGGGGCGGATCTTATTACGTAGAATTTCTTACGCATGAAATTGCAAGGAAGGCATGGGCGCATATAACAGAAATAGAGGAACTCGGTGGTATGGCAAAGGCTATTGAAACAGGTATCCCCAAAATGCGGATTGAAGAAGCCGCTGCCCGCAAACAGGCAAGAATTGACTCGGGAAAGGATATTTTGGTGGGCGTAAATAAATACCAGGTAGAAGAGAAATCAGATTTTGACGTGCTGGAAGTAGATAATACCGCTGTGAGAAATGCCCAGCTTGAAAGGTTGAAAAAACTTAAAGCAGAGCGTAATACCGAAGCTGTAAACGCAGCATTAAATGCACTGACCAAATGTGCTGAAAACGGCATTGGCAATTTGCTGGAGTTAGCAATCAATGCTGCCAGGCAAAGGGCAACATTGGGCGAAATTTCAGATGCCATGGAAACTGTTTTTGGCAGGCACAAGGCTACCGTCCGCACCATTTCGGGCATCTATTCAAGCGAATCATTTGATGATACAGAATTTAAAGCAGTACTAGAACTTACCGATAAATTTGCGGAAGCAGAAGGCAGACGACCCAGGGTAATGATTGCCAAGATGGGCCAGGATGGGCATGACCGTGGCGCCAAAGTAGTAGCTACTTCATTTGCCGATATGGGCTTCGATGTGGATATGGGTCCCTTATTTCAAACACCTGAAGAAGTAGCCCGGCAGGCAATGGAGAATGATGTAGATTTTGTGGGGGCCTCATCTCTTGCAGGCGGGCATAAAACATTGATTCCACAACTGGTTGATGAACTGCGTAACCTCGGACGGGAAGATATCCTGGTTTTTGCAGGTGGTGTTATACCCCAACAGGATTATAACTATCTTTTTGAAAAAGGCATTTCAGCCGTGTTTGGCCCTGGCTCAAAAATACCAAAATGCGCTAAAACCATGATGGAAAAACTGATGGTGTAGTATCATGCTTAACGTGTTAAAAAAATACAAACACTACAGGTTTCAATAAGCTATGTTTTAAAAGCAGGCTATGGATGATGTCGGGGTTGCTCAACCCTGTTACGTGTAAATATGTGCATGTAACAAACACAAAAATGCAGATCGACAACCGATGCCAACGGAAGAACTTAAAAATAAATACCGCACATCATCGCACTGGAAACCCAACTGGGATTATTCGGCAGATGCATTCTTTTTTTTAACCATTGTAACCCAACAAAGGGAATGCAACATGGGAACCATTGCACACACTCACGAAATGCTGTTATCGGATTTTTGAAAAATTGTTGAATTTGAATGGTTTCGATCGTTTGAACTCCGACAGGAATTGGTATTACATGATTTTGTATTAATGCCTAATCATTTACACACCATTGTTAAAATTCGTAATAAAACCCGGGGTGGCGCGGCCGTAGAGACACACGGCCGTGTGTCTCTACGATTTCCACCATCATCATCAACATTATCACCGCAATTGCCATCAAATTTTATCGCAATGAATGGTGCGGAAATTGACATAAAACGAAATCCCCCGATTCGATTACCGAAATCTATCTCATCATTTATTGCAGGGTTTAAATCTTCGGTAAATACCAAAATTGATGATTATATTGATGAACATAAATTATCATTACCAAAATACAATCGAAACAATCATTTCTTTCAACCTAATTATCACGACCATATAATCAGAAACTATACTCAATATCAGAACATTCAAAATTATATTGTTAACAACCCTAAGATTTGGAATAAAGATAAATTTTATAGGTAGATGCTATATAAAAACTGCAAAGGTGTAAGTTGGCAACTTCGAGCATCGAATGCACCCGCGGCGATAAATAACTAGTCTTTAAAAGAAAACTCAATAAAACTGGAGCTTAAGCAGTTTCTACTTCATAATCAATTTAAAAAAAAGTTCATGTACTTCTTTGCCTACATAATTAGAAGGTAAAGAAACAGACCTGTCAAAATAATTTTTTTAGGTCAAACGCTGGTTTTTATCATACTTCAAAATTTACATTAAACTAATTTTTGAAGTTTTATTAGAGTCAATACTCCGGTAGTATTTTAAGCCCTTAACCTCCCGAATTTTAGGCACTGGTTATAAATACGTTTTATTTTTCTGCAACTCAGGTCTAAAGCTAAGTTGCAGAAAATTCTTTTGGTGATTAACTGGTTCATGTGCATCATTTTTATATCGGTCATCGAAAAACTTCCTCTTTG
>JBGSMI010000022.1:0-33060 GCA_041740215.1 Ferruginibacter sp.
TGGAACAACAACTAATTAATTTCGGAAAGGTTTAGGCGTTATCTTCACTGAACTTAATCAAAATTCTTCAACCTTAATATCCTAAACTATGTCAATGATTTTCCCCGATTTTTTTGAGACCAACACCTTTTTTATTGATGAAAAAGTAGGACTTTTTAAATTTGCCAATAGCTATAAAGTGTATGATGCACAGGGCGAAATTGGCCGCATTACCCAACAGCTTACCACCGGTCAAAAGATGCTCCGGTTAATTCTAAAAAAAGCGATGCTTCCCTTTAAAATGGAGATCATTGATTTGGAAGGCGATGTCCTCGTTACCCTACAAAGAGGCTGGACATTTTGGATGTCAAAAATTTCGATTACAGATGGTACCGGAAATTTGCTTGGAACCATACAGCAGAAGTTTGCTATCTTAAAACCAACGTTTAAAATTTTTGATGAAACAGCCACAAATATTGCTACTATATCCGGTGATTGGAAAGGCTGGAATTTTACAATTGTGGACAGTAGCGGCAATCATGTAGGTAGCATCACTAAAAAATGGAATGGTATTTTAAAAGAAGCCTTTACCACCGCTGATAAATATGTAGTAGATATCGAACCAGCTTATGCTGAAGATAAAAAGAAAATGGCCATCGTTTCCTGTGCTGTAACGATTGATATGGTATTAAAAGAAAGTAAATAGCTGTCTCTAAAAACGAATTGTATTGTCTTTTTAGCGTAAAATTAAGTTGTAAAATACAACGAAGGGATTCAGTAGGAGAAATATCCTCCATGCTGAATCCCTCTTATGATAGATTTTTCAGATTACACTTTAAAAAAGCATTTACGTATGCCAAATTTATTGAGCTTTAAAACCGATCATTTTTAAGTAACTGGCTATAGCATATGATTTTAAATCACGCATGCCAATCAATACGCTATTGTTTACTACGTGCCACCCGTCCGCTTTTTTTATCCATATCTCTGCCAATTACGTAACCGCCGGCAGCGCCAACAACACCTCCTACAACAGCACCTTTAACTTTGTTCTTGCTAACCACTGCTCCCAATATAGCTCCGGAACCTGCACCAATTGCAGTTCCTTTAGCAGCACTGCTCCAACCTTTATCTTTCTTTACAGCCGCCTTTGTAGTTGCAGCCCCGCTATTTTCGGAAGGGGTAGCTTTTGTATTATTACCATTATTAGTTGAAACAGCATTTGTAGCCGGGCCAGCAGAACTGGTAGTTTTGGTAATCACGGTAGTAGTTGTTATTGTACCATCTGCATTTTTTACAACACCTGCCTTAATGGCTGTATCAGCGTAAATACCACTTCTGTTAAGCAAAGCAGTATCCGTCATAACCATATTCTTATCGATTGAAAGATTCGCTTTCGACTTGCTTTTGCAGGATAAAAAAACGGAGGAAATTGCAAGTGCCATTAGAATTTTTTTCATAATAAATTATTTTAATTGATCCGAAAATTTATACTTCCGATTTTAAATCAACACTCAGTTATTTGAAAGCCATCTTAAAAAATTGAAAGTCTCTTAACTAAATGTTCATGGTGTTTAACAAGCTAAAAAACATATTTTGTTAATTTAACCTGCATGTCTATTTACACTTGTGACGTTAGAGAATATCATGCCAAACTTTTTTTTTGAAATCCTTTTAGGTTCATACTATATTGATAATGAATCAATAAGGCTTTAAATCAATCAAGTATTATCATTGCTGCCTGATTGACCTTTTCAACGGTCGCTTACAGAGCAAAGCCTGATTTTGTTATTGAATTTAGCATGAGCTTAATCACAGTGCTTTTAAGTAATAATCAATTCAACATGGTTTAATATTATTTAAAATTTCCCAATAGTGTTAAGAAATGTTTTGCCCTGGTACGCTTGGAATTGCTTGATTTGTTTTTGCTAAAAACGAATTCCACCATTTTATTTAGTCGATCACCAGTTCAGTTTTAATGTGTAAATTCAATTTCTAACTTCTTCAAAATTTAATAAATAGACAGATTGCATTAAAAATACATTGTTGCTTTTCAAAACATTTTCCTGGCAGTAAATAAATCTTGATATGACCGATAAAATAGCTTTTAAAGTGAACGCAAATGATTTTGAATTTATCATTACTCCAGAGCAAATTGCAGCAACCGATTTGGTGCAAAAGTCTCCGGCTGTCTTTAATGTATTAATCAATAATCGTTCGGTAAATGCTACACTTGTCAAAGCAGATCTTGCTGCAAAGAAGCTGTGTATTGAAATTGAAGGCGAGCGTTACGAAGTGTGCATCCACGATGCGTTGGACGAGGTATTGTCTGAAATGGGATTTGACCAGATTTCCATAAAGAAGATAAAAGAAATCAATGCACCCATGCCGGGGCTGGTACTTGAGATTGCAGTAACAGCAGGACAAGAAGTGATTGCTGGTGATAAGATACTAATACTCGGTGCAATGAAGATGGAAAACTGCCTTACCATTCCAGCAAATGCCGTCATTAAACGAATAAATGTTGCGGTAGGACAAGCGGTTGAGAAAGGGCAGGTAATGATAGAATTGGAATAAACCGTGCCTTTGCTAATAACAGCTATGTTTAAAATATTTTACAAAAAGAAACCATGTACATAAAAAAAATATTGGTTGCCAACCGTGGCGAAATTGCATTACGCATCATGCGGACCATTCACAAGATGGGGATAAAGTCGGTAGCTGTATTTTCCGAAGCGGATCGAAATTCACCGCATGTAATTTTTGCCGATGAAGCGGTATGTCTTGGTCCGGCCCCATCTGTATCATCTTACCTTGATGGAGATAAAATCATCGCCTTGGCACTTGCGTTGGGGGTGGATGGTATTCATCCCGGCTATGGTTTCCTGAGTGAGAATGCAGCGTTTGCAAAAAAGGTAACGGAGACGGGGATTAATTTTATCGGCCCCGGACCGGAAGCCATGCTCGTCATGGGGTCTAAACTGGCCGCAAAGGACTGTGTAAAAAAATACAATATTCCAATGGTTCCGGGTATTGACCAGGCTATTGATGATATCCCATTTGCCAAACAAAAGGCTCAGCAAATTGGGTACCCTATTCTAATCAAAGCATCTGCAGGCGGAGGTGGTAAAGGCATGCGGATAGTTGAAAACGAAGCAGATTTTGACGAACAAATGCAACGGGCTGTTAGTGAAGCTAAAGCGGCCTTCGGAGATGGGGCCGTATTTATAGAAAAGTATATTCGTTCTCCAAGGCATATTGAAATACAGGTATTGGCCGATAAACATGGCAATGTGTTGCATTTGTTTGAAAGGGAATGTAGTATCCAACGGCGACACCAGAAAGTGGTAGAAGAATCGCCCTCGGTAATATTAACACCGGTTATTCGGAAAAAAATGGGAGAAGCGGCTGTATTGGTGGCAAAATCCTGTAATTATGTGAGTACCGGAACCGTAGAGTTTTTAATGGACGATCAGTTGAATTTTTATTTTCTGGAAATGAATACCCGGTTGCAGGTAGAGCACCCCGTTACAGAAATGATTACAGGGATTGACCTGGTAGAACAGCAAATAAAAATTGCCAACGGAGAAAAATTAGCGTTTACACAGGACGAACTTAGCATCAACGGCCATGCATTGGAACTGAGGGTATATGCAGAAGATCCACTTAACAATTTTTTGCCATCTATCGGAACACTTGACAGATATGTAAAACCCACTGGCGACGGGGTAAGGGTAGATGATGGATATGAAGAAGGAATGCTCATCCCTATTTATTATGATCCGATGATTGCAAAACTGATAACACATGGTAAGGACAGAACTGATGCCATTCAAAAGATGAAGAAGGCTATAAAAGAATATTTAATTGAAGGCGTTGCCACTACGTTGCCTTTTGGAACTTTTGTTTGTGAAAACGAATCGTTTCTTTCAGGGGCTTTCGATACTCATTTTGTAAAGGATTTTTACACGCCGGAAAGGATGCGTGAAAAACACAAGGGGAATGCCGAAGCTGCCGCACTCATTGCCGTTCGCTATTGGAAGGATCAACAAAAAATTATGCAGGCGGTCAAAAGCCAATCTTCCGGCTGGAGAAAAAGACTGGATTAACAAAGGGTAAATAAATATGAGTTATCAATAAAAACATTGGGATGAAATCAAAAGTAACAGCACTTAAAGAAAAGATTGAACAAGGAAAGTTAGGCGGAGGAGCGGAGCGAAATATCACACAACACAAAAAAGGAAAACTAACAGCCAGAGAACGTATTACCTTGCTGATGGACCCTGGTTCTTTTGAAGAAATTGGCGCATTGGTTTTGCACCGGACCATCGATTTTGGAATGAATGAACAGCAAATATATGGCGATGGCGTAATCACAGGTTATGGTACGGTGCATGGAAGATTGGTTTATGCGTTTGCACAGGATTTTACGGTGTTTGGTGGTTCCTTATCAGAAACGCATGCGGAAAAAATTTGTAAGATCATGGATCTCGCCATGAAGACTGGCGCACCTATGATTGGACTAAATGATTCCGGCGGTGCAAGAATACAGGAAGGTGTTCGTTCCCTTGGCGGATATGCAGATATCTTTTATAAAAATGTGATGTCCTCCGGCGTAATACCACAGATCTCCGCCATCATGGGGCCATGCGCAGGTGGTGCTGTTTATTCTCCTGCAATTACAGATTTTACCATTATGGTTGAGAACACAAGCTATATGTTTGTAACCGGTCCAAATGTAGTAAAAACCGTCACCAACGAATCGGTGAGTTCAGAAGAACTAGGTGGAGCATCCACGCATTCTACAAAATCGGGTGTAACGCATTTAACTGCTGTGAATGATGTGGAATGCATTGACGAGGTGAAAAAACTATTGAGTTATATGCCTCAAAACTGCGAAGAAGTTACGCCTCAATTTCCCTACACATTCATTGATGAAACAAGAGATCAGTTAGAAAATATAATTCCCGAGAATAGCAACCAGCCTTACGATATGCGTGATGTGGTAGCAGGTATCTGTGATACCGAATCATTTTTTGAAATACATAAGGATTATGCGCAAAATCTGGTGGTTGGCTTTGCAAGGTTGGCTGGCAGAAGCATTGGCATTGTGGCCAATCAGCCAATGTTTTTGGCCGGTGTGCTCGATATTGATAGTTCAAAAAAAGGTGCCAGGTTTACCCGCTTTTGCGATTGCTTTAATATTCCATTGATGGTGTTGGTAGATGTGCCGGGTTTTTTACCGGGTACCGAGCAGGAATGGCATGGCATCATAACCAATGGCGCCAAATTATTGTATGCATTGAGCGAAGCTACAGTTCCACGTGTTACTGTAATTACCAGAAAAGCGTATGGTGGAGCCTACGATGTAATGAATTCAAAACATATTGGTGCCGATATGAACTTTGCCTGGCCTACTGCGGAGATCGCCGTAATGGGTGCCAAGGGAGCCAGCGAAATAATTTTTAAAAAAGAAATTTCAGAATCCCAGGATCCGGCAAAAAAGCTCTTAGAAAAGGAGACCGAATATGCTGCGAAATTTGCCACGCCATATCTGGCCGCTGAACGGGGGTTTATAGATGAAGTGATAGAACCTAAAGATACCCGAAAAAAACTAATCCGTTCTTTTGCAATGCTGGAAAATAAGGTAGTTAAAATACCAAAGAAGAAGCATGGGAATATTCCGTTGTAATAGTTGACATAATAAAATATTAAAATAACTTCTTTTCTGATTCCTTAAACAGGCTATCAACTATGATTAAATTTATCACTAAACCATTGTCCAAATAAGTACTTCTTACACTTTCAACGCAAATGCTTGGGTTCAGTTAAAATTGTTGGAAGGGTTGCCAACTTTGTGCAGGTTCTTTCTTTTAAAAAACACTTAAAAAAAGTTGGCAACCCTATATAGCGGTGCAACAATTTTAAATACACCCAAATGCTTTGATTTAAAAGGATTTCCTAATTTTAGCTCAGATTGTTAAATTTAAGTCTTTAAAAACACCGCTATATGCCAACCATTCCTTTAGCATTGCAGCAAGAACTTGCAGCGCCTTTTCAACTTACGCAGCAACAAATTAACTATTATCAGCAAAATCGCTTCATCAAATTGAAAACTGTTTTATCACATCATCTACTTAATTATTTTAATGAGCACATTTCAGCAAAGGTTCAGGAATTAAATACGGAAACCACAGCACTTGCGGACAGAGGTACTTATGGCAAGGCTTTCCTGCAACTGTTTAATCTCTGGTGTGAAGATGAACTGATAAGCGAATTGATCTTTAGCAAAAGACTGGCGAAAATAGCTGCGGATTTAATGCAGACTGAGGGAGTGCGCTTGTATCACGACCAGGCCTTATTCAAAGAGGGTGGTGGCGGCATTACACCATGGCATGCCGACCAGTATTATTGGCCGTTGCAAACTGATAAAACCATAACGGCATGGATACCATTACAGGCCGTTCCTTTGGAAATGGGACCACTCGAATTTAGTGCCGGTAGCCACCAGTTGGTGGAAGGTAGGGAGTTGGAGATTGGTGATGCCAGTGAAATACAAATGCAACAAAAACTGAGGTTAACCGATTTTAAACATATGATAGCGCCATTCGATGCAGGTGAAATCAGTTTCCATTCAGGCTGGTTATTTCATCGGGCCGGTGCCAATATCACCCACCAAATGCGAAAGGTTATTACGATCATTTACATGGATAAAAATATGTTACTGAAAGAACCGGAAAACCAAGACCAGTTGAACGACTGGAATACCTGGTGCCCCGGCGCAACTGTTAATGAAGAAATCAATTCGCCACTCAATCCAATATTATTTGAATACCAATCAACTCAATTATGAAACAAAAATTAAAGTTCTCACTACTCGTTTTCTTCGTCTCATTTCATTGCTTTGCCCAGATAAATCATGTTGAACCACTCAACTGGTGGTTAGGCATGAAGGATCCAAACCTGCAGTTGTTAATTCATGGCAATAACATTGGAGAAACAACGCCTGTCATTAATTATCCCGGTGTAACCATCAAGAAAATATCCAAAGCAGCCAGTAACAATTATCTTTTTGTTGATTTGGTCATTGCTAAAAATACAAAGCCGGGCACCTTTTCCATCAATTTTAGAAAAGCAGGTAAAACTTTTTTCACCTATGATTACACATTGCTCGCAAGACAACAGGATGCTGCAAAAATCAAAGGTTTTAATTCATCCGATGTAGTCTATCTGCTGGTACCGGATCGTTTTGCCAATGGTGATTACAGCAACGATATAGTACCGGAGATGAAAGAAAATAAAATAGAACGGAGTGTTCCTGGTGGCAGGCATGGCGGCGATATCAGGGGCATCATCAACAAGTTGGATTATATAGCCGATATGGGATACACCGCCATCTGGCCAACTCCATTACTGGAGAATAACATGGCCGAATATTCGTATCATGGCTATTCTATCACCAATCATTATAAAGTAGATCCAAGATTTGGTACCCTGGATGATTACAAAGAATTGTCGGAAAAGGCTCGCCAAAAAGGAGTGAAGTTAATCTTTGATGAAGTATTAAATCACACTGGTACCGGCTATTGGTGGATGAATGATTTGCCTTTTAAAGACTGGTTAAACAAACCGGATACATTTGTAGTAAGCAATCACAGGCGTACAGTAAACCAGGATAGGTATGCTTCAAAATATGATCAGGACCTGATGACCAATGGCTGGTTTGCACCAACCATGCCGGACATGAACGGAAAAAATCCATTTTTAGCTACCTATTTAATTCAATCCTCCATCTGGTGGATTGAAACCCTGCAATTGGGGGGCATCCGGCAGGATACCTACGGCTACTCCGATAAAACGTTTTTAAAAAACTGGAGCTGTCGCATCATGAATGAATATCCCAACTTTAGTATGGTGGGCGAGGAGTGGAGTCTGAATCCATTGATTACTGCTTACTGGCAACAAGGAAAAATAAACCGGGATGGTTATACCGGTTGCCTTACCAGCATCATGGACTTTCCGTTGCAAGCCGCTTTGGTGGGTGCATTGAAAGAACCGGACGATCCAAATTTTGGTAAAGGGCTTCCACAATTGTACGAGGCACTAGCCAATGATTTTGTTTATGCTGATGCAAACCATATATTGGTTTTGGGCGATAACCATGATATGGACCGCATATTTACCCAGTTGAATCAGGACGTTGACCTCACAAAAATGGCATTAACTTATTTACTAACTACAAGGGGTATCCCTCAAATTTTTTATGGTACTGAAATATTAATGGAAAACACTGGTCATCATAAAAACGATGGGTTGATAAGATCCGATTTTCCGGGTGGTTGGAAGGACGATGCGGTCAATGCATTTACCGGGACTGGCTTGTCCGAAATCCAAAGCAATATGCAGTCCTACATAAAGCAACTATTAAACTGGCGCAAAAACAATCCCGTGATTGCAATGGGTAAAACGCTGCATTTTGCGCCATTCAACGGAGCCTATGTTTTTTTCAGGTACAATAGGCAAAAAATGGTAATGGTGATTATGAATAAAAACGCCACTACGATAGATGTGGACACGAATAGATTCCTGGAAATTTTAGGGGATAAACGAACGGCACGAAATATTATGACAAATAAAAGTACAGCCTTGAAAAATGGCTTAATGATACCAGCTAAATCTGCGTTGGTTTTTGAAGTGGAATAAGGTTAAATTGCACCCGCTTTAACTAAAATAATTTGCGAACAATACTAATTTATGCATGGAATTCACCCACATAAAGTAAAGGTAACTTCAGGTTCACTTATCCATTACGTACGATTTAAATCAAATTATGTTGAACCACGAAACATAGATGTTTGGTTGCCGGATAATTATTCGTCCAGCGAAAAGTATGCAGTACTATACATGCACGACGGGCAGATGCTTTTTGATGGAACCCAAACGTGGAATAATGAGGAGTGGAAAGTGGATGAAACGCTTGGAAGACTTCACAACAATAAAGAAACAAGGGAATGTATTATAGTCGGCATCTGGAATGTTCCGGCAAAACGTTATGCTGATTATTTTCCTGAAAAAATTATTCGGGATATCCAGGAGCCTGCACGAACTGCTATTTTAACAAAGCAAATTAAGGGTCGTCCCAGTGGTGATCATTATCTTAGGTTTATTGTGCGGGAGTTGAAACCTTTTATTGATCGCACTTACAATACATTTCAGGATGTTAATAGCACATTTATTATCGGCAGTAGCATGGGTGGGTTAATTTCAGCCTATGCGTTATGTGAATATCCCGAAGTATTTGGTGGAGCAGCCTGTCTCTCTTTCCATTCGCCATTGGCCTCCTTCAATTTGATTAACCACGAAACAGATGAAGCAGTTGCCAGCAAATTAAGAAATTACTTATCGGCACATTTGCCTCCGCCCAACACAAGGAAAATATATTTTGACTACGGCGACAAAGGTGGCGATGCCGTATATAAACCTTATCAAGCCGCCATTGACGAAATCATGAAACAAAAAGGATATTCGGAGCAATATTGGCAAACCAGATTTTTTCCTGGCGAAGATCATTCAGAGCAATCATGGGCAAAGCGGCTTTATATTCCGTTGCTATTCTTGTTGAAAAAGAAAGACTAAAAAAATTAAATGAATCTAAAAACCAAATTGAATAAAAGAAATTCCATCGCTTTTTAATCTCAAGTTTTCCCCTTAAAAATGTTTTTATTTTTAAAAAGCCTTTTTTGAATCAAGTGCTGAAAAATTAACTTTCATCCACCCTAAAAAAATTGCGATCTCATCATACAGAAATCATATCAGGATGTAAACGCTTATTTATTTTCTTCACCCATTTTATAATTTTTTTAAAAAAATCCTTTTCTGTTCATTCTGGCGTTCCGCTAGAGAAAAACCGCCAGCTTACTGTTAATTCAAAAACATCTTCCTTCGTATTTTTTCTAAACATTTTAGCTGATAGTTAGCAGAAAAAAAAGCCAAACTTCATTTAAATTTTAATGTTTCGATGTTTTTTCTGACGAAATGTTAATCAGTTTGAAAAATATTTATTTTTTTTTCTGTTCTAAAAGCATATTTTGTTAAAGTTAATTGCCATTTTTATCCGATAAATATTAACATTTCAAACATTGTTTAATAATTAAGGTCGAATCAATTTATTAGCTAAACAAACATTTCAAAATATTTTGAAAGTTTTTAAACATTTGCTAAGAATGTTCTGTTTAGTAGTCCAAACCTTATACCTAAACAAAAAAAATGGCTGGGCGGATGGTTTAAAACTACAGTCAACTTGCTTTTTTTAATCTCAAAATCAATAAAAAATGAAACACACATTGCTAGAAATTTTACCGATTGCAACCGACAATTATGTGGCATTCACATTTTTCGTCGGCACCATGGCCATGATGGCTGCCTCTGTCTTCTTTTTCTTTGAAATGAACAACGTACCGCAAAAGTGGCGTACATCTGTTCTTGTTTCCGGTCTTATTACTTTTATTGCCGCCGTCCATTATTATTACATGCGGGGCTACAATTTGGAGACAGGTGAGTCACCAATTTTCTTCCGTTACGTTGACTGGATTTTAACAGTTCCGTTAATGTGCGTGGAGTTTTATCTGATTACAAAGAAAGCAGGTGCGAAGTCAGGGCTGCTATGGCAACTCATTGCTGCTTCTGTTGTAATGTTAGTAACCGGTTACATCGGTGAAGCTATTTATGGCAAAGAAACCCAAAGCTGGATTTGGGGCTTAATAAGCGGTATTGCTTATTTCTACATCGTTTACCTGGTATGGTTTGGAGACGTTGCTAAACTCGCAGGAACTGCAGGTCCAGCCGTCAACAAGGCTGTAAGATTACTGGGATGGTTCGTTCTTGTAGGATGGGCTATTTATCCAGTTGGTTACATAGCTGGTACCGCCGGTGGATTGTTTGGTTTCCGTGTTTTCGAAGGCCTCTCAATGGACATTGTTTACAACATTGGTGATGCTATCAACAAAATCGGGTTTGGTTTAGTGATTTATGCACTGGCACAATCTGAAAAGTCGACTTCACCTGCAATTGCTTAGTTAAATATAGAAACTGCAATACAACTTATATTGCACTTTCTATTTTTAAAATAATTCTTAAAAACTGAGTATGTTAAGGATTTCATTACTACTATCAGGTTGTATTCTTTTACTTGTGCAGGAATATATATTGCCGATTGATACCGACATCCAGTTTATTATTTTTTTATGTGGTATACTTTTACTTGGAGTGCCGCATGGAGCAGCCGATCTTTTAGTTGCCAACCAAAACGCAGGGTTTCAAAAAAAAGCATTTTCCCAACTTCGTTTTTTAGTGATATACCTCGGGCGGTTGTTTTTGTTTGCTGCTATACTTTGGTTTTTCCCGGTCGCAGGCAATTTGTTGTTCATCCTGTTTGCAGCCTATCATTTTGGCGAAACCGATTTATACCAGTTCAAAACCAATACACTTATTGGTAAATTATTTGTTATCTCCTACGGGTTTTTAATTTTATCTGTTATTTTGCTCCATCATTTTGAAGAAGTAAAACCTTTGTTTCAAATGTTTGAGGCAGGTAAAGAGAACGCTGGCTTCATTAATTGGCTCGACATAAATCGCTACAATATCATCTCTGTTTCAGGAATTTTATTCTTTACGACAACCTTTGTTTATTTTTTACGGAACAATGGTTCAGGTTCTGCAGATAAGGGCCAATTTCTAATACGCTTTGCAGTTATTTTATTAATTCTGTTTAATCTGCCTATGCTTCTTGGTTTTACATTCTACTTTGTAGTATGGCATTCTGTTTTATCTCTCAATAATATTACTAACTATTTAAGAAAAAATAATTCCTTTTCACAAAATAGCATCAGGAAGGAAATAATATTATACAGTGTTTTAGCTATAGGTGGAATTGCAATATTTGGTTTAACAGGTTTTATGTTTATTAACAGCAGCGCCATAGTAGGTTACTTGTTTTTAGGCCTTGCTGTGCTTACAGCACCGCACATGCAAATCATGCATGACATGTACAACAGTTTGCGACAAATAAAGCCAGCAGATAATTAATAATTTAAAAAGGTGGAGTCTTCATCCAGTAAAATAATTATTTAACGTAACTAAAAATTACCCTGAAGAACTTATTGAAGGCACCCTGTTTTGCTACTTTTTGGCAGGGTAGCAAATTATCGGACTACCACAGGTTTGTATTTCTCTACCTCTAATTACTTTAACAAAATTATCCTCGATATCCAAAACATAGTGTCTTGAATGGTGTTATTATTTTCTTTAATGAACATCCCTTCCTGTACCTTTTCAAAACACAATTCGTTTCACTTTTAAAAAATAAAAAAACAATTATGAAATCAATCAAAAACGCTGCAATTTTTTTTGCAGCCTCCTTCCTTTCCGTTAATGCAATGGCTCAGGCAAAACAGGATATCGTAGACGTAGCCGCAGGTTCTGAAGCACACACTACGCTCGTGGCTGCCGTTAAAGCTGCAGATCTTGTAGAAACTTTAAAAAGTGCAGGACCCTTTACTGTTTTTGCGCCAACCAATGACGCCTTTGCAAAATTACCCGCCGGCACGGTTGACAATTTATTAAAGCCTGAAAGCAAGTCGGCACTTGCTGGTATTTTAACGTATCATGTAGTTGCCGGAAATCTGGATGCGAAAGCTGTTTTGGGAGCAATCAAAAAAGGTAAAGGTAAAGTAGTTTTAACCACTGTAGCGGGTGGAAAACTGACTGCGACAGTCGAGAATGGCAAAGTAATTTTAACAGACGAAAATGGTGGCAAGTCAACGGTTACTGCAACAGATTTGAAAGCAACAAATGGTGTAATTCATGTAATAGATACGGTGTTATTACCAAAGTAATGCTGAAGTACTTTCAAGGTATAATGTTTTGAAAATTTGAGTATTATTAACGCATTCCAGAAATTATGCGTTTACATCTGCCTGGCACAATAATAATTTTGTGTCAGGTTTTTTTTGAAATAATAGGTATTAAAATACCACATTTTTAAACAGTTTATTATTACAGTGTATTTTTTTTCCCTGACCATAGCGTGCAACTTTCAAACGATTTGCCGTGTAAAAAATAGAAGTAGGATAGTGTTGCCTTAACATGCATCAACCGGAAAGAAGTTTACAGTGTGTGTAAAAAAAATCCAATCAATATTTGACTGGCTGTTTTTTCCATAAAAAGAAAAATTTGTTCGGCTAATTATCGATTTCATCTTTTATCTGAACTTCCGTTACTTTGCCGTATTTAGAAACAATGCTTTTTATTTCAGAAGCTTTACCCACAATCACAAACTGTAGTTTGTCTTTTGGAAAATAAGTAGCAATGATTGTTTTGGCTTTTTCCAGCGTAAGTCCATCCACATTTTTTTCGAAGTAATTGATGAAAGATTCATCAAATCCATACCAGAACATTTGTGTCATTAATCCTGCTAATTGTCCGGCTGTTTCATAGCGTGGCGGAAACTGTCCTTTGACATAGTTTTTTGCAGATGCCAGTGCTGCTTCATCAATTCCTTTTTTATGCAAGTTGTTCAACACTTCCAGTGTTTTATCTATTGCAGGCTCCGTTGTTTTATTGGCAGTAAAAGTGGAGATGCTGAAAGTACCACCGTTATTTAAGGCACTAAAACTACTGCCGGCGCCATAGGTAAGCCCCGTATTTACCCTTAGTTCATCATTCAGCATAGAAGTGAAACGTCCACCAAAAAGTGTATTGATTACCTCTATGGCAACATAGTCAGGATTGTTGCGGGTAACACCTGGGGCACCAATATAAAAAGTCGTTTCTCTGGCATCATCTTTATTAATCAACAAAACACGATTGAAGGATGAATACATAATTGGTTTTGATGCCAGGCTAACGTTGGTATTATTGCCTTTCTTCCAACCTGTAAAAAGCTTCGTCATCATTGCTTTCAACTCTTTACTGTTAAAATCACCCACTACTGCAATTGCGGAACCATTCGGTAAATAATTCGCATTATAAAAAGCTTTTACATCATCCACAGTAATTAACCTTACAGTGGATTTTTTACCCTGTATGATATTGCCGTAGACATGATTACCAAACATAAATTTATCAAAGTAGGCAGGTATTACAGATCTTGGACTTTCTTTTTGCTGCTCTAAATTGGTTAATAATTTTTTCTTTTCCTTTTCAAATTCGGTTTTGTCAAATACAGGATTCAACAATACTTCTTTAATCATTCCCAATACTTTTTCTTTATCTTTTGATGCAAATTTTGCTACAATGCCCGATGATTCTTTTGATGCAAATGTGCTGATAGATGCGCCCATGAAATCCAATGCTTCATCCAATGCAGCCCTGTTGTAGCTCTTTGTTCCGTGTTTTAAAGCCGTGGCCGTTAAAGAGGCGATTCCCGCTTTGTTACCATCATAAATGGCACCGGCAGGTATTACCATCGATACATTAATTACCGGTACTTCTTTTTGTTCCATCAAATAAACGGTTAGACCGTTCGGTAACTTAAATTGTTGGTATTTGGGCAACTGGTACTCCTGCGCCATGATTGAAACACTGCATACACAAATGAACACTGCAGTAGCAATTACTTGTTTGATATATTGAG
This sequence comes from Ferruginibacter sp., assembly GCA_041740215.1. Lineage (GTDB taxonomy): Bacteria > Bacteroidota > Bacteroidia > Chitinophagales > Chitinophagaceae > Ferruginibacter. Next base: position 14,612 of record JBGSMI010000022.1, read on the forward strand.
TCATGCTGTTTTTTTAACATTGAATTTTTTATTGCAGAATTAATCTTCCGTATTTGATTTTAAAATACCTACGGTTCGACCACTTTTTATAAAATATTTATTAGTCACTTTTTGGATGTCCTCCGCCGTTATTTTATTAAAAGCTGCCGGAGCATCAAACATCTTTTTGTAGTCGCCAAAGAAAACTTCGTAAGTACCAATGTTATTCGATTTGCCGTTGATGGTTTCCACCTGGCTATAAAATTCCATCAATTTTTGATTTTTTACTTTCTGCAATTCGTTTTCTGTGATGCCGTCTTTTTTAATTTTTTCGATTTCTCCATATATCGCTTTTTCCACTTCATTTTCATTAATACCCGCCGCGGTTACCGCATAAAAATCAAAGGTGGTGGCATCAAAACTTTCTCTATAATTGGTAAAAATCTGCGTAGCTATTTGCTTTTTATCAACCAGCGCAGCATATAACCGGGATGATTTGCCACTACTGAGAATATCACTCAAAATGGACAACGCATAGTAATCTTCATTTTTTGATTCCGGAACTTTATAAGCGATATTCAAATAGGGAGTAGTGACATCTTTTTGCATCATGATTCTTCTTTCACCGCTTTGTGTTGGTTCTTTGATATTTACTTTTGGCGGTGTTGGTTGTGCTGCTATGGGTTCAATGTATTTTTCTGCCAGTCTTTTTATTTCAGCAAATTTTACATTTCCGGAAATTACGGTTACACAATTGTTGGGAGCATAATAGGTTTTAAAATATTGTTCAAGGTCAGATTGCTTCCAGTTTTTCATATCATCTTCATAGCCAATAACTGGCCAGTGATATGGATGTTCCTGAAATGCGGTGGCTTGTACTCCTTCGGCTAAGCCATTCCACGGTGAGTTTTCCAGTCCGGTACTTCTTTCACTTAACACAACACCTCGTTCGCTCTCCACTATTTTAGGGTCAATACTCAGGGTCGCAATTCGATCACCTTCCAAATCGAAAATTACTTCTGTTGCCGGGGAGGGAAACCAGTTGGTATACACCGTTACATTTTCGGTAGTGTAAGCGTTGTTGGCGCCGCCATTGAACTCCATGGTTCTATCAAACATTTTAGGACCATATTTTTTTGCACCATTGAACATCATGTGCTCGAAAAAATGTGAAAGACCGGTAATGCCCTGGTGCTCGTTCCGGCTACCAACTTTGTAAAATAAATACATGTTGGCATTGGGGATAGAGTTGTCTTCTACTACCAAAAATTTCATTCCGTTTTTAAGTTTGAACGATTGCACATCCGATGCTTTCATTTGGGCTTTTAAACCAATGTTTAAAAATAACAAGGCCGGTAAACAAATTTTTTTCATTGATCAGTTTTAACTTTAAGATTCGCTGTAAAGCTATTTGTTTTTACTGTCGGATCATTCGTTTTTACATAAACGGGAAATAGAATAAATCGTCTGTAATTTTTAATACTACTTCGGATGACAGTATTCGAAAATTTGCTGAGACTTCTATTGCTTTGTATGACACCCATTAGTGGGAAAGGGGTGCAGTGCAGGTGGAGTGTAGCGGAAATTTAATTGAGTGCTACGCCAGTATTATGTATGTGTTCGTACACATCATCGGTGGATTGGTTACTACTTATCCATGACTTCTATTAGCTGAACAATTTGGTTTTGATAAAGATATTTTTAGGTAAGCTTTATCATCCGGCAGCAGGTGTGCATCCATTTTTAAATCATCTTCTATTTTTGGAGTATCCTTATTTTGAGACGCTACCGTGTATTTTAAAGTATGTATTGCGCAGCAAGGGCTATCCGGAGATGTCGGATGCCGCAAGTGAAATGCAACCTGCCCGATTAAAAAAGCAACTCTCGGAATCTCCAAATTGTTGTAAAGGATTTTTGGGCATGGTTTTTTTATAACTTAATTGATGATTTAATCAGTCCTGGTGATTTGTTAGGATTGAGAAGCCTTTAACAGACAAAGTATTCATTCATTAAAAAAAAATTTTTATGGTAAAATCAACACAACCAGGCGATGTACCCGAAATCCCCAACGAAGTTCCCAAACCTGTTATTGTTCCCGAAATAGCGCCACCAGGCAATCCTGAAACGCCGCAGTTACCACCAGAAGAACCGGTTGTAATTCCATATGAGGAACCTTCAAAACCAGCGATACCGATAGAAATACCTCCATCTACACCTTAATCAAATTTTAAATTGCTAATATCGCTTTATCAAATGCGCTAAGTGTAACGGGATAATGATTGTTGTTGCTCACCTTCAGGTTGCAGAGGCTGTTGTTAAATAAATCATTTGCTCCTCATTTAAAAGGGCAATATTTTTATTGGAAATAGAAATATAGCCTGCCTCTGTAAATTCATTGAGTATTCTGAAAATAGTTTCATAGGTAGTTCCCGCATAAGACGCAAGATCCTGCCTGCTTAATATAATGTCAATAGCTCCCTCCGGAGTTACTCCAAACTTATTTTTCAAGGAAAGTAACGAATAGGCAATCCTACCTTTTACCTGCATGTGTGCAAGGTGGTTCATCTTTTTTTCAGAGCGTTGCAATTCTTCGGCATAAAACATCAAAAGGCCGATGGTACACTCGCTGTTGACCCGGAGTGTTGCGTTAAAAAAATCAAGGTCAATAAAACATACGGTAGTTGCTTCAAGTGCAGTACAAGAAACTGGGTAAATAATTTCCTCACCAAGGCCACGATGACCAATAATATCCCCGTCTTTTGCAAATCGTATGATAAGTTCTTTTTCTTTGCCCCACTTTTTATGCACTTTTACGGTGCCGGTGTAAATAAAGTACATTCCATTTACCGGCTCTCCTTCTGTAAAAATTTCTTCCCCTTTTTTGAAGTGCAGCGTTTTTTTATTCCCGTCTATTGCAGGTAGCCATTCTGGTAAGCAGCGTTTGCATAAAAAGCAGCTTTTTAAATCGCAATCTTTCTTGTTCTTTTTCATAAGTGCGAAAATTAAGTGCTAAATCTCAGTAAAAAAAATATCCGGACAAATTTTGATTGAATAGCCTTTGAGCAAATGGTAATAGGCACGCCCGTTTTTCTCATTTTCATCTTCAATTGACGGCGTTTAGTAAAAGGAGTTGTAGATTTTCAGTGCGCAATATCTTTTACAAAATGGAAAAAATGAATAGCTTTGAATATTAGTATTGACGCTATATAATATTCAGTCGATTGGCATCAAACCAATAAGATTCTAAAATCCTTAATGGGTTGAAGGAAAAAACCTTAAAATAACAATTCATGGAGAAAGTAAATATTAAAGAAAAGCTTGCGCTGTTTCACGACTATTGGAATCCAAGAATTGTTGGTGAACTAAATGGACAACATGTAAAACTTGTGAAATTTATCGGTGAGTTTGTTTGGCACAAACATGACAATGAAGATGAACTTTTTTATGTGTTAAAAGGGCAATTTAAAATGGAATTTCGTGACAAGACCATTGATTTAAGCGAGAATGAATTCCTCATAGTGCCAAGAGGTATTGAACATCGTCCGGTGGCTGACAATGAAGTTTCTATCATGTTATTTGAACCTTCAACTACGCTGAACACTGGTGAAATAATAAGTGATTTAACGAGGAATACACTTGATACAATTTAGCGGCATATTTTGCAGCCGTCTTTAATTTTAGATCGGTGCATTTGCCAGACTAATCAAATAATATCTGTATGGGATGTAAATCAAAAAGTCAGGTGCTGAAATTATCAGAGCTGACCTTTAAATTATAACACCTTGTCCTGCTGAAACGTTTTTTACCGATTTGGAAAAAACGATTGACTGCAACGTACTCACGCAAATTTTAAGGGCTCTAACTTAATCCTAATTAAGCTTTTGTTTTAAACACTTCTTCATCTATAAATGGTTGACTTCTCAATCGCTTGCCGGTAGCTTTAAAAATAGCGTTGGCAACAGCACCTCCGGTTGGAGGTAAGGCTGGTTCACCAAGTCCTGTTGGGTCAATGCCATTGTCTACAAAAAAGGTTTCAATTTCCGGGATCTCTTTCATTCGGATAAGCCGGTAATTATTAAAATTGGTTTGCTCAGTTGCGCCATTTTTAAAAGTCAGTTTGCTGTACATCGCATGACCAAGTCCATCTACAATACCGCCCATTACCTGCTGACGGGCACCGCTTAAATTGATCACTTGTCCGCAATCAGAAACGGCATAGATCTTTTTTACCACTGGCTTTCCTGCCTGTAGGATCACCTCGCAAACCTGCGCTACATAAGACTGGTGAGAGTAATAAACACTGAAGCCCTGAAATATGCCTGGCTTTTTACCCCAGCCTGATTTTTCAGCAGCCATTTTGATTACGGCCTCCATCCGGTCGATATTGTACTTTACCGGTCCGGCAGGATAGGTTCTTGCCTTTGCCAACAATTCCAGCCGGAATTGTATTGGATCTTTTCCTGCTGCCTCTGCCACTTCATCTAAGAATGCCTGTTCTGCAAAGCCCAAAAAATTGGTAGTAGGGGCTCGCCATGCACCAGTTGTAATGGCAGATTTATGATCAAGACTTTCAATCAGTAAATGGTCGACTGCACCTGCAGGAAAGTTGTCTTCACGGGTAGTGTTGCCCGCATTGATACCAACACCACGACATTTGTAGCCAACCATATTTCCGTTACCGTCCAGGGCTGCTTCAAAGCGATAACGCACGGCAGGGCGATAGCTTCCGCCGGTGATGTCATCTTCTCTGGTCCAGGTTACTTTTACCGGTGCTTTTATAAGACTGGATAGTTCTGCAGCTTCCAACACATAATCCCATTTCAATCGGCGGCCAAATCCACCACCAAGCCTGGTTATTTCGAGCGTAATCTTATCTTCTGAAACATTAAGCAATTTACCTACGGCATTTCTTGCACTAGCCGGGGTTTGTGTAGGACCTACCAGTTCAATACCATCAGGACGTACATGGGCAAAAAAGTTCATCGGCTCAAGCGGAGCATGCGATAGAAAAGGGCACTGGTATTCAGCTTTTACAATTTTTGCTGCGGTACTAAATGCGGTGACAACATCCCCATTCGTTCTCTTGGCAGAAGGCGTGTTGCTGTCCATCAATTTCGTAAAAATATTGTTATGATCGGCCGTGCTTTCTAAATCTCCATCTTTTTCATATTCAACCTTCAGCAACTTTCTTGCCTTGATTACCTCCCAGGTAGATTTACCAACTACGGCAACATTATTTTTAAAAACAACTATATCCACAATGCCGGGCATAGCTTTCGCAGCGACACTATCAACTGACTTAATTTTAGTACCAAAAGATGCAGGGCGTTGTATCATGGCATGCAGCATACCTTCACGGTAAAAATCCAGCCCAAAAATTGGCTTGCCTGTCACGATATCTTTATTGGCCACATTCTTAACGGCCTGTCCTATTATTTTAAAATCTTTGCGATCTTTTAACTTCACCTCTTTGGGAACGGGTAGGGTAGCAGCCAGCGCTGCCAAATCTCCATAGCTTGCTTGCTTACCTGATTTAGCATGTGTAACCATGCTATTGACCGTGGTGCATTCTTCCACTGATAAATTCCATTGTGTGGCGGCTGCCTGTATTAGCATATTTCTCGCAGTAGCACCCGCCATTCTTAATCTTTTCCAGGAATGTGGCACAGCGCCACTGCCTCCGGTTAGTTGGCGATCAAAGGCCCTGGTATCTAGCGCAGCCTGCAGCACTTTTACTTTTGTCCAGTCGGCATCCAGTTCTTCGGCAACAATCATGGGAAAGGACGTCATGATATTTTGGCCCAGTTCAGGATTGGGAGAGCGTATAGTAATGGTTCCATCGCTGGCAATTGACAGGTAACTATTAAATCCCCTGCTGTCGGCAAAAGGTATTTTTTGAATAATGACAGGGCTTTCAGCATCTGCATTGAACCAGGAAAAACCCAGCATAAGGCCGCCCCCTGTGAGAGAGGTTAATTTTAAAAAATCTCTTCTTGATGTAGTGGTCTTTTGCATGAGGTTAAATTTTTGTACTGGCTAATTTTACTGCTTCCCGGATGCGGTGATAGGCGCCACAACGGCAAATATTACCATGCATGGCATTGTCAATTTCTGCTTCGGACGGGTGTGGTTTTTTAGATAGCAATGCGGCTGCCGTCATGATCTGGCCTGCCTGGCAATACCCACATTGGGGTACATCCACTTCATCCCAGGCTGTTTGCAAGGGATGGTCGCCGATTGTTGAGAGGCCTTCAATTGTTGTGATAGCGGCTGTTTTGACCGAAGATACAGGCAATACACAGGACTTTACCGCATTGCCATTGAGGTGTACGGTGCAGGCGCCACACTGGGCAATACCGCAACCAAACTTTGTGCCTGCAAGCCCAAGAGTGTCTCTCAATACCCAAAGCAAAGGAGTGTCTGCAGCTACATCTGCCTGGTATTCCTTACCATTTATTCGCAACTTATAAACTGGCATTTCTTTTAATTTTAATGACCGTGAAATTAAGTATAAATTAAGATGCTTCAACCCTTCAAAAAAAAGATAACACCTTAAATTATTAAAAGTTGAACTCAGGTAAACAGATTTGATCGGCGGTATTTATACAGCTTAGGCAGCACATTTGGCATAGGTAGATTTCACCTGCTGTAAAAAGTTTAGACAGCCTGTGTAATAGATTGTAAGAGATCTGAGCTGCCGTAATGGAGCAAGACCTTATACTCTTTTAATCCAAGACTTCATAAACCATCATCGGAGTAGACTTATTCTTTAACGCAACTTCACCAATTTGAATACAATTGAACGACACTTTCACTTTTTTGTAGGTGGCTTCATTGATAACAATCTGGCCTGGTCCGGCTGCAGATTGCAGGCGTTGTGCGGTATTTACTGCATCGCCGATAACAGTATAATCCAACCGTCTCAAACTGGCCGAGCCGATATTGCCGGATATCATTTCGCCACTATTAATGCCGATGGACACTTTAGGTGAAAAAGAAACATGCTCTGCAAAAACCGGCAATTTGGCTATTCGTGCTCTTACGGCCAGGCAGGCTTCGATGGCTCTGTCTAAATGAAATTCTCCTTTAAATACGGCCATTATTGCATCGCCGATAAATTTATCAATATATCCTCCTTGTGCAATTACTTCCTTCGCCATTACGTCAAAATATTTATTGAGCAGGTTTACGACCATATCCGGTGGCTCGTTTTCGCTGATAGACGTAAAGCTGCAAATATCAATAAATGCAACAGTTGCTTCAATGGTTTCATTTGCAACCAGCGAAGATTCAAACTCACGGCTGCTCATAAATTTCAACACCGTTTCATCCACATACATTTTAAGAATATTATTTTCCTGTATGGCTTTCAATGTTTCCCGGATCTGTAACACATGACTGATGGTTTTTTCCATCGTAACCGAAAGGTCTTCAAAATTAATAGGCTTGGTTATAAAGTCGAAAGCGCCACGGTTCATGGCGGTGCGAATATTTTCCATATCGCCATAAGCAGAAACAATTACTGCTTTAATAAGTGGATTGGAAACGCCCAATCTGCTAAGCAAGGTAAGCCCATCCATTTCGGGCATATTGATGTCACTCAACACAATATCCACATCGGGATGCTGCTTGATTTTTTCGATAGCATCGTTTCCGTTAATAGCAAAAATGAATTCATATTTCTGCTCCCTGATCTTTTGCCGGAACTTTTGTTTGATGAGCATTTCCAAATCAGCTTCATCATCTGCCACTAATATTTTTGCCATCAGATAAGAGTTTTTAATTTTTCCTTTAATACAGCGAAGTCAACCGGCTTAGTTAAAAAATCATCAGCTCCCAATTGTTTGGCCAGATTAAAATTTTCGGTATCTCCATAGGCAGTAATCATCATAACGATGGGGGGAGGCTTCAGGTACTTGTGTTTAATTTGTTCCAGTAATTCCAGACCGCTCATGCCGGGCATATTGATATCCGACAAAATTAATACAGCCTCATGACCGTAATCGTTCAAATACTTAAGTGCTTCTTCGCCAGAAAAAGCAAACGCAAAATCAAATATCTTTTCCCTGATTTCTTTTCTAAAACGTTGCTCAAATAATGTCTGGATATCCTTTTCGTCGTCTACTACTAAAATTTTCATTAGTGTCTTTTAAATTTAGGCCGGTAAGATAATAAAAAATTGAGTGCCTTCTCCTTCTTTTGTTTCCACTTTTAGTTCACCGCCATGTGCTTTAATGATATCATAACTTAAACTCAATCCCAATCCTGTTCCCTGCCCGGTTGGTTTAGTGGTAAAGAAAGGTTGAAATATTTTATCTAAGATTTTTTGTGGAATGCCGGGGCCATTGTCCCGAACAGAAATTAAGACTTCAGCCCCCCTGCCCCCCGAAGGGGGGTTCCTGGAAGTTTTCAACCAGATAGTAGGCTCATGTTTATACGCAGGGTCTAAGACCCCCCCTTCGGGGGGCAGGGGGGCCGCATAAAACGCATTATTAAGTAAATTCAACAACACTCTTCCAATATCTTGTGGAATGATGTTGATCTTTGCAATTGATTCGTCAAAATCTGTTGTAATGGTTGCATTGAAAGATTTGTCTTTTGCCCGTAAGCCATGATAGGAGAGGCGTAAGAATTCATCACATAAAGCATTTATATCGGTGGGTTCTGTTGAGCCACTGTTGCTTCTGCTGTGTTGCAGCATGCCTTTTACAATGGCATCCGCACGTTTACCATGGTGATTTATTTTTTGCTCGTTTTCTTTAATATCATTGGCCAATTCAATTGCAAATTGCATATTGCCAATTGCCAATTCAGACATCAATTCATCTAACAACTCTTTATTTACTTCACTAAAATTATTTACAAAGTTCAACGGGTTTTGAATTTCATGGGCAATGCCGGCAGTGAGTTCACCAAGACTTGCCATCTTCTCTGACTGAATGAGTTGAGATTGTGCGGATTCAAGTGTTTCAATGGCCTGGTTAAGTTCTTTTGTTCGATGATAAACCTGTTGCTCCAGTTCAATATTGCGTTTGCTGGTTTCTGTATTTGTCATATAATTTTGACCCGATAAGCGATAGTCAGGTATTGATCCGTGTACATGAATGATGAGCCACTTTGTATCATATTTTTTCAATACCACTGTATTGCGAAGCATTTCCTTTTCTATTTTTTCAGCAATCAGCACTTTCCACTCCAGTTCTGATTCAACTAATGCTAAATCTCCTAACATGGATACTCTTGTCCAGACTGATTCCATCTGGAATTTTTCAGGATACTGTTCAATCCCCTTTTTGTTAATAACAATGTATTCCTGCTTATTCGCGGCCTTTTCGTTTAATCCGGAGCCAATAAAAGTTATCCAGTCAGCACAGTTTGAAAATCTTTTTTCCACATCCCTTTCGGCCAATGCCTGCCAAAAAATGTCATGAACAAGCAATACCTGCTGCTCTTCCGTTTCCGGGTTATTTTTAACTGGCTGGTTCATTGAATGCCGTGTGTTTTTTAGTTGAAAATTTTTAGCTAAATGAACTATGTTGCTGGCAAAGAAATAAAAAAACTAGTTCCAACACCTTCCTTTGTTTCCACTTTCAAATTTCCACCGTGGGCTTTTACGATATCGTATGCCAATGATAAACCCAATCCTGTTCCCTGCCCGGTTGGTTTAGTGGTAAAGAAAGGTTGAAATATTTTATCTAATATATTTTGTGAAATGCCGGGACCATTGTCCCGAACAGAAATTAGGACACCGGCCCCCCTGCCCCCCGAAGGGGAGTTCCTGGAAGTTTTCAACCAGATAGTAGGCTCATGTTTATACGTAGGGTCTAAGAACCCTCTTTCGGGGGGCAGGGAGGCCGCATAAAACGCATTATTAATTAAATTCAATAACACCCTTCCAATATCTTGTGGAATGACGTTGATGTTGCCAATGATCTCATCAAAATCGGTTTTCATCGTTGCATTGAATGATTTGTCTTTTGCCCGTAAGCCATGATAACTTAACCGCAAATATTCATCGCACAAAGCATTAATATCCGTTGGTTCTTTTTGTCCTGTGCTGCTTCGGCTGTGTTGCAGCATTCCTTTTACAATGCCATCTGCACGCTTACCGTGGTGACCAATTCTTTCTTCGTTAGCCCGGATGTCTTCTGCAATTGCTTTTATATCTTCCATATTTTCCTTTTCGATAGCCTGCAGCAATTCATCAATCAATTCTGTGTTGATTTCAGAAAAGTTATTGACAAAATTCAAAGGGTTTTGTATTTCATGTGCGATGCCTGCGGTGAGTTCGCCGAGTGAAGCCATTTTTTCGGATTGAATGAGCAGCGATTGGGTAGACTTAAGTTCGGCGAGAGCTGTTTCAAGTTTCTCATTTTGTAGCGTCAACTGATTGGTACGCTCCGTAACCAGTTGTTCCAATTCGGCCTTTCTTGCCTCTGCAATCTGGGATTCTTCCTGAAGTCTTGTCCTTAGTTTTCGTTCTTTTCTAATTTGTGTGATCGCATATATCCCAAAACCTATCAGCCAGAAGGCGGCAAAAGCAAGGGCAGAATTAAAGCTGGCGATATTCTCTTTGTAAAATTCCGGTTGAATGAATTTAAAAAACAAGTTTGTCAAATAAACGATTCCCATTGGTAGCAGCGAAATAGAAAGCAATCGGGCAGGACGGTAATTTCTTAAGAGATACACCCTGTCTGTAGAAACTTTTTTTGACGAATCGAAAAGAGCAGGCCGATAATTTCTTAACAGATAAACGGTAGTAAACACAATAACATAAAGTAATTCAGGGTACCAAACTACGATGAATTTGAATGGCGGATAAAATGACATGCCAATAAATACTACAAACAGAATCCATACTTTGGATAAAAATTTATCCCAAAGCGGCAACCGCTCGGCAGTTTCCAACAACTTCCGCAGCACCTGTATTCCATAAATTGCAATTGCAATAAAAGGTATCAATTTCATGCAATATTATTATTTTAAATTCTGCTTGATCAGGGTTTATTCAGGCTGGCAAGATAATAATAAAACCGTCACTCGCTACTTTCCCAAAAAGACTCATCATTCTTGTAACGGAGAATATACTTTCTTAAGCCGGTAGTATAATCGTAAATGTGGTTCCTTCGTATTCTTTTGTTATCACTTTCAACTCACCACCGTGTCCTTTGGTAATGATATCGTAACTCAGGCTCAATCCCAATCCTGTTCCCTGCCCGGTTGGCTTGGTTGTAAAGAATGGTTGAAATATTTTACCTAAAATTTTTTCTGGAATGCCGGGTCCATTGTCCCGAACAGAAATTAAGACACCCCCATTCCCTAAAGGGGTGCCAATACGTTTTGTATTCACCCAAACTGTAGGGCTGTGTAAATAATCAGGGTCTAAGAACCCCCCTTCGGGGGGCAGGGGGGCTGCATAAAACGCATTATTAAGTAAATTCAACAATACTCTTCCAATATCCTGCGGAATGATGTTGATGCTGCCAATGCTGTCATCATAATCAGTCTTCAATGTTACATTAAAAGATTTATCCTTTGCCCGTAAACCATGATAGGCCAATCTTAAATATTCATCTACCAGCTTATTAATATCCGTTGGGTCTTTTTTGCCGCTACTGCTTTGGCTATGTTGCAGCATGCCTTTTACAATAGCATCAGCACGTTTACCGTGATGGTTTATTTTTTCTAAATTCTGAATCACATCGATAGCAATCTCTTTTGCCTCTTCGGAATTGCCATTGTCTAATTCAGTTTTCATTTCCTCCAGCAGTTCTTTGCTTACTTCACTAAAATTATTGACGAAGTTCAACGGGTTTTGTATTTCATGTGCAATGCCTGCGGTGAGTTCTCCAAGGCTGGCCATTTTTTCAGATTGGATGAGCTGAGATTGGGCGGATTTCAATTCTGATAAAGTATATTGAATTTCATCTTTTTGTTTTGTAAGCAAAAGATTCGCTTTTCTTTTATTCCGGACATTTCCAAATAAAATAAAAGCGATGAAAAAGGCTATTAATAAAGCTGCAATAAGTACATAAAATTTTATTTGGTTTTTAATTTCTTGTTGTGCTTCTTTTTTAGCCTGCCTCAATTGTTGCTGTTGCAGTGTTTCATTGAATGAAAAAGTATGTGCCTGCGTAATGTTTGTTTGGTTATTCAGGCTATCGTTGAAGGCAATATAATTTCGCAGGTAAACATAGGCACTGTCGTATTGATTATTGCTTTGATAAAGTTGCGAAAGAAATAAGCTTGCATCCATTACCCTTGGTTCGTTCATATCCTGAAACATAAGCAATGCTTTACGGGCGTAATAAAAAGCGGAATCTACCTGTTTTTTTTGATGCAATATTTTAGCTATTCCGAATTCATCAGCGGCAGCAACATCAAAGCGTTTAGATTCGATAGCATACGGGATACTCATCCTGTAGTAATACAGCGCAGAATCATTTTTTTTAATATTGGCATATGCTTCAGCAAGATTGTTTGCTCCAACAGAAATTCCTTGCGCTTGCCTTGTTTTTAAAAAAGCCTCGTATGCTAGTTTCCAGTAATACAAACCTGAATCTGGTTTACTAAAGCCGTCATAAGCCGATGCCATGTGATTAAGATAAACAGCGCTGAGATTGTTAACCATTGCTGAATCTTTAAAATAGCCGGAGTAAAGAAGTGCCTTAGCTTTTTTTGCAAAATCCATCTCCTGGTTATAATCTTTTAAAATGCGATAGGTTTTCATTAAATCCTTTAGGGTAAAAAAAATCCGCATGGTATCACCCATTTGATTTACCTCCTTCAGATGCTGCAATAAAATTTCCAGCGCTCCTTTGTAATTGCCGCTGGTATAAAAATAGCGACCGATACTTTCACGGGCATCCAGCTCTCTTTTTTTATAATTAATTTTTTTTGACAGGTCCAACGCCTCATTTAAATACCATAATGCCGAATCATTTTTGGCAAAGCCATAGCCAAACCTGCTGCCAATGCGTACAAGTAAACTGGCTCTACCCGTATCCGTTTTTTCTATCCTTAGCAATAATTTGAGGCTATCTACTTCTTTGATTTGCGCACGAACCATTGTTGTGCTAAGCCCTATGAGTAGGTATGTAATTAATATCTTCATTAGAATTTGTTTAAAGGCAACACAATAATAAATACGGCACCTTCTTTTTCTCCATTCTCAACTTTTATTTCCCCACCATGTGCTTCTACAATATCATAGGCAAGGCTCAAACCCAAACCTGTTCCTTGTCCAGTTGGTTTGGTGGTAAAAAACGGTTAAAATATTTTATCGATGATATTCGAAATCCATTTTTAAACCAACTCCTTAAAAATATACTGTTCATCATAATCAACTTTAAACTTGTTTAAAAAATCAAGATACTCTTCCCTAAAAGTTTATTTTTTGTGATGTGCTTCCTGATTTTGTATGTACTTATATACATTGTCCACCGAAGATTGGTTGTATGAAAATACACCATATCCATCCTGCCACTCAAATCGTTCTTTTGTTAATTTATGATCATTGATAAACTTGGATGATTTGGCTTTTACTGTTTTCATTAATTCCGAAACTGAAACAGCAGGTTTTAATCCTATGAAACAATGTACATGGTCTTCCACGCCATTAACAATAATGGTTTTACAGGTTGTTTCGTTAATCAAATTACCAATTACACCAAAGAGCTGGCTTTTCCATTCATTAGCAATTACCGCATTGCGGTACTTTACAGCAAAAACTGTTTGCAGGTAGATTTGATGGTAGGTGTTTGCCATGATCTTTCTTTTAATGTTTATGATATGGGCCGAGCCTGCGGCTCTTATGTTTATTTTGTTGTTTCTTTTCAACGGACTGAAGTCCGTTGCTACAATATTAAATCGAGGCTACGCCTCTTCAATTCTGTTCGGAGAATCTTTTATTTCTTCAGCCTTATCTAAGAGCCATCGGCTCGGTAGATTTTGTAACCACGGGTTTTAACCGGTGGATTCCTAAGTGCCATCGTCACGGTACATACTTCACACAGGTAACATGATAACAAATTCTGATCCTTCACCTTTTTTTGTCTCAACTTTCAATTCTCCTCCATGTGCCTTCACAATATCATAGGCTAAGGACAAACCCAATCCGGTTCCTTGCCCGGTAGGTTTGGTGGTGAAGAAAGGTTGAAATATTTTACCTAAAATTTTTTCTGGAATGCCGGGTCCATTGTCCCGAACAGAAATTAAGACACCCCCATCCCCTAAAGGGGTGCCAATACGTTTTGTACTCACCCAAACTGTAGGGCTGTGTAAATAATCAGGGTCTAAGAACCCCCCTTCGGGGGGCAGGGGGGCTGCATAAAACGCATTCGTTATCAAATTCAAAATCACTCTTCCAATATCTTGGGGAATGATGTTGATCTTTCCAATTGATTCGTCAAAATCTGTTTTCATCGTTGCATTAAAAGATTTATCTTTTGCCCGTAAGCCATGATAGGCGAGACGCAGGTATTCATCACACAGGGCATTAATATCTGTTGGCTCTTTTACGCCACTGCTGCTGCGGCTGTGTTGCATCATGCTTTTTATAATGGAATCAGCACGCTTGCCATGATGGTTTATTTTTTGCTCATTTTCTTTGATATCTTTTGCAATTGCTTTTACTTCCTCCGTATTCCCTTTATCGGCTTCTTCAACCAATTCATCTATTAACTCTGCGTTTACATCAGAAAAATTATTGACGAAGTTTAAGGGGTTTTGAATTTCATGTGCTATGCCGGATGTGAGTTCACCCAGACTTGCCATTTTTTCAGATTGAATCAACTGTGATTGCGTTGCTGTCAATTTCGAAAGCGTTAATTCCAGTATTTTGTTTGCCCGTTGCTTTTGTTTGTTATTTCTAAAAAGAAAGAAAACGAAGCATCCTAAAATAGCCAACCCACCAAGTAAGCTATAAGTTCTAATCTTGTTTCTTAATTCTGTCTTAGCCTTTTCCATTTCCTGGATACGCTTTTGTTCTCTTGCATTAATACCCTGCAACTGCTTGCTTTTTTCGGAACTATAAAGCGAATCTTTTACGAATACTGCCAGATGGAGATATTTCAAGGCACTGTCAGGTACATTTGTTTTTTCAAATGAACGGGATAGATACTCGTATGCCCTTTGCATCTGGTCGTTGAAGCGGTTTATCCTGGATATCTCAATAGCTTGCCGTGCGTAGAATTGAGCGCTGTCATAGCGATTGGTTTCCAGAAAAATTTGCGCCAGGTCATTACACGCCCAGGCTTTAGGCAGCACTTCATTAAACTCTAAATTATTAAATGATTTCCTAAGGTAGAAAAGGGCCTTGTCATATTCTTTACGGCCAATATATGCTTCTCCCAGTGTGCCCAATATAGAATTTACATTAGCAGAATCTCCTGTTTTTCGTGCGTAAGCAATTGCCTGAAATGCATAGGCCAATCCTGAATCAGGCATATTTGCCTGAGTGTAGGAAGTGGAAATATTATTGTAAATGCCGTAAAGTCCTTTATAATTATTTAGCTCTTTTGCAATCAAAGCTGCTTTTTGTGCATATTGGATGTCTTTCGTTTTATCACCAGCATAATAATAAATTACACTCAAGGCCCGTGATGCAGTATATACGCCCTGTTTATTTTTGTTTTTCTCAAACTGGTTTAATATTTCCAACGAAGAACTGAGTGCCATGACATAGTCACCTGTTTTTGCAAGTTGATCGTTTACCAATAGCTGAACATAGTCAGCGGATTCCTGATCGTTTACCGATTTTAGATAACTCGTCAGAAGTTTTATTGTTGCAAAAAAATTCGGATTATCGCGGTAGGAGTTGGTAAAGCGTGTTGTTAGAACCCTTTTTTCAATTTGTGTTTTAGCAGCATGATATTGTTGAATTATACTATCTGGCACTTGCTGCGATAAACCGGTGCAGATGCAAAAGCAAAAAGCCATTAGCATCGATAAGTATAGTTTTAAATTATACATTTTTAGCAGACAACTGGATGATAAATGTTGTTCCCTCGCCTTCCTTTGTTTCCACCTTAATTTCCCCACCATGCGCCTTTACAATATCATAACTCAAACTCAATCCCAATCCCGTTCCCTGACCGGTAGGTTTGGTAGTAAAGAAGGGTTGAAATATTTTGTCTAATATTTTTTGTGGAATGCCGGCACCATTGTCCCGAACAGAAATTAGGACCTCAGCCCCCCTGCCCCCCGAAGGGGGGTTCCTGGAAGTTTTCAACCAGATAGTTGGCTCATGTTTATACGCAGGGTCTGAGAACCCTCCTTCGGAGGGCAGGGAGGCTGCATAAAACGCATTATTAATTAAATTCAATAACACTCTTCCAATATCTTGTGGAATGATGTTGATTTTACCAATGCTTATGTCAAAATCAGTTTTCAGGGTGGCATTAAAGGATTTGTCTTTGGCACGAAAACCATGATAGGCCAACCTTAGATATTCATCGGCCAGTTTATTAATATCCGTTGATTCCATTTGGCCGACACTGCTGCGGCTGTGTTGCAACATTCCTTTTACAATCGCATCTGCCCGGTTACCATGCTGATTGATTTTTTGAAGGTTTTGTGCAATATCATTCAATATTTCGTCTTCCTGGTGTTGATCTCTTTCCCCGGGTACTTTTCGTCTTTCACCTTTTAATTCTTCAATCAACTCATTGCTTACTTCACTAAAATTATTGACAAAGTTTAACGGGTTTTGAATTTCGTGTGCAATGCCAGCAGTGAGTTCGCCAAGGCTTGCCATTTTCTCAGCATGTATCAATTGTGCCTGGGCCGACTTAAGCTGCGAAAGTGTTTCTTCAGCCGTTTTCTTCTGTCCTTCAATAATGAGATTTTTATGCTGTAAGTCCTTGTAAGTAATGCTAAGTCTTTTTCTGGATCGGCTGATGATCCACAAAATAACAAGTAGTGTAAGCAACGCGGCCAGTGCAGAAAAGATCATCCAACGTTGTTGTAATTCCTTCCGCTGAAACTCAAGCTCCTTTTTTGAAAACTCATATTCTGCCTTAAAGTTAGCAGCGGCCCTTTCACTTTCAATGCTCAACAGACTATCGGCATATACTTCAGATTGCTTGTAATATTTTAATGCATCATTGCCCTCGCCCATCTTTTCATAAATATCAGCAACCACTTTGTTGGCATCCCGCAGCAATTGTACCTGGCCCATTTCCATTGCCTTTGCAAGACTTTCCTGTGCATTCACCAATGCATCTGTAAGCAATCCTTGTTTGGTTTGTACTTTCGCCATGCCTATCAATGCCTTACAGGTAGCCCTTGCATTACTCAATCGCCGGGAAAGGGTGAGTGATGTTTCAAAAAAGCCGGCAGCCTTTTTTAAACTGTCAAGTCGTAAATAAGAATCGCCAAGCGTGTTCGTAACTGCCACCAACATGTCCGGAAGATTTTTTAATTTGGCAAGTTGGTATGCAACAGACAGGTTAACCAGGGCTTTCGATGGATCATTTTGCTCCAGGTTTACTTCACCTATATTGTTATAGGCAGTTATCATACCGGAAGTATCTGCAATATCTCTGGAAATTTCCAGTGTTTTTTGATAAGCAATTTCTGCATCATTCATCTTGCCCTGGTAAAAATGAATGGTACCAATATTATTAAAGCTGCTTCTGATGACAAGTTTGTCATCAACTGCTTCAGCCGCCTTTAGTGATTCGTAAAATTTTTGAAGTGCTATCGCATAATTTCCCTGGTTGAGATACACCAGCGCAATATTGCCCAACAAGCCTGGCAACGCTTTCACGTACTTTATCTTTTGAGCGAGCGTGTAGGCCTTATTATAAAAGTCCAGCGCTTTATCAAAATTCCCTTTGGTTTGCCATGCATTACCCAATACATTGTAGCTATCTGTTTCGCCTCTGCGGAAGGACAAAGCTTTGCTACGTTCCGGAATTCCAGCTAAGATTTGCAGTGCAGAATCAGGGTAGCGGTCTGCGTACAAAAAGGCTATCCGGTTAACAGTATTGATGTAGGCGGTATCATCCAGGTAACCTTCTTTCTGCTCCAAGACTCGTAGTTCCTCTTTCAGTTGCTTCATGTTACCCAATTGCGTCTGGGCATTGCCAGAGATGAACGAGATGACAAACAAAAGATTACAAATGAATATCCGCAAAATGCGTTTCATGCAGGAGAGTTTATTAATTTATAGTGAAGTTATGGCGTTGAATTTAATATTTTAAAAGGAAGTTAAAGTGGGTGCATTTAAAATTGTCGCATTCGTTTTTAGGCTGTGGTTGGTGGAGACACCGACCACGGCGGTCAGCCCTGGCTTTCCGAAAGTTTTCGGAACCACCAGCCAGCGACAATTTTAAATGCACCCGTTAAGGTAGAGCTGATGCTTTAGTCATGGGAATCCCGGCGAAGAATTTCTTTTAAAAGAAAAAAATTATTAAATTACATCAAATTAAAAATTAAATCAATGCAACAATCATTTAAAACATTAC
>JBGSMI010000092.1:0-4119 GCA_041740215.1 Ferruginibacter sp.
TAAAACAGAAAATCTCATGAACAAATGTAACAAATTAGACTTTAGCGGTACCACAATTTTTTGCGGCTTAGACGTTCACCTTAAAAGTTGGCGAGTGAATATACGTGACCAAGATATGGAATTAAGAGATTTTACACAGGATCCTGATCCGGCGATTTTGCATAAATTTCTCAATAATAACTATCCCAATGCCAATTATAAAGTTGGTTACGAAGCTGGGTTCTGTGGTTTTAAAATACAGCGTGAACTAGCAGCGCTACAAATTGATTGCCTGGTATTAAATGCCGCCGATATTTCTAAAAGTGATAAAGATAAGCGGCAAAAAAACGACAAACGAGATGCCCGGGCCATTAGCGAAGAAATAAAGAACAAAAAAAATGCAGGCATTCATATACCCACTGCTGCAATGGAATACGCCAGAAGTCTCGTACGCCAGCGCCAACGACTCGTATTGGATAGCACTCGTCAGAAATGCAGAATATGGCATTGCCTTCATTTTCATGGGTTAGAACTACCGCAAAAATCAGATGTGGGCCAATATTGGAGCAGCCTGTTTATAAAAAAGCTTGAAAGCAATCACTGCAATGGCGACACTTGGTTAAAAATGAATTTGCAATTAATGATAAAAGACCATCAGCAAAAGCGAGCGTTGATATTAGAAACTACCCGTGGTATCCGCAGCCTTTGCAGGCAGGAAATATTTAAAGAACAAATTACACTCATTACCGGCATCCCTGGCATTGGTGAAGTTAACGCCGCTATCATATTTTTTGAAATAGAAGATATCAATCGCTTTAAAAACCCTGACCATTTATATTCTTATGCTGGCTTGGTTCCCGATACAAATGATAGTGGCGATACAAAAAGAACAACAGGAATTACTCATCGTAAAAACTGCCGCTTGCGCAACGCCATCATAGAAAGCAGTTGGGTAATCATTCGGCAAGATCCTGCCATGCTAATGCTGTACAAAAATTACTGCAAAAGCATGCCTAAAACTAAAGCTATTATACGCATAGGTAAACATCTTTTATCAAGAATACGGTATGTATTAAAACAACAAAAACCTTATGTGCAGGCAGTATTACAATAACAAAGGCCCTATGCGTTTTTTAAGGCATAATTGAGCAAAGTGATTGAAAAAAAACTCCGGTAAACCGGAGTTAAAAAACAAAGTGAATCACTTCGCCCAAGCCAGTTTATCCCTTGCAAAGTTGCCCGCCGGCATTGCTCTGCTCCGTTTAAACTGGTACAATAAAGTTAAACCGGTTTTGCAAAATATGTGAAAAGTTTTTTCTTGTACACCCACCGTTAGACGGAATTTGCAGCATCAGCTTAAAAACCTGTAGTCTGTTTCATATTAGGATACAGGTGTACATTTTTAAAAAGTTAAAAGAGACCATGCAGCTTCTTAGTGTTAAAAGCACTATTGATGTCTGTTCATAGAAGTGTACTTTTTCATATTATGGCATAGCCTAAAATCATATTGACATGTAAACAGTGAAACCATAAAATATTTTTAGCAGACCATGCAGCGGAAACTCAACATAGAAGTATTCCGTCAGCCCGGTACCGATGATGATTGAAAAACGGAAGATGAAGATAACGAACAAAAGCCTAATAGAATTACGTCAAGCTGAATATGAAGCACAGTAGAATTACAAATGCTGAAGATAACTTCCGTCAGCCCGTATTTTGGCAAACCCCCTATTGTACGTTCGCCCTTTCCTCTGTTCGTTAGTAGAGTGTTGCATTTCAACTGTGTCAACCTAAAGACTTTTACCCAAGCCGAGCAGAAGGTAAGCTCTTTGGCAGGTTGGCTTCTGTGCTGTGGGTTTTGTGTGCCTGCCAATGTGCTTGCCTTGTGGCGTTGGCTATTAGAGACTTCACCACTCCTGTCATGTGCAATTATTGATTTTGTGTGTCATACAATTTGCTCTTCCAATAAATCCTTCCAAATGATAAATCCTTTGTTTTTGTCTGAATAGTCATGTAATATTCTTGAAAAATTTTCAGGATTTGTTTCCAAAAATGCTTGTCTGCCTTTGTTGCGAATTATGTTTAACTGCTGGTCGATTTCTTTTACTTTACTTATAAGGGCTTGTTTGCTTTTGTCAGTGTGCCACAAATAAGTTGCTTCTTCTGTATCAAGTGTTTCTAAAATGATATGGAACTGTTGTTCGCCTGATAATAGAAATACGAATGAAAAGGGCCTTAACACAAATCTGATTTTTAGATGTGTCCCTTCATGCCTGTTTGCTAAAAAACGTAATTGCTGTGAATGTTTAAAATCCTTATTCTTTAGAATGTCGTCCAAAAGTTGTTGCCCATCTGAATAAAGTTGTTGCTTGCCATTTTTCAATTCAGTTGCCGTTAAAAGATTTTCTTCAGTTATCTGTTTCTGCTCGAAAAATTTCTTTATAATAAATTTGAATTTCACCCCTTCAATTACTTCCCGGTTTATTTTCTCAATATCAGCAGAAGTTGCCAACTGAGAAACCAGTTTACCGTTTTCAAACTCGGCATGTATGTCAACTTTTATATTCTTTGATTTAAGTGCTTTTGCAAAATAAGGTTTCAGAACTTCGAACTCGGGTCTTACTTCAAGATTTTCTATTTCAAATTCAAGTTCCGTTTTTGTTTCCGGAATTAAATATCTAAAAGCAATGCTGCCATATCGGAATTCGATTTCCTCAATCGGAATTTTTATTTCCTTCTCAACAGTGGTAATATTTTTTGAATCAACAATTTCTTCTGTTGGCTCATCAAATAGTGTTGCTTGTTTATCAACCTTTCTGTAATAAGTGTTTCGTTTGAGGAATAATTTATTCAAATAGTCAATTTTAATATCACGATAATCATAAATAGTGGAAGCTACTTCGGAACGTTGAACTCTCCCTATATATTGAATTAGCTTGCCTTCAAATGAAAACGGGTAAACCAGAAATAAACAATTTGCATTTTGTAAATCAGTTCCCTCGCCGAAAAATTGTCCCGTTGTAATTAATGCATGGTAATTTCCGGCTTTTAAAATTTTCCACTTAGAGTTTTTGTTAATTTCTGAATCTTCTCCACTTAGGGTTATCGCCTCATAAGATTGTTTCAGGTATTGATATAGCGAATCAATATGCTCTTTGCGTTCAGTGATAATAACTACTTTCTTACCTTTGTTTATTTCGGCTTTCACATCTTCAAGGATTAGTTTATTTCTTACAGAGTCATGAACTAATATTTTTGATAACGTTTCAAACTTGTCAGTCTTAGAATTGAAAGGAACATCAAGCTCTGTATTTCTGATAATGATTTTAGCCTGCTTGCTTGTACTTATTTCGCTTGACTTTACTTCAGCAATAACTTCACCTAAATGAATAAAAATTAGTTTGCCGTCATTGTATTTTCTGAATGGAGTTGCTGTTAAGCCATAGAGGTAAAATGTTTGAAGTTTTGAAATTGTATTTCTAAATGTTTCGGCTGGGATATGATGACACTCATCAACGATAATTGTTCCGAATGCTGTCAGAATATTTCCTGCATCAGTTTTTCCAAGTTCTTTTGAGAGGCTTTGAATTGTTGCTATTGTAATTTTCTTTCCAACCTTGCTTTTGCCCTGCCCAATTTTTCCAATTTCATTTTTTGAAATGCCAAGAAAAGTTTCAACTCTTTCTGTCCATTGCTCAACTAATTGTTTCCTGTGAACAATGATTAAGGCAGGTTGCTGTTTATCCGAAATTATTTTTAATGCAACAATGGTTTTGCCTGAACCGGGTGGGGCACAATTACTCCTAAATCTTTCTTAGCAATTGATTCTACAACTGTTTGTTGATGGTCTCTTAGTTGAGCATTGAATAAATAAGGAACTAGTTTTTGTTTCTTTCGTTCATCAATAAAAGCATGTTCAATTTTATTCTCCCTGCAAAAACGAATTAATTTTCCAATAAAGCCTCTTGGGACCAAAACTTCGTTTTCCGTTTCTCCTACAAATTCAGAACTCCTTACCTGTGCCTTAAAAAACTACTAAACTCGCAAATTAAAAAATCATTAGTTTAGCGGATGCAATTACAGCTACCGCTATTTCCACAAGACACAAAATTAGTATCATCTTGCTTAGGAGTGTATATA
>JBGSMI010000080.1:0-11351 GCA_041740215.1 Ferruginibacter sp.
GTAACCCATCGTCTAACCCATCTCATCGTTTTTAATTTTTGCCCAATTTTGAGGCAACAGTTCGTGCAGGTTAGAGGAGTTGTAGAGATGCATTCTTTCCAATACATCTTTAAGCCACTCGTAAGGATTTATATTGTTAAGGCGGCAAGTATTAAAAAAGGAGTACATCATGGCTGCACGCTGTGCTGCTTCGTGACTGCCGGCAAACAAATAATTTTTGCGGCCTATGGCAACGGGGCGTATGGCGTTTTCAACAGGATTGTTATCTATATTCAGCCTTGCATCCGTTGTGTAAATGGTTAGCATATCCATACGCGGAAGGCTGTATGCCATCGCTTTGGCTATCGGACTTGTTGGCCTAAGTTTTACATATTCTTCCCCCAACCATTCTTTCATTGCTTTGAGTATAGGTACCGCCTCCTCGGTACGTAGGCGCAACTTATCAGCTCCTTCTAATGCCAGGTGTTTTATACGGGCCTCTATGGCATAGAGCTGCTGAAACATTTTTAGTGCATGGTCTGCCAGGGCAACATCACTCTGCCTTGCATCCATAAAATGCCTGCGTGCATGCGCCATGCAACCCAAATGCACAACGCCTTGCCTGGCACCAATCTTTTCGTAAGTGCTGTAGCCATCCGTTTGCAAAAAGCCCTGGTATTTTTCTAAAATATTATTGGGGCCTTCACGGCCACGGCCGGGCTGGTAATCGAACAGCGATGCTTTTAATTCCAGGCTGTGATACACCCAGTAAAAGCCCTTGTGCGATTTGCCCTTTTTATCATCGTCCAGCACCCTTATGCCGGTTTCATCTACGTTTAAATAACCGCTGTTCAATATCTGTTGTTTATGTAGTTCGTATAAGGCTATAAAAAGTAGCAGGGCGTTTTTAACCCAGCCGTTTATAGTGCTTTGAGCGATTAATAAGCCTACCCTTGCAAAGCGTTGCAACTGGCGGTGAAGGGGCAGGTGATCCATGTATTTATCTACCAGTATCTGCGCCAGCAAACCTTCGGCTGCCATGCATTTTTCCATCATCCGACCGGGTAAGGATGCGGTAATTACCGTATCATTGGTTTCACTGAGCGGCTTTACAAATTTGGGGCGAATGTATTGCTTTACATAAAATTCGCCCGGTGTAAAATCAAGTATTTCGGTGATCTCTTCTCCTATCTTTTTAAGACCTGTTACATCGCAGTCCGGCATTAATATGACTGTTTCCCTGCGAAGGCTCTCAGGCAGCTTCATACGGCCTGGATGTGGTTTGGGTTTATTAAACGTTACTGCTGTTTTGGTACGGGTAACGGTTATTTTTTCTACGTCGGTTATCTTACAGGTGGCAATGGTGTCCGCATCAAGATCCAATGTTAACTGAGGGCTGGGGTTGTTGTCATCAGTAGGTATAAAGCGTTCATGCTTGCTGCCAAAAATCATTTTTTGAAATTGTGCCAAATGTTGGGTCAAGCCTTCAAAGCGTATTTCCAGCTCATCGTACTTTATACGTAACTGCTCATATAAAACTTTATAATCCAGTATGTTTTCGGTTGCCTCCATTGTTATTGCAAAGCTATGATGGATAAGCCTTTCAGCGAACAGCAAAGCATAAGTTGGGTATAAGTGGCACTTAAAAAATGATTTTAAAAAACAAGGCTTCCTGAGCGGCCTGTACGGTTTTCAACTTGCCTTCGCACCGCTACACGGCACGTGTAAGCCCTGCTTTTTCCTGGGGGTGTGGATAACTCACGCAATTTTTTGATATCGCTTGCGATACTGTATTTTTTGCAATGCCACCCCCTGTAATATAAACTGCAATTGTTGGTAAGTAAGCGCAGTGCTGGTAATATTTTCACTGCAGGCTGGCCGCTCGTAGGTGCCTTTTTCCAGACGCTTGTAATAAAGCGATAACCCATCACCTTCCCACAGCAGCAGCTTTACCTGATTGCGCCTTTTATTGATAAAAATAAACACCGCCCCGCTAAGTGCATCCAGTGCCATCTGTGATGATACAATGCCTGCAAGACTATCGAAGCCTTTACGCATATCGGTATGGCCGGGGTATAAATAATAACGGGTAGATGGCGAAAGATGTAGCATAACCTTAACTGATAATAGATTTTATAAAGGAGGCCGCTACCGGCTGATGAAACAATATGCGGTGGCCGCAGGAAAGTAATATTTCTATAGCTGCTTCCGGTGATGGTTCCTCTGGCTGTAGTTCAATAAAGCCCCGGGCAACCCTCTCAACGGGAACATCGTCTTTTATCCGGTAGCATTTGTACCAATAATAAAATTGATGGACAGCGATTTGATGCTGCTCGCAAAATGCCTTCTGGCTAAGGCCACTTTGACGCCAGCTTTCAATGAATGAAAACATTCTGTTGCGGTATTCGGTACTTGCTCCCATGGTATCTTTGTTTTTGTAGGCAAAAATATTCCACGGAGTTAATCATTGCAATACGTGGTTAGTCGATTGGTTACTGCGCAACCACTCGCCTAGTACTGATTCTTCTGCAAATAATTTTCTAAAGGCCTTATCCCAATCATGCTGCTTACTAATTCTCCTGGCCACCTCTTTATACTTATCGTCACTATAAGATGCATCACCATAGATATTCATTATCTCGTGATTACCTAAAATATAATGAACCTTGCCGCCCTGCTTTAAAGCCTGGTTTTCTAAATGATAAATTAACCATAAAACCTGCGTTACGTGATCACCTCTATCAACGAAATCGCCATTTAACACTATATGTCCCTTTCCAAATATCCAATTGGCATTTTTGTCGATCACTTTATTTGATACTAAAAAACTATACAGTCCCGAAAAATTACCTTCGATATCTGATATGGCAATTAATTTGTCCGGCATTTCATATTGCTGGGGCTCACTTACAATAGAGTCTCTTAATGCCATGTTGAAATTTGGTAATTGATCGCAGGAAGTTTTAACGGTAATATTTTTATCATCAATTAGCTGATAAGTTTGAAACTTATTATTTTCATCAACAGCAAAAACGGTATCCCCATAGATATATGGTCCATCAATACCATCCAGATAAGTTGTTACAGGCGCATTTTTCTTAAAGCCAAAATCCTTATTTTTCTTCCATAAACCATTTAAGCCAGACCAGTAAAATTTATGGATTCCTTTTTCGCCATCCGTATCATCGTATCCAAAATATACGGTGGTGATAACGAAATAGGATAGCCCTAGAATCAAACTCCACTTTACAATTTTCTTTATTTTTTTCATTACTATTTAGATTTACTTTTTAACGGACTTAAGTTTCTACGATTTCTACCCGTTAAATATAAACGAGACTTATCCGGCGCTATCTGCATCACTTACCAGGTGGCCATTATACGCATCTGTCTAACTTAATAAATCAACAGTACTAACGTTCACTGTTTTAATGACAGCTTTTCATGATGCCGCTACCGCAATTACCAAACAAAAATTAGCGGTCGTTTTTCTTTTTCAGTTCTTTTGCCATCTTTAAAGAATGCTTTAATGAATGTATATTTTTCCAATCGCTGTGTGCAATGATAATAAACCTGGGCTTCCGGAATTCTTTCTGAACTTTCCTTAAAGTAGATTCGTATTCCGTTACATTTCCATCATCTAAATAACCCAAATTGTCATCATCAGCACCTTTTATCAAACAACCACCATAGAGAATTTTTTCTTCTTTAAACCAGATAACAATATTGTCCACGGTATGTCCTTGTCCGGGATAAAAAGTTTTAAAATAATATTGTCCTACGTTGAAGACGGTATCCTTTGTCATTAAAAATTCTGCCCTTTTTTTATCATTCTTCTTACTCAATTCATCTGTAAGTACTGTTGTATAAGTTCTAATGCCTTGCTGCCTGTAATATTCAAGCCCGGCAGTTTTATCGCTATGCCAATGCGTTGCAAAACACATTACCACAGTTTTATTATGTTTTGCTTGTATGCTGTCAAGCAATGGTTGAAATTGCGTAGTGTCCCATGGTGTGTCAAACATAACAACTCCCTTGTTGGTAACAACATACATTCCATTTGCAGGCACTTGACTTTCCTCGTAAATATTGTAAGTTGTATAAACAAAAAAATCTCCTGTTAAATGCGAGATTTTAAGTTTGGCATTATCCGCTTGTCCAAAAATATTAGTCAGCAAAAAAGCAAATACCATCGTTGATATGAATGTCCGCATTATGTTTTGTTTATTATTAGATGCTGTTCCAATGCCGTTTAGTTAGCAGTTTAATTGGCGGGTGGAAACACCCGCCACGGCTCGTGGCCGTGGTTGGTGTATCGCCAACCAACCTTAACTTAACGGCATTGGATGTTGTTCTGTAAAATCATCGCTACTTCTTAGTTAGTTGCATTTATGGTCATTGTTTTAAAATCCCCGCCACTGCCGTCACCTTTAAATAATCCAGGTTGCCTTGTTGACCGGCTATTGAGTTTATCAACTACCAATGACGGCTCGCCGGCATTATTGATGAATGCTTTAACCATATTTCTATCAATTTCTAATTTCATAGTCAACCATCCATTAGGACCAGGTGAGCTAGCTATTCTTCTTTCAAACATTACATTCCTTTCATCTCTCAATTTTTTTCACGTAAAATCAGGATGTGAAATATATTGAATGGCATGAATGCTGCGAACAGCGTCTTTAGCAAAGAACTTGAACGGACGGCAGTAGATGGCATCAAAAGTACTGTCTTATAAACCATGAAATACTACACCAATAAAACTGGGTGCATTTTAGATTGTCGGAAGGGTTGCCAACCTTGTTCAGGTTCTTTTCTACAAAAAACCACCTAAAAAAGGTTGGCAACCCTGTACCGAGCTGCGACAGTTTTAAATACACGAATAAAACTTCGTTGTAAAACGTTTTTTCCGCTCACTTCAATTTCAATGGTACCACTTTCAAAATCTTTCAGCGGCAGCCAAACGATTCCCTCCTTCTTATTTTCGGATACCTGGATATAATCTACACCACCTTGAGAAACGATTTTTAAATCTCTGTTTACTGCTTTTAACTCACCCTTCTTATAGAGTGGTACCAGTTCAATCTTGTCTTTCTGCTACACGAAAAAAACAGTAGGCAACAGCAATAAAATCACGTTGTACATCAGTGTTTTTTTCATATGATTCTTAAAGCCATTTTTTTTTGTTGTTATATAAGGCTTGGACTCAATCGTAATTTTCCTCGAATCCGCAATACACAACAGTTACAGTACCCATGTTGATAGAAACTATTTCCTTCACAAAAATTCCGGCGCTGTCAGTAGTATTCAAACACCATTCTTCATATTTTTCGTCTTACGCTTTGATTTTTAAACATGTAAGAGAAAATAAAAAGATAAACACAATTTTATTTTTCATATCTAATCTATCATTTTTAAGTTTTTTTATGGGAATAATATTTGGAAGAAATGACTATACATTTTGGTTTATTATACGAAACAAAGAATAAGTTAATAGTACCAGACAAAAAGCAATGACGGCTTTCAACCAATCAGCATAACTGTCTATATAAAGACTGGATATAAAAGCAAAAATCACGTCGAATGTGAAACCAGCAAAAGCCCACTCCCTAAGCTGCTTTAGGTTAGGTATCAGCAATACAACTGCGCCTAATATTTTTGCAACACCCAGTGATAAAATAAAATAAGGCGGATAGCCCATCCTTAAAGTTCCAGGGTAGGTCAACTCATTTTTAGAAATATCCCAATAACCACTCAAGGCAAATAAAAATGCCAACATTATCACCAAAGCCTGATATAAATAGACAATTCGTTTGCTAATATTTTTTGTATTTGCGTACATAGTTCTTATAAAGAATTGGATGATTTCACCCGTCAAAATTCATGAATAATAAGATTCTGTGGATCTATAGCGTCATTCGGTTCACGAACAATTTTATGTGAGAGGTTGCCATGCAATAACGCACCACAAGATGTATTTTACTTGTTGTTTTTGACAGGGCAGGAAATTTGAAACCCATTTTTTAGCGTACACAATCGGCTTTAAATTTTGCCGCCTATTGTTTTATATAATGAACAATATAATCTGAACTCACATAAAGTAAAACCTGATGAAACTTTACACTAAATTCTTTACCCTTAACTACCCATTTAAAACTTGTTACCTGAAAGTACCCATTTGCCGGGCGCTCATAATCGACGTAGGACAATTTGCTGTTTTCAAATTTACATGGCGTTTCCGCTTTTAATGGCCAATTGGGTCCGGGAGAACCGGAACAATCGAAGCTTACTATATTTGTACCATTCTTTACAGAAAACTCCAGCTTACTTCCCGGCCCAACGCCGTTAGTGCCCTTTAATATCCATACTCCTTTGATGTCTTTATCACTTTCGAAAGAACCCTTTTCTTTAGTGCAACCTGCTATAACAGTGATAAGCAGTACAAGTAAGATGTTGATCTTTTTCATCATTTTGAATTTTTGTAAAACTTTCATCTCATTCTTGTATACCGGATACCTGTTATGATAAAACCAATAGCTGTCTTTCTATCAGTTCATATTGAAATGACATAAACAATCTTTTTATTCATTCTTCCTTTAAATTCCAATTCGTTTTAGTCCTTCCGTTTTACCAAATCTTCCTTTTTAATTCCTTCCGGAAACAAAATAGCCAACAAGACAAAAATCAATAAAAAATTATACTCCCAACCATTTCGTCCGCCACCTACTACAAACCAACCTTCTTTAAAATGAACCAGCACAATGCCCATTACCAGTATAAAGATTGTAACAATCGCCGGCCACTTTATGTACTTGTTTAGCAATAAACAAATGGCACAAACTAAGTGAGAAATTTTAATGAGCCATGCGATGTATACACCAAAAGGCGCAAAGCCAATTTGATTTAAAAAAAAATTTCCAAACTCGTTTACTCCGTTGTTAAACATACCACCAACGCCATGTATAAATAAAATAATGACCATGGGAAAACGAAGCAGGAAAATATTACCGTGGATATTCATTTTTGGGCAGTTAACTTATGAGAATACAAGTGTTTATACCATCAAGCCAAACCATTTACTTACAGCGGCTCATACACTTTCTTACTTAAAAAAACATAATCAGTTGAATAAATTTGGCATGCATTTGTTAAGGCAGTGGTTTCTCATACGTTATTATCAAACTACCGGGCAACTAAGATCCAATTACATTACATTACATTACCAAAGAGATTTCCATCCTTCGTCAATAGCAGAGCAGGAATCGAAATTGTTGTATTACCGGATACCTGACCCGAAAAACCTGCTACCAGGCAACCGATATATTTTCCAATAATTTCATATTTTACAGGTCCAGGCGAAGGTGCAGGAGTTCTTTTACTTTCGCTCGTGTAAAATGCAAAGAAAATTACCAATATAAAAAAAACCAGCTTCAGAAAAAAAGAGGACTGCATGATTCTGTTCTATTAATTTTTAAATATTTTTGATAAAGTAAAACAGTGCGGTTATCACTTTTATTGAAACGCCATTTTACTCCACACTAAAGGCAAACATAAATTCAGAAGATCCAAAGAAATATTCGCCCTGGTCCAAATCTTTAACAGTCAAATAATAAAATCCTTCCTTAATTTTTTCTACACCATAACTTATCTTTTCAAAAGAAGTAGACGTGCTGGTTGCTTTGGCTTTTGTTGTAATAAAAACCCTTTTACTGTCCTTTACTTCAAACTTTACTAAATCAAGCACAGAGGTTGGGTCTGTGCCGGGGGTCACTTTAATCACAAATTTCAACGATGCTTGTCTGGAAATTTTAACGGTCGAGTTGCTTCCATTTAAAAAAAATCCACCTTCCGCCTTAAACAATCCTTTTGCTTTTGCCAGCGTATTGTACTGCGATTTCTCTAACTCAACTAATTTTTTATCTTTCACATTGTAATAAGCTGGCTTATCATTAAACTCAGGTAATAATGTGTTTTGAGCTTTTGAATTAAAAAATGAAGAGAGCATAATGAGTGATACAATTATTGATTTCATGTGTAATTTTATTTTAAATACTATTAATGGCTTTGAATGAATCACTTTGATATAACTTAAAAAGACTCCGCACACGAGGAACGGAGTCATGGCTTTTCATCTATTGAAAATTCAGTTACCGCCATTCGAAACAGGCAACCAATACACAACGATCAAATGATCTTTGTAAAATCAATTTGTGCTGCAATTACATTGGGTGCAGTGTCTTTACATTGTATGCAATCTGAACAATTTTACTCCAGGTCATCTTAATTATTCTGTAATCACAAGGTGCCTAAATAACCTATTGCTAAATTACTGATGGCACATGTATTGCAGAAAAAGACACGACTTAATAATAAGTTGCACCTTTTTGTAAATCCTCAAAATGAGCACCGCCAGTATTTTAAATCGATAGCAAATAAAATATTATCCGATCGTTATCAAAGGGAATAATTTTTGCAGTTATAAGGTAATAATTGTCAGCTTTTCTCACATATCATCAAAACTCTGTTCTATTGAAAAACTGATTAAAATCTAAAAGCTACTCCAATTCTGGCATTGGTACTACCGATGGAACCAAGCTCAGTAAACAATCCAACTTTATCAGTTAGAAAATACTTGCCACCAATGTACACACCGAAAAAAACGCCACTTCCGTAGTTATCGCCGAGGTTTTGATTGCCATCCTTCCAGGAAAAACTTCGATAACCTAATGTAGGGCCCCCGTACAAATCAATCTTTTCATTGCCTATTTTTAGTAACTCATTAAAATGATAAGAGCCTCTTACACCAAAGTAAATGGCAGTAAATTTAAAAGAAAGGTAATTGTTCGACAGGTAATCCGCATTTACTCCAACGCTTATATTGTCGGTAATTCCTTGTTCATAAGAAGCACCGATGGGTATTCCTCCACTATAAAAAGAATTTACTCCTATGCCTACGTTTAATAATTTATCTCCCTTTTTATAGCCGCCGTTTTGCTGTGCAAATGATGTTGTGGCAGTAAAAACTACCAGGGTAAGGATGTTAATAATTTTCATTTTTGTTTTTTTGTTTTTTGTTTTTTTGATTAAAAAGGTTATTTACAATTAGTTTAATGTTATGCATAGAATACATTAAGAGACCTTATAAAACATAGAAAGCAAACAGAGGCTTTAGTGATTTACAAAATCTTTGATTACATACTATCCGGCAAAAATATAGACGATAAACACCAAATTGATTAACTTAAGTTAATAAATGGATAACACCGTTATATTGTACGTTTAAAGTTGGTTTACAAATTCAAACAAAAAAATAAGTCGCTTCTGTGCTTTGTTTCACTTTCCTGGGTTCAATTAAACTATTACAATGTTAGGCATACACTTAATCAAAGTGAACACAAGTGTGTTTCTTAAATTTTCAATAAAGGCTCGACCTTTAAAAATAAGTCTTGGTTTATATAGAACCCAACCTTTAATTATTATCATTCGGTTCGTCACTGCAGGCGGCTCGGGCAATTTCAGTAAAATCAACTTTTGTTTTGGGATGGTTAAGTGAAACGGCCAAACATTGTACACAATTACTATCGTAATTGTTTTCATAAGTTTTTTTTATGCTTACGTATAAAGTGTCTTTACTACCATTTGTTAAACTGGCAATGGCACATGTATTATTATAATAAACCACATTTTTATAGCGTGTACCTGTTTGTAGATCCTGCCAATCGGTATCACCGATATTTTCAGTGGTAAGCAACTGAAATATCACCCGGTCACAATCATACCGGATAATTTTTGCTGCTACCCGATCGCAATTTTCAGATTTCATTTTACAACAAGAAGTAAGGCCGGCAAGAGCTGCCAAAACGATTGCGGAAAAAATTGTTTTTTTCATAATTGTATCTTTTATTTATAATCAGGTTGACAATCTATTTTTTTGAATGGTTGCATAAGAAAAAAATAAACTACAGGAGACTGTTAAAAGGTCGATGGAAATAATAATCATACAAATTTCACGTGTTGCTTTTTAAGTACTGCCGCTGCATCAAAAACCAGAGCTACGAAATATTCAAACAATCGTCAATAATGTGCGCATAAATCCACAGGCAGGAAAGTAGGCTGAAAAAAAACTCAAAGTCTGCAAATTTGTAATGGTCAGGTTTTCAGAATAAAAAATTTCTTACAAGTTTTATTCATTCACCTTGTGTAAGCAGCCTAACAAAAATAGTAAGAACGATGACTGTAGTTTTTGACCTAGGTCAAAAGTTTTGATTTTTTTCTTATCCGGCTGAGGCGTTCTAAGGTAATACCGAGGTAGGAAGCGATGAGTGAAAGGGGTACTAGTTTTATTTTATCTGGCTGCTGCAAAAGTAACCTATGGTATCTTTCTTCAGCGGTCAATGAGAGTGATTCAATTAATTGTGTTTCTAAAAAAACTGAATAGTGTTGTAAAATATTGCAAACAAAATTAAAGTATTCCTGCAAACCTGCTTCCTTCTTGAAATCATCAAATTCACATATAAGTACTTCGCTATTGGTTACAGCCTCCACATCAAAATTATTATTAAGGCTGTTCAGCAAAGCGGTAGGGCAACATTCAATATCATCTTCAAATGTAAATGCAAGTATATAATTTTTATGTGGGGTCTTTACAATTGTTTTGAAGGCGCCTTTTTTAATGTAGAAGAAAGCCAAAGCATGTGAACCTTTTCGGATGATCAATTTGCCCTTTGGTACGATTTTGAGTTTTCCAATTTTCTGTATCAGTGTATAGAAATTTTTTGAGCCGGGAAAATTAGAATTACTCAGTACAAAATCCGGAGAAAACATAAAATTGAAATTAAATTTAGTAAGTAGCTGATTTTTTAATTAATTACCAAAGATATAGATACTTATTTTTAGCGCCAATGATCATTCAGGCATCGGTTACTTTTACAGTGAGCTGCTTTTTAGTATTTATATAACTATTAGCCGCAGTATTATTTGTTGTATTTAAATTGTCTAATTGATACCTTTTATTTCATCAAACTTATAGTTGAAATTAATAAAGTATTTATCCATTTTATTTCCAAAGTGCAAGTGGCATTATATTATTCAATAACAATAACACAAACAACTGTAACACAAAAAAAAGTGACAAGAAATCAAACTTATAGAGCCATTTTGTTTTGTCAAATTTGATATACTTTATTAACGATGCTAGTGTTAGAGGTGGCATTAAAAAGGTTCCAATATATAGCAGTGTATTACCGATTGTTTTATCGCCTAACGATGTGAAGGGCTGTTTCAATAAAAATGGAATAGCCGCAAGAATAGTCAGGAAGGCAAATGATATACATAAAATTGGTTGCTGAAAAAAGCTTCGCTTAAACTTAAAT
>JBGSMI010000111.1:0-5184 GCA_041740215.1 Ferruginibacter sp.
ATGGGCAGCATTGGTGGCGAAGTATTGGAGGGAATTCAAAAGTCAATTGCATTAGCAGAAGATAAATATAAAGGGTTGGTAATAGCAAATGAAGGCGCCAACTTTAGCGCCGGTGCTAACGTAGCGATGATATTTATGCTGGCCATTGAGCAGGATTACGATGAAATAGACATGGCCATCCGAATGTTCCAGCAGACCATGATGCGTTGCAGGTATTCGGCCATACCAGTAGTAGTGGCACCGCACGGACTGGCATTGGGTGGTGCCTGCGAAATGAGTTTGCATGCCGATAAAGTAATAGCCGCTGCCGAAACTTACACCGGTTTGGTGGAAGTTGGAATAGGCGTAATTCCCGGCGGAGCCGGCACCAAAGAATTTGTATTGCGTGCCGCAGATGAGATGCATGATGGCGAAGTAGATACCATCACCTTACAAAATCGTTTCCTAACAATTGCCACTGCAAAAGTTGCCACCTCGGCACACGAAGCATACGATTTAGGTATTTACAGAAAGGGTAGAGATTTAATCAGCATTAACCCCGGCAGAAGAATAGCAGAAGGCAAACAGGCCGTAATAGATTTGTATGAGGATGGTTACGTAATGCCGGTAGAACGTAGTGATATCAAAGTGTTGGGCCGTGGCGCATTGGGCGCAATGCTGGCTGGCATCAATGGAATGCGCCTCGGAAATTATGCAACTGAGCATGATGCAACCGTTGCAAAAAAACTCGCCTACGTAATGTGTGGAGGCGACTTAAGCGAACCCACATTGGTAAGTGAACAATATTTATTGAATCTCGAAAGAGAAGCTTTTTTAAGCCTGTGCGGCGAAAAGAAAACACTGGAAAGAATACAGAATATTTTAAAAAGTGGCAAGCCATTGCGGAATTAAAATACCAGGCACAGTCGGTACCGCAGGTCAGACCGAGCAACCATGACACTTAGTAAATAAGAATCCTCCTTGTATAAATTGAAGCCAATTATTTGACTAGCAGATACCGTTGATTGAACTTCAGTGGCGACGCTCCGTTCAACATCATATCATTGGGGAACTTCAGCTTTAAGGTGGCAAATTACAACACGGTCGGTAAATTGCTACACGGTCGGTACCGAAGGTCAGACCGTGTAGTAATTTACAACAGTTTATACCGGTTTGTAATTTGAATAAAGGCTAGATAAACCCAATCTAATAAAGCCTTGTAATGCCTTCGTTGTAAAAAAGCTCAAATGCTTTATCAAATTAAAAAAACCGTTCCAACTTAAATAAGTAGACCTTCACCCAATGAATAAATTTATGGGAGGATTAACGCTGGGGATCATTTTAACGGCCAGCCTTTTTATTTACTTCAAGCCCTTTCAAAAGAATACCATTATTTCAGCACCGTTCGTTGTTGACACTACCATTGATATCTCACAAACTCAACTCATTCCTGTAAGCGGTGATACTGCGATTCCTGCTGCCCAGATAACAGCATCAATCAATACCGGCAAAGTTGACAGAGATTCATTGGTGGCATTTGCAAAATCGTTTGTAGGCACACCATATTTGTATGAAAGCACTGATCCATTGAAAGGATTTGATTGTTCAGGATTTATCACCCATGTATTCAATCATTTCAACATTACGGTGCCACGCTCTTCTTACGATTTTGCAAACCTTGGAATCAAGAAAACACTGGCAACCTGCAAGACGGGCGACCTGCTGCTCTTTACCGGTACCGATCCAAATGAAAGAACCATTGGCCATATCGGTATTGTTTGTGAAACAGTCAATGGCAATCCTGCTTTTATTCATAGTACCAGTGGAAAGGCTTATGGCGTTACCATCACTTCCATGGATAATCAATTTTACAAGGATAGGTTGATGGCAGTAATTGATATTCTGTAAGCTGTTTTCATCAACAATCAATGATTCATGCTGTCTGAAATCAGGTGGTGGAAACTTTATATTTTTTAGTCGTTATAAAACAAT
Organism: Ferruginibacter sp.; assembly: GCA_041740215.1. GTDB lineage: Bacteria > Bacteroidota > Bacteroidia > Chitinophagales > Chitinophagaceae > Ferruginibacter. Next base: position 1,972 of record JBGSMI010000111.1, read on the forward strand.
TCGCTATTGCCTGTTTAGTATTGTCGCTGTCTGGCGCATTAGCGTCTCTATTAGATTTTTCTTGATAAGGAGTTCGTCTTTTAAGGTCTGTAATAAAGCTTTATTATCGGCATATAAATTTTCGATATGATTGATATATCCGTTTTTCGCTTCATCATCAGCTATCTGAGTTAGGTGCAAGCCATCAAACAAACCGAGATCAATCGGCTTCACCCCCAGTTTGCTGGCTATTATGACTATTCTGTCGGTATCTATCAGCCGGGTAATTCCGTTTTCTATAAGGCTATAAGCATTTTGGCTGATATTAAGTGCTGCGGCCATGTCTTCCTGTGAGAATTTGGTTTTCGAACGTTGTTCTTTGATTTTATTAAGTTTCATAAGGTTTACGTTGTCTTGTAAATATAGACAACTTTGATACGATATAGAATAAACGGTTAGGATATCATTAAATATTGATTCAATTTTAATTTGTAAATAATTATTGCAAAAGGAACAATGCCAAAAGCCTTAAAACCCTGATCCGGTTTATAAAAAGACGGGAATCTAAAAATCTTTAAACTATTTAATTATGAAAAAAATGGAAATTTCGCAAATGGAAAATTTGCAGGGTGGTTGGGGTAAAAGCGATAATTGTAAATTGGGTGCAGGTCTTGCAATGATTGCCGCTGGCTTATCTTCGTCTATTGGTGGAGGGTTAGTGGGTATTGCCGCTGCACACTTTTGGTGGCAATCATGTTAGTTTCTATATGATTTTATTATTGATTTTGGTTTCATTATAACCAGATCATTTTCAAATCGTTTCAGAACAACGCAGATGGTGTTTGTTTTTCAACCTTTAAAACGAAGAGTATAGAAGTAATACCCTAATAAAAAAACTCAAAAAATGATGGAGTGAACGGTAATGGGCTGTCCCAGGTTTTTAGGGACAGCCTGTTTAAGTTTAAATATATAACCAATTGAATCGATTTAACCATTTTGGCCTCTTCACGTTATTTCTTATTTTATTCGATAATAACTTTAATAGAACTCTTTAAATATTAAAAAATAACCTTAGTAGATTAAACAAAGTTACAGATGCAATTAAAAATATCCGGTCTATGCAAACGATATGCAGATAATATTGTTTTATCTAACGTAAACCTCTCTATAAATGAAGGGCAAATTTACTGCCTTCTTGGGCGAAACGGTGCTGGAAAAAGCACAGTAATCAATATATTGGCAGATTTAATCGATGCTGATAGCGGATCTGTTACATTAGACAATCATTCGATCACTGAATCAAAAAATATTATAGGTCTGCAAAGTCAATATCAACAATTAATTGATGAATTGTCTGCTGCCGAATATTTAGAATTTATTGGCATATTGTATAAAGTTGAAAAGCGTGAGTTAATCAAGCGAACGCATGCTTTGCTTTCTTTTTTCTTTGAAAAAAATGAAGACATCACCGCAAACATTTATAGTTTTTCTACTGGAATGAAAAAAAAATTAACGATATGTTCAGCTTTAATTCACAAGCCGTCTATATTATTGTTAGATGAGCCATTTGCAAATTTAGACTTGCCCTCAGCAGAAAAACTCTGTCGCTTACTGAGTGCATATGTTTCATCTGATAGAATTATTATTATTTCATCTCACGATCTTTTGTATGTGGATAAAGTTGCAACACATTTGGGAATATTAGTAGATGGTGATTTTAAATTTAATGGCAGTTTAAATGAATTTAAAGATAATGGAGCTGTACAAATTGAAACGCAGTTACTAAAGTATTTAAAGCCTGAAGAAGATATTAGTCATCTAATTTTCGATATTATATAACATGCGATTAATAAAGTTTTTATTATCAAAGCGATTAGCCTATTTTATTTCGACAAAGAATTGGGCAAATCTGTTTATTGAAATTTATTACCTACTGTTATTGTTATTATTAGCTTATGGCTGTTCCCGAGTTTATAATGATGATTCAAATCAGAACGATTCCATACATCCTGTTTTAGGATTAATCTTGTTTGGCACAGTAGTGTTTTCATTGCCTATTTTAACTAAGTTTTTTCCTTCGTTCAGGCATAAAAGAAATTATTTAGATAATCACTTCCCTCTTAAAAAAAAGCAAGTTGTTTTTATTGACCTTATTATTTTCGGGTTATGTAAAATGTTAAATATTTCAATTCTTTTATCCATAATTACATTCTGCTTACTTAGTATAAATATTTCTGGTAATGAGTTTTTGCTTCTAATGCTCCTTTTATTATTCGGGTTTTTATTATCCGAGGCAATAGTAAGTGCTATTTCGTGGAACAAAAAGTTATTTGGTTTTACGTTACTATTGATTGGAGTAGTTGTTTCATTTTATTTTTTATATGCTGATTTTTTCAAAATCTGGATTATCAATCTTCTATTCTCAATATTAATTATTTCCGTTTTCATCCTTTATTATCAATTTTACGATACAAAAAAAAGGGAAGATAGGAAATATAAGACAATAAAAATATCAGAAAAAAGCAATACAAGCCACATGCTTAAAATCCTTAAGCATAACAAGTTATATGCAACTACTTTCGTTGTAGCGCTTATTATTAAAATGATGTTTTTAACCTTGTATTTTATGACCGCAAGAATTGTGAATGTAAATGGATTCCCAGACAATATTTTAATTTTTAGTTTTATCACACCATTGTTGATTTTTGGTTATATCTATAACAACTCATGGGGCTTTTGTAAACCAATAGTAATTAATGCTATAATTACTGGGAATTCTATAGGTGGATACTTTAAATTGTACACACGATTGGTTACACCTGCTTTAATTGTTGACTTTTTAACATCATTTTTCACAATCAATATTTTTAAATATAGCAATCTGCACATATGGGCAACATATTTTGTTTTTAGTTTTTTTTATTTTTCACTTGGGTTTTTAAGTTCTTTTATCAGATATATTAATATTAATAGCGAAATATCTTTTAAGACACTTCGAACAAATACCTCTCAATTAATCAGTTTTTTTGATATTTTACCGACTGTTGTATTATTTTTTTGTTTCAAGAATAACTTCTCTTTATTGCTTTTACAACTTTCTTTACTCGGTTTATCCGGCATAATTTTATTTTTTGTTTTTAAGTATCCAAAATATGTAATGGCTATACCCAGAAGTAAAATTTTTTAAAATTGGTATGGCGACTTCTGATTTACAGATTCACCAATGAAGTCCAA
>JBGSMI010000166.1:0-5011 GCA_041740215.1 Ferruginibacter sp.
AACTGGGTACATGAACCCAGGCAAATCCACTATTACTGATGTCTGCTACCGTGGTTCGTGTCCTCACGAACCACGCTACGTCACAAAAATTGCAACCTATCCGATAGAGATATGATAGAACATTGATTGTTGTTGGATGATTGTACGGGTGGTGCCTGGCAGAGAGAGAATAAATCGGAGAGCATGTGCAGGCGGAGAGTGGTTCGTGAGGACACGAACCACGGCTGGGAAGCTGAATCCTGATAAACGAAACGTTATCACCTCAGCTTAAGCTAATTGAGAAACGTTGACTGGAAGGAACCATCAACCATCAACCATCAACTACCAACTATCAACCATCAACCATCAACCATCAACCATCAACTATCAACCATAAACCATCAACCATCAACCATCCCCTACTTCCCCCTTTCAAACCAAATCACCGAATTGCCGGTGCCAAATTCATTTTGTTCCCAAAGTTTATTGGCAGGATCATTTATCCACTTGCCATCTACTATAAATTTATACGTGTGTTTACCGGGGGCCAGGTAAACGCCTAATTTCCATTCATCTCCTTCCTTTTTGAGAGCGTATGTGTTGGGTGTCCAGTTGTTAAAATCGCCGGCAATAAAAACATTTTTTGCATCGCCAAAACCTTTGAGGCGAAAGGTGTGATTAGCTCCAATGATAAGATAGGCATTGCTTTGTCTGGCCTTGCCGGTTATCAATGTCGGGTTCTCCGGATCGGTTATCCATTTTCCGTCCACAAGGTACCGGTATTCGTAATTGCCTACACCCAAGGTATAAGGCAATTCCCAGCCTGAGGAGGTTTTAACCATCATTAGCTCATTCTCCCTCCAGTTGTTGAAAGAGCCGGCAAGTATTACCTGTTTGGCGTTGGTGTAGCCATTCAATTTAAAATTGTAGGATGTACCAATTCGGATGACAGAATTGAAATCGCCGAATTCATTGGGTAACCGACTGGTGTTGCCCGGATCGGCTATCCACTTTCCATCTACTACAAAGCGGTAAGTGTGTGTGCCATTGGCCAGGTAAACGGGCAACTGCCAACTGTTGGCTGTTCTTATCATGGGTAGTTTACGTGGTTGCCAATTGTTGAAACTGCCTGAAATGAAAACCTTTTTCGCCTGCTCAAAACCGCTTAATCTGAATACAACATTGTGTTTGTAAAATACAGAATTGTCATTTCCACCTCCATCGTTTTCCACGCTGGCATTATCATTGTCTACCATCCAGTTTCCATCTGCTATAAACTTGTACCAATATTTTCCCGGACCCAATTTTACATTGGCGATACATCCACTATCTGTTTTTATCATGGATAATGCGGCAGGATTCCAGTCATTAAAACTACCAGCCAGCATTACTTTTTTTGCATTGGTGTTATTGCGCAGAAAAAAAGTAACCAGCGAATCTTTTTCCTGAAAAGGGTATTTTTTCCGGAAGCTGTTAAAACCATATTTAATATTATTGGAAACGGCCGGAAAAAGGTCACTGTTGGATGCGCCTTTTTCTGTGAAAATAATTTTATCGGCAGGATTATCAAAGCGGTCGAAACCACCCAATACTTTACTGATGACAATTAAATCCTGGTTATTCTTTTCCAGCTTCCAACCCAATTTACGCAATGAGTCAGTTGAGTTGGTTTTCATGAAGTTTTTAAGATCCAAATCAGCAAGATCGAATGTAGAAATAAAATTATCTAAAGCGGCGTCACTGATGTGTTTACTTAATTCAATTTTCATTTTACCATCCTTCACGGAACAGGTAGGCCGGGCGGATTGTGCAGTTGAAGAAAATGACAAAATGATCACCAGCACACTGATACCGGACAGCATGCCAATGAAGTTTTTAAAATAATAAAAGATACGCCTCATTTCCATACATACATTTTACGACTCACAAAATTAAACCCAATTTTCTGTAATGAAAGAAAATCAAATCCAAGCATTCCATCGATACATTGGTTAGTAGCAAAACACAGTTTTTCGAGGTTGGTTACCAATACCGGTAATGATGCCATATCCCTGTTGCCGATTTTCATGTTGGTCATATCACCAGATAATGCTTCCAGTTTTTTATTGCCAATACCGGTAAGTATTACACGCCGGGTGATATTAATATGCTCAAATATTTTATTCGGCAAACGGCTGTCCATTACGTTTGATTCTGCACCGGTATCGATTACAAAAGTCAATTTTTTACCTCCCAGGTAACCAAAGGTGAGCAATTTATCTTCCCGGATGGTGATAGGAGTGGTGGTGTACATGCTGGTGTCTTTTAGCATGGGGTGGTGATAAGGAATTGATTTCTCATTCCTTTTAATCCAATGAAGAAAGAGTACACTTTTTTGATAATCAATAATCATTTCAAATTCCTTGAAAAGCTGCAGGCCCAGCAATCCTAAAATCTTTATTCCTTTGCTGTTTTCTATATGTCCCAGGTTGATCCGGTCTGCATGTAACTTATAATATTTTACCGGTCCAAATGACAGCTTAGCAACGTTTGTGGGAGCCGTAGCCATTGCCTGACCTGTTATACCTCCCTGCCCGTCCTCGCTTTCCCCGGTTGCCTCGTAGTCACGGAAATAGGTCATGTTTAAAATCAGGTAAGGCGCACCGGTATCCAATATAAAACTGCCTTCCGTGGTATCTACTTTGGCTTTTATAACGATTAAATTACCTGCCCTGCTAAATGGTATCATAAAGGAGGCAGAATCGCTGGTTATGATAGGATCCAGCGATACATTTGAATGAATTTTATGCAAAGAAATTTGGGTTGATGTTGGATGTGGTTTATCATCGCCAACACTATCGGAATAGATACCTGTATGCTTACCACTGGTAAATGTAGCAGCATTGAAAACAATACCGACAAGGGTTAATATCAATTGTAAGGAAGAATACATTGAAAGTTATCTGTAGGCGATATTACAACGAGCAGTGTATCATTTGTGCAAATAAAGTATGAATGGCGGATTATAATGAATGAAGCCCCCAAATATCATCGAGCGGTTAGTGGGGAATCCTTTTGTAACCGAAGTTGGTATAAGCAAACTTCAACGACATTGTCTTCAGCGACTTTTATAAATGTTTGAGGCTGTATCTTGAAAACTTAATAATGAAGGAATGAAAAGGTAGCTGTGTCGAACGAAAGAAAAAAATCTTTGAAGATGAACGCTCTGTCTTCCAAATCTTTCGCCGGCAACGTTTCCTGTGGTTTAAAATAATTGAGCTGTTGCTGGGAAGGATGATTGTAAAAATTAAACGGTAAATTTTTTCAAGCAGGTGTAGAAGGTATTCATCTTGGTACTGATTTAGTATTGACACATGAAATTGATTTAAATAAAAGCAAAGCGTAATCCTGGCACACGCAACGTCCTCACCGCTACTTAAGCTCATTGAGAGATGTTGCTTGTAAATAATGTAGGTCTTAATCGGCTAAGCAACAGCAATTAATTTACGTAATATGCCTACGGTAAGTTGTGTTTTAATTTATTTTATATACATTCGCAATCATTCTATAACCTTGTAAATAACTACTGTTCTAAAAAACCAATACTTTAATCACTTATGAAATCAAAGCCATTGTTTAAAAACCTTATTGCAACTATTCTTTTCATTGTTTTTTTTGCGCCTGTTAAAGCCCAGATTACCCATTCAATAGGAGCAACCCTTCCATTCGGACTAAGAACTTACTCGGTGTCTGCAAATAGCAAAAACACTGATGCCTATTACCTGGCAATGTTTAGTTATGGCTTTCGTTATAACCTTACTGAAACGGAAAATTCGTCTTTTAGTATTGGTCCGCTAATTAGTGCTGGCGGCGGTATATCCGAGGATGGCTTTTTGTATAGCGGCGACTTGCAGGCCCGGGCGGATTACAATATTGGAATGGGTGCTGTGCAGGATCCTTCAAAAAATACCGGAGTATATTTTGGTGCAGGCTTTGGTGGTTCTTATACGGGTGTCGATGGCGATGCCATTGACGATGATAATGGGATAAGCTTTGGCCCTATGCTAAGGGCTGGTTTCAGATTCGGCGTAATGGATACCCCAATAGGTGTAGGTCTTTATTACAAGCACGGACTCGAAAACGCAAAATGGAAAACATTTGGATTTCATGTTTTGGTTGATTTTTAAATTTTTTTCGCAGTAACATCTCCCGCCGAACCCTGCGTATGGGTTAGAGACATTGCGTAATACGAAGCAATATGTTGCTAGGTAAACAAAATGTTTTTGATTCGCAGCAACGTTTCCTGTCAGGCCTTGTATGTAGACCAGAGACGTTGCAAAATACAAAGTGATTGTTATTTGATAAACGAACATTGCAGGCTGTAGGCTGACCAGGCTTTAGAAATTTAATATTATTTTGAATGCCTAATTCACGCATGCAGGAGGCTAAACCCGAAGGCTTCCAAGGCGAGTCCTGCTCCAATTTCATTAAACCGACCACCAGCAAGAGTTGCAGCACTCGCCGCCGAATTAGAACTGGGTAAATGAACCCAGGCATATCCACTATTACTGATTTCTGCTGCTGTGGTTCGTGTCCTCACAAACCACTCTACGTCATAAAAATTGCAACCTATCCTATTGAGATGTAATAGAACATTGATTGTTGATGGATGATTGTACGGATGGTGGCTGGCAGAGAGAGACTAAATACGAGAGCATGTGCAGGCGGAGAGTGGTTCGTGAGGACACGAACCACGGCTGGAGAAAAGTTGCTACATCCATTTTATTAAACTAACAACAAGCAAGAGCTGAAGAACTTGCCGCACAAATTTCCCAGGCGAGTCTCTGCTTTAATTCTATTAAACCAACCACCAGCAAGAGTTGCAGGAATCGCCGCCGAATTAGAACTGGGTAGATGAACCCAGGCACATCCACTATTATTGATTTCTGCTGCCGTGGTTCGTGTCCTCACAAACCACTCTACGTCATAAAAATTGCAACCTATCCTATTGAGATGTAATAGAACATTGATTGTTGATGGATGATTGTACGGA
>JBGSMI010000214.1:0-14461 GCA_041740215.1 Ferruginibacter sp.
GATTAAAAACGGGCCAGGGTTTCTACCCAGGCCCACTCTTTTTTCAGCCACTTCTACCCAGCTATTTCAATTTCCCGTTGTGTAACAACGATATCTTTTGAAACTGGTATCCTTTTAGAGTAAAATGCTCCAATACTTTCGGTAAGGTATATTTCAACTTTTCAAAAGCCTTCTCACTATCGTGAAATACAACAATTGACCCCCTACCCGTTTTAGTGAGTACATTCTGCAAACATTTTTCCTTCGAGAGATTTCGATCAAAGTCCCCACTCAATACAGTCCACATAATGGTGCAAAGTTTATAAGGACCAGTTGCCAGCATCTTTAGCTGAAACGGTGTAATTCTGCCATACGGTGGCCGGAACAATGGTGCATCGATGTATTTTTTCGCTGCTGTAATATTGTCCAGATAAACGGCATCATTGGTATGCCAGCCGTTGAGGTGATTAAAGGTATGATTGCCCACTGCATGCCCGTCCTCTACAATCCGCTTATAAACAGCGGGCTGTTCTACCACGTTTTTACCAATGCAAAAGAACGTAGCCTTTGCATTGTATTGTGCCAACGTATCCAACACAAAAGGCGTAATTAACGGATGTGGGCCATCATCAAAGCTGAGATAAATAAATTTTTCGTCTTCTGGCATTTGCCAGATACAATTGCCATACAATTTCCGCAACCACCCTGGGGTTTTTACAAAGTACCACATGTTGTAAAATTATTTTTTAACGCTGATTAAACCGATAATTAACTGGTCAGTTATAAACCGGCATAAGTTAAGAAAACAAAAATCAACTAATTGACCCGGTGCTCACTGTTTGTCTGAAATGAGTTATTCAAAAACTTACAGTTGCCAATGGTCTTACCGCTTAATAATTTCAGCTACCATCTTACGACTATTTTCCCCATACTCTTTCGGCTTTCCAGATATTCATGCGCTGTTGCTATTTCGTTCGCTGGAAATACGCTTCCTATAATGGGCTGAAATATTCCTTCCGCCGCTAACCGAACCACCGCTGTGAGGCAGCGTTGCAATGTTTCGGGATGATTGTCTGCTATCTTCAGCATATTGATACCGATCATTCCTTTAGATGGCATCATCAGCATTACGGGATGATAGAAGCCAAAATCCAATGCCGCTTTTATTTTTCCCAGTATGTTTTTGTTGTTCATATCCGCTGCCCCATAACATACGATTCTGCCACCAGCCGCCAACGAGCGGAACCCCTTCTTCACCGACTTCCCTCCTACAGCATCAAAGATTACATCAACTCCTTTTCCCGTGGTGATCTGGTGTATTTCCTGCTCAAAATCCTGCGTTGTGTAGTTTATGGGGTGATGCACTCCCACCGACTTTAAATGTTCCAGTTTCTCCGGAGAACCCGCGGTAGAAAATATTTCACATTGTTTGTATTTAGCAAATTGAATCAAGGCTGTTCCTACCCCGCCAGCTCCGGATTGTATCAAAACTTTATCACCTGGGTGGAGATTAACCATTTCGGCGGCAGCAAAATAAGCCGTACAAAACTGGGTGGTCAGGGCGGTTGCGGTGGTTGTCTCCATGTAATCCGGTATGATGGCCGTTGCCCTCGAATCTGTGAGCGCAAATTCTGCATAGCCTCCAAAACGGGTCATGGCAGTAACACGATCCCCTTTTTTTACATTGGTAACTGACACACCCACCGAAGCAACCGTTCCTGCTACATCGTAACCCAACACGCATGGCATGGGCGGCGCCTCCTTATACATGCCATTGCGGGCCATGATATCTGCAAAATTTAAACCAAAGGCGTCTACTTTAATCAGCACCTGTTCCGGCTGTGGAATGGGGATGGGTATCTCCCGGAATTCAAAAGCTGAAGCCGCTGAACCATTTTTAACTAAGAAAATTGCTTTCATATTATTTCAATATAATGTTGCGGAAAAGGTACTGTATTTATAGAGGATAGCAGCGTTATTTTGCCTGCCAGAATAAAATTGAGGCATCCACTTTCCATTAAGTAACGGAATGGGCTAACTACTCCTAAGCAAATTGCCATTCGTTTGTACCGGCTGTTAAAAAAGATGGCAATGCTTTGATACAAGGGATTTTAGCCCGGCTACACAAATGTTAAACTGAAACATCAATTCGACTCAACTTCCTGCAAACAGGTTTGGGATAAGCTCATTATTGAGAGGAAGCAAAGTCTCCTCTTTATGCTTAATGAGGATGAATCAACAGATTTAATTCCCATACTTACAAATAGTGCTGTCTTGTCGGATATTTCCTACAGCCATTCGTCGGATTGATTTACAATACCGTAGTTTTTTTAATTGTTTTTTTGTAGGGAAGATTTTAACATACAAAAGTTCTTTTGGCGGTAGATAATACGAGCGACCGGATGAACAAATACCACAATAATATTTCTTAAAAACCGTTTTTAACTCAATTATTCAATTCCTGTTAATGAACCAAATTACAAAATTCCCTAATTGGGGGATCACGATATTTTCATTGCTTTGCCTGGTGCAAGTGATGAACTGGCTGGATGAAGCGGTGGAATCTTTTGAAGCAGGTCAACGTACGTTTAACTGGCGGGGACAACGGTTTAGTATTTTACCCAATCGTTCCTTTATTATGGATGAATCGTTAAAACGTTATGGCATCAGTGCTAACCAGTACACATTTAATTAAAATACAATCAATCGCATTGTCTTTTTAGTGATTATGGTAGAAAAGGCTTTATTAAGGAAACCCTCTGCCGCTGACTTGTGTTAATATTTTAAAAGCTTTGCCAATAAAAACGAAAAGGGGTGGATTTCCAGAAAGTGGAATGGTTTTTGGTATTTTTGAGTGATTGTTTGTTGATTTGATTGCTTCCTAAATTCCACCGATAAATAATACGTTTTAAAATCCATTACACTTAATATTTTATGAGAAAGTTCACTCATTCCCCCAATGCTATTATTCAAATGTTTACAAGTCTTTGTTTAAGCCAGGTAAAAGAACAGTTGGTTTATAATTTAGCTTGTAATTCTACCAACCCCGAAAGCTTTGTATTAGATGGCAACCTTTTCGTTTTTACGCACAATAAATCGTTCATTTTAGATGAATCCCTAAAGAATTACGGTTGCGGTATAGAAGTTTGTAACAATTTGAATTGAAATGCCACAGTGTTTATATTTTACAAGGGGTAAAATATTGATTTAGAAACAGCGTGGGTTTTTATTGAAAGAGCTTTTCTGCAAATGCTTTACCCAATTTTTTTTCTTGATGCAAAAAGAAACAAAAAATCAATGCTGCAACTAAAAAGACTGAAAAATAGTTCAATGAGCTAAAATCAATCCGCTGTCTGGCAAAGCAAGCTTAACAATTTAATCCCTATCCGAAATTAGGATCAACTTCATTAAAAAAAACTGTAGAGCAGTAGCCTCGTTTCCGTTTTGTAACAACGGGTTTTAACCCGTTGTGTTTAAAAAAGCTTCTGGTTGAGAGCCTTCCGCCCGGCACATATAGTAGTAGATATTAGTAAAATCAAAAGGTTTGGTTGCTTGTTGCGGCTCTCTTTATATGCGCTGAACCTACGGTTCTCAATATACTATCCCGTAGTTTATCAACAGGTTGAAACCCGTTGTTACAATATTAACCGAGGCTACGCCTCTTTGCACCGAATTGCGGCAGTCATTAATACTTTGTAGACCATGCCGGCTCAGGCAGCCTTGATTTTTTAACGCCCATTGAGCAATTTTTCCAGCACTTTTTAGTTGAGGCTATTCCTGCGGCTTGCGATTGCATTGGATACCAATTCGAAAATCTACAGTTCACTGTTTTATCCCGGGCGTATTTAAAATTGTCGCAGCTCAATAGAGCGTGCCAACCTTTTTTAAAGTGTTTTTAGCAGCAAAGAACCTGCACAAGGTTGGCAACCCTTCCTACAATTTTAAATGCACCCTTTATCCCTTGCCCAGTATAATTAACTGTGTCCCCGAATCTATCAGCCAGTTATGATCAATTTTCAATAATATCATAGTAACAATTTACTTTTCATCGTTCATCATTCATCACTCATCATCACTCATCACTCATCGTCTCTCATCAATTATCGTTTATCATCACTTATCGTCACTGATCATTTATCTCTCATCACCCGTCTCTCATCACTCACACTCATCACTCACCGTTGTTGCCTATTGCAATAATTTCTGCAATAGAAATACAATGACTCCCCCTGCAAATCCTGCTAGTGCCAGCCAGCTAATCTTTTTTAAATACCACATAAAATTAATCTGTTCAATACCCATTACGGCTACCCCTGCAGCCGATCCTATAATGATGGCACTTCCACCTGTACCGGTAGTCAATGCCAGAAACTCCCAAAAAGGATGGTCGGTGGGATATGTATTTAAATCATACATCCCTTGCGCTGCTGCTACAAGTGGTACATTGTCAACCACCGAAGACAGGAGGCCGAGTGCAATACCAATCAGGTAGTCGTTTTTAAGATAGGTACTGAGAGCGACAGCTACAACTTTTAAAATTCCATAGGACTGGAGTGCTGATACGGCCAGCAAAATACCCAGAAAAAAAAGAATACTCGGTGTATCTATTCTTTGCAAAGCTCTTGCAACAGTATATTTTTCAGCGTATTCGCAATGTTTGTTTTTGTGAATGATAGAATTGATCAGCCACATGAGACCCAACGCCAGCATCATGCCCATAAATGGGGGGAGGTGGGTAAGTGTTTTAAACACGGGCACAAATAATAAAAATCCAATACCTGCAACCAACACAATATTGCTATCCCTGATTTCTTTATTAGTGAAAATAGTTTTAGGTGCTACTATAAATTGTTTACCGCTAAAGCGTACCGACATGATCAGGGCCGGCAGGGCACCGGCTACAAGGGCGGGTAAGAAGAGTTGCTTCATGATATTGATGGCGGTTATCTGACCACCGATCCAAAGCATGGTAGTACTTACATCCCCCAGCGGCGACCATACCCCACCTGCATTGGCAGCTATTACTATCATACCTGCGAACCAAAGCCGGTCTTCTTTCTCTGTCAATAATTTTGCACAAAGCGACGTCATCACAATGGAAGTAGTTAGGTTATCCAGCAGGGCCGATAAAAAGAACGTAATGACGGTAACGATTAGTAACAATTGCTGTTTGCTGCTGGTCGTGATTTTTTTTGTAATGATGTCAAACCCGTTGTGGGAGTCGATCAGCTCAACAATTGTCATGGCGCCCATCAGGAAAAATAAGATGGAAGCGATCTCGCCAAGCTCAGCCATCAATTGTTCATGTACCAACTCAATTGACGGACTTTGAAGTATGTAAATCGTCCAGCAAAGCACTCCGGTAATTAAAGCGGCGGCAGCTTTATTTAAACCGAGCGTATGTTCAAATGCAATGGCAATGTATCCAATAACAAAAATGGCTGTTATAATAAATGAAATCATGTTAAAGATTAAATGTTGGGCAAAGGTAATGCAATCAAAAAATGAGCCGTTGCCATTGGTTAGGAATGAATGAGTAATGGCTGATGAGTGTTAAATTATGAATGAAAAATGATGAATGAAAAATGATGAATGAATAGTGAAGTAATGACTACCCGGTCTTTTCGGTTTTTCATCGCTTGTTCGTAAAATATTTACTACGGGTTGGCGCTTTGATCCTGGTAAAGAGTTATAGTCAAAAAAATATAGTTAACATGCTAAACAAATATTTTAAAAAATCTGAAAGGAAAGGGGGTATTGTCCGTATATAACAAAAATTGAAGGAAAAGGGTATGAAACAATTTATAATTGGAATACTTATGACGTTCGCAACTGCGTCTATAACTGCTCAAAATCCGATCAGGACAAAGCAGTATAATTTAAATGAAGGCATTGCTATTCAGGGGCATGACCCTGTTGCGTATGTGGAGAATGGCAAAGCAATAAAAGGCAAACCAACTCTTGCTGTTTATCACCAGGGGGTAACTTATTATTTTTCTTCTGTTGAAAATAAGGAATTATTTAAAAAGAATGCCAATCAATATGAACCTGCGTATGGTGGGTGGTGTGCCTATGCGATGGGGGCATCGGGTGAGAAAGTAAACATCGACCCGGCAACATTTAAAATAATCAATGGCAGGTTGTATTTGTTTTATAATAAATTTTTCAACAATACTTTAAAAGACTGGAATAAGGATGAGGTAAACTTAAAGACCAAAGCCGACCTCAGTTGGATGAAGCTAGTGAAGCAATAAGAAACGCAATTTAGTGTGCTGCAACCATCAACAATTAACCATCAACTCCCGATAGCTACCGGCACAACCATCAACCATCAACAATTAACCATCAATTCCCGATAGCTACCGGCAAAACCATCAACCATCAACCAACCATCAACCAACCATCAACCACACAATGGCCATCAATTACATCTCCTCCATCGGAACCTGGTTACTGCGTTTAATAGCGGCTGCTATCATGTTACAAACATTGTATTTTAAGTTCACCGCCTCGCCGGAGTCTGTTTACATCTTTACAAGTATTGGTATGGAACCCTGGGGACGAATTGGCATCGGCGTGATGGAATTGATAGCGGCAGTGTTGATTTTATATCCCCGTGCAACTATGTTGGGGGCTTTTCTGGCCACGGGACTGATGTGTGGAGCGATTTATTTTCATCTTTCAAAATTAGGTATCGTTGTTTTGAACGATGGCGGCCAATTGTTCGTATATGCTATTGTGGTAATGGTATCCAGTTTATGGCTGGTATGGATACACCGCCTGCAAATCTCTACATTGTTAAAAGTAAAAACGTTCAAAAGAATATGAAAATCCTGTTATTAATTCCATTTTTTTTAATGTGTGTTAACATTAGTCTGGGCCAGCAAAAAGAAAAAAGTAATAAAAGTAAATGGATAGACCTTGCAGCCACAGCGGGTAGTTCAAAAGGCACTATAGCGGCTTCGTATGTATATGCCTGGAAGATCGGGAAAAAACAGCGATGGGATATAGGATTGGGTGTAAGATTAACCAGCGCTTTTGGTGAAAAGAACGATTTTATTACAGCACCCGCTAAACTTTCAAGATCCAATACCACTCCCTTTTTAACGGTTTTTGCTGCACAAAAAACGGAGAATTGGGATACACTCACCGTGCAACGACCTTTTACCAATTCGCTGAATTTAACTGCCAACTTTGGCTATCATTTCAGCAGTAAGTGGAAAGCAGGGTTTAATATTGATTTGATTGGACTTACGGTGGGCCGAAATTCTTCAGCGGTACTAAAAAGCAATGGTATTACCAGAACTGAACCAACGGCAAAGCCTGCCGTTTTTAATGCACTATTAACCGGCGATCTTGATTATGGCAATTTAAATTCGGAGTTTTTTCTACAGCACCATTTGAATGATCGCTGGTCGGTGAGAGCGGTTTATCAATTTATATTTACAGAGTATAAAACCACCAATATCAAGCAGGTAGCACCAGATGGAACGATGGTAGACCGGTTTCGTAATAAGGCCAATAACCTGGGGCTAGGGGTGTCGTATAAACTGTGATGATCGATGTGAATGGTGCAATATTGCCGATTTTCTACTGCCAGGTTGTAACCCTTGCAACGAAATGCAAGCAGCTTATTGTTTTAGTAAGCTAACCGGGAAAATTAAACTGTTTAAACAATTATACTACACAAGGGCTCAACAAGGGAGTTGATATTTTGCTCCTCACTAATAAAAGGTAAAGGAGCCGATAGCTACCGGTTGCGATGCTACCAAAGCTTAATCCGGTAGATTGGATGAAAAATTTCGGCCTGGTTCATAAAAAAATTGTTTACCAATTTATTCCTTGTTCACCATATCAAAAAAATAAAAAATGATCATTATGAGAAAGTACTTCCTGTTATTACCAATCAGTTTATTACTATTGCTGTCATGTCGTAAAGAGAACAATGCCGCTACCGAACCCGCCAATGATATGGTAGATAGTGCAGCCGTTACAAAGTATTCAGGTAGATTTTCAAACGGGCCGTATGGTAATGTGTCTGGAGTGGCGAAAGTTATCCTGCAAAACGGTAAGTTCTCGTTATTGCTGGAGAATGTAGTTATTTCTAACGGCCCCGATTTACGGGTGTATCTTTCCAAAGAAGTGCAACCAGTAAATTTTTTGGATTTAGGGAAACTAAAATCTGTTAGCGGCAACCAGTTGTATGCAATTACAGGTACACCTGATTTTAAAGAATATAAATTTGTGCTGGTGCATTGCCAATTATTCAATCACTTGTTTGGTAGCACCATGCTAATAGCATTTTAAATATGAAAAAAATTATTGGAGGTTTAGTGTTTTTTCTGTTTGTGTCAACAGTCAATGCTCAAAATTATTTACCTGTTGATGAAAGCTCAACGGTGAAGTTTACTATTAAAAATTTTGGTCTCACGGTGAATGGAAGTTTTAAAGGATTAAAAGGCAAGGTTGTTTTTAATCCTGCCGATCTTTCAACTGCTTTGATGAGTACCAGTGTAGAAGCTGCTACCATTAATACGGGTAACGCAACCAGAGATGCACACCTGCGTAAAGAGGAATATTTTGATGTGATAAAATATCCCAGAATCAGTTTTATCTCAACCAAAATAGTATCTTCAATCAATGAAGGAATGTATTTGATGGAAGGGAATATCACGATAAAGGATGTTACTAAAAAAATCGCTTTCCCATTTAAGGCGATTCTCACTGCAGGTGGGTATTTATTGGAAGGCACATTTAAAATTGATCGGAGAGATTTTGGAGTTGGTGGCAATAGTATGGTACTGTCGGATAAGTTGACGGTTACTTTAGCAGTTGTAGCAAAAAAGAATTAGGAGGATGAGCGAGGAGTGATGAATAATGAACTAGGAATGAGCTGGTTGTTTTCTGATTACAACTGACTATTTTCCATTCACCATCCGATAGCTATCGGATCACCATTGACCGTTAACCATCCTTTACCCAATAACTATCAGGTCCCTATTGACATTTCAGAATTGACTATTGACCATTCACCTTAAAAATCAAGGCATGCATTTGCAGCACACCATCAACAAAACATTGACCCAATTGAACGAAACGCTAGAGCAACTTACCCCTGAACAATACGTGCAGCCAGTAGCTGGTTTATTCAATGCAACCATTGGTCAGCATGTACGGCATATCGTTGAGTTGTACATCCAGCTTGATAAAGGTTATGCAACAGGTGTTATCAATTACGACCAGCGTGAAAGAGAAATACTGTATGAAACCAATCTAGCAATTGTAAATGAGTTGTTGCTCCAACTTCCGTTGTTACTAAACAAGCCAGATAAACCATTGCAACTGGAATTGAATTATTCCGAAAGTCCGGATTTAATGTTGCCGGTAGCCAGCAATTATTATCGGGAGCTGGCCTATAATCTGGAGCATACCATTCACCACATGGCCTTGATCCGCATAGGTATTCATGAAATAGCCCCCATTGCAATCCCGGCCAATTTTGGAATTGCTCATTCAACCATTCAATATCGGGCCACATGTGCACAGTAACGTTTATCCGGGAGCAGGAACATTTTTTTATTACTTCTAACCGGGATGAAAAGATCCATCGTGGCAAGGCGCTTCCTCCCGCAGTTTATCAAATTGGAGCTGCCGATTTATTGTTTCCAAAAGATACAGACGCCGGCGGTACCTGGATTGTTTTAAAAAATAGTACAATGGCTGCTGTGTTATTAAACGGCGGTTTTGTTAGTCACCATCCTGCCCCACCTTACCGCCGAAGCCGGGGACTGGTATTGATAGATATCCTTGCAGACAGCGATCCTGAAAGCTTTTTTGATACAATCAATCTATCAGAAATTGAGCCTTTCACGTTGATATTGCTACAGGATTTAATATTGTATGAATGTCGTTGGGATGGCAAGGAGAAACACAAAATTTTGCTGGATGCACACCAGCATTACATCTGGAGCAGTGCTACTTTATACACAGAAAGTACGCAGCAACAGCGGGTAAAATGGTTTGTAAAATGGCAAATCGCCAATCCGCATCCCAGCCTAGAAAATATCGTTCATTTTCACCGTTTTGCCGGCGATGGAGATCAGCAAAATGACGTGCAAATGAATCGAAATGGACAACTGCTTACCGTAAGTATTACCGGTATTCATTTAAACGGCAAAGCGGCTGCTATGCAATACCTTGATTTAAAAGAGGACACCGTATTCTCCCACCCATTAATGAAAGGGCTTGCCTTATCTCTTGGGTAAACCACCTTTATATGAAAAAATTTGCGCAGCAAACATGGTTTATCAAAGTCTTTAACTGGGAGTATTGGCCCTTTGGGTTAGTGTATAGTCCGATCTATTTTTATTGGTTTTGGTTGTGTTTAAAGGCCCGTGCTGTATTTTTTTTTAATACCGCCAACCCAACGATAAAAAATGGCGGATTTTTGATGGAAAGTAAAAAGCAGATTTACGATTTAATTCCATCTCAATATTATCCCCCTACATTTTTAGTAAAAGCAGGTATATCTGCAATTGAAATCAAAGCCGGAGTATCGGCCACCACGATTCGGTTTCCATTGATTGCAAAACCAGATATCGGTATGCGTGGATTGTGCGTAGAAAAATTGCACACCATGGATGAACTATTGGCTTATGCGGGCAATAGTAAGGTTGATTTTCTGGTACAGGATTTTATACCTTACGAAAATGAAGTAGGCATTTTTTATTACCGCTTTCCCAATGAAACAAAGGGCCAAATTTCCGGTATTGTGGGGAAAGAGTTTTTAACGGTAACCGGCGATGGCAATTCAACGGTGGAGCAATTGTTGCAACTGGATTCCCGCTATATTTTGCAGTTAGCCGTATTGAAGCAAACGCATAGCGATATTTTAAAGCAGGTATTATTGAAAGATGAAAAGCACCTATTGGTTCCCTACGGAAACCATAGTCGTGGTGCAAAATTTATTGATATCAGTCATTTAATTGATGAGGTGTTAAGCGATGCGATTGATAAGATCTGTAGCAGTGTGCCGGGTTTTTATTACGGCAGGTTAGATGTTCGGTACAATACATGGGAAGAATTGACGCAGGGAAAAAACATTTCGATCATCGAATTAAATGGTGCGGGCAGCGAACCAACACATATGTACGATCCAAGGCATTCTATCTTTTTTGCCTGGAAGGAAATCATTCGCCATTGGATTATTCTGTATAAAATCAGTCAACAAAATCATGCGCTGCTGAAGATGCCTTACATGAAATTTTCCGATGGTTTGCAGATGCTAAAGGATAATACCGCTTACATGAAACTGATTAGTGAAAAGACGTAAGTAGAAATTTAATTGATGAAATATTGCCGGAAACTAGTTAGCAAATCAATCTTTCCGGATATCGTACTGTTGAAAGGGTTGCCAACCTTCGAAAGGTTGGCAACCCTGTCAACAATAGTAAGAAATCCAGATCAATCTTTAGTCGGTTTCTATATTGCTGCCCTTGCATTAATACCGAAGGTGTGCTATTTGAAAGCTGGCAAGCTAACAATAAGATTAACGTCCAATTTATTTTTTCCTTTTTGAATGGAAGGGAATGTTCACCAAATCTTCAAAACGTATAACAATAATAAATTCACCCCACTAAATATACATCCGACATAATTCCGTAGTTTACAGAATTATCCACAACTTCACATGAATACAATCAAGGTTTTAAATCCGGATGGCTGGGTAACCAATTATGCCGATCTTTTGTACGCCTACACTGTAATTCGTATTAATGATACTGTAGCCGCTGAGGATATTGTGCAGGAAACATTTTTAAGTGCATGGAAGGCCAGAGAAACATTCCATGGAGAAGCCTCAGAAAAGAATTGGCTGTATGCAATTTGTAAAAATAAAATCATTGATCATTTCCGTAAACGATCATCCGGTATTGCAAAAGTTGTAGTAAGGGAAGAACAGCAGTATTTTAACGATTCGGATCACTGGACTACTGAAAAGCAACCCAACAACTGGAGTGTTGATTATACCCAGCCCGTCGAAACCAAAGAGTTTTATTCGGTGTTGGAAAGGTGCAAACAAAAATTGAACGACATCCAGCAAGCAGTGTTTGTAATGAAATATCTGGAAGACATTGACTCGGATAAAATTTGTAAGGTATTGGAGCTTACTCCGTCTTACTATTGGGTATTGATACACCGGGCAAAATTGCACCTGCGTAACTGCCTTGAAAAAAACTGGGTAAACCTGTCTTAAAATTAATAATGAAACATTTGATATTAAGCTGTAAAAAAGCTACATATTATATTTCCCTTAGGGAAGAGGGTAAACTATCAGTTACTCAACGACTACAGCTACGTGCCCACCTTGCCCTCTGTAGTTTGTGCAAACTTTTTCAACAACAAACTGCCTTCATCACAAAAAATGCAATCCATACGCATATCAACAGCAATGCATTATTGAGCCAGGAAAAGAAAGATGAGATGGGTAAACTCGTCAAAGACATTATTGCCGGGGAGTAGCGGTCACTGATTGCAGCATGTCTGTATCAAATCTTTCAGCCGAAGGCCGGCAAATCGAAATCAACTTTACTGCTATGCTGAATAAAATGCAACTCGTGTGATTCCTGTACACAATTCGTGTAATTCGTGTAAAAAATTCGTGTGGAAAAATTCGTGTGAAAAAATTCGTGGAAAAAATTCGTGGAAAAAATTCGTGTGGAAAAATTCGTGGAAAAAATTCCTGTGGAAAAATTCCTGTTATAAAATCCCTGTTTTTCAATTCGTGATTTCTCTCGAAAGTCTTTTAAAAAGAGAGGAGCCGGATAGAAATCCAGCCCCGTTTTTTATCCAATATCCTATGAAAAACCTAATGCAAAGTAACAACAGTAACTTTACAGAAACTTATACAATTATGAAATTTTGTTATATAATTCACACATTCTAAATTAATTGTTCTTAAGTAACATATTTCGTTGGTGGAAAAGGGTCGATATGAGGCCATCTGCTAAAGCCAGAATGGGAAAAGTAAATGTTGCAACTTACTAAAAATTACGTTTTTATCAGCGGAGGAGTAGTTTTTTGTGGTTGATTTTGGAGGAATTACTGTCTGTTAAAAAAGAGAGGAGCCGGATAGAAATCCAGCTCCGTTTTTATCCAATATCCTATGAAAAACCTGAGGCAAAGTAACAACCCATAAACGCTAATAACTTATACATTTGGTTAAATTAGTTGCAAAATTCACAGGTTGGTTATCAATGATCTGTGCGTAATGTGTAAAGGCAATGGTCAGCATTCAACATTGACCATTCACCCTTCATGATTTTGTAAACTCATTTATTTATAATGGTGCAGTCAAGGCTTTCATTTCCTAAGAGCAGCTATTAAAAGTCGCTCACATTAAGGCGCCCTCCATTTTTGCTCAGCCATTCTGAAAAATATGTCTCAACATATACCCCTATTCGTCAAAAAAATATACCCGGCAAGCTGGTGTCTTCATGCACTACAAGCGTAAGTCCATCTTGAAAACACTTTCCATAAGGAATCACCAGCGCGGGTCCCTTTTTCTCAATTTTTTCAAGCAGTCTTGCCTGACTGATTTCTTCAACAGCCGCAAATGCTTGCCAATGCAACCTGTTTTTTTTCATAGTTTGTAAACTTATTTCATTCAACTAAACTGAAAAAAAAAGAACACCGAAACCACCCGTTATACATACCTCAATTGAATATATATGCTGATTGAATGTAGATTTTTATAGGGCATCGGTGTATTACAGTAGCAATTATAAATATTATAAAGTGACACTAGCATTAATACTAAATAAAATAGAAAATACCGGTTGTCCGGGCGGTAAAGCCATGTGGAACTTCAGTGGCGTCGCACTCTTTTACAGTGGTTTTTCATAGCATTTTAATTGCGTTATGTCGGGTTGTGCATATTGAAGTTTGATAGTATCAAATCATTAATTATTGGCAAGTAGATCATTTGCCACTTAGTGATTTGTTTTGATAGTATCCTTGGGGTTAGGGTGTAAAATTTTGTCTTCCGCCCTTTTAAGGGCTTGTTGGTCTATGTAAACTATTGATAGGGCGGTGCCCTATGCTATAATATTTCGCCCCTTCTTCTTGACGGTCTATGTTAATTATTCATAGGGCGGTGCCCTATGCTATGATATTTCGCCCTTTTCAGGGCTTGAATACCGCTATTTCAAAATACCTACAATAGAATACCTCTATTCTCTATCCACCAAAAATACTCAACCTTTTTCATGAGCGGTTTCCAGACCTCCCCTGTAGGGGCCGGGGGCAAAAATGGATTGCACCGGGTTTGAATATTTCGCCCCTAAGGGCTTTTTAATACATCTTTTATCTTTACACAGGGCGTTGCCCTGTGCTGATCTGTTGCGCCCTTTCAGGGCTTGTTGGTCTATGTAAACTATTCATAGGGCGGTGCCCTATGCTATAATATTTCGCCCCTTCAGGGCTA
>JBGSMI010000237.1:0-3654 GCA_041740215.1 Ferruginibacter sp.
CCGGTGTGCCGGTCATATATTCAATACCGGCATAAATATCTTCGGTATTTTCCCTGAAGATGGTCATGCTCACTTTTTCCGGCTGCCACATGGGTGATGGGGTGCCTTCAAAATATTTTACGGGACGAAGACAAACATACAAATCCAGTTCCTGCCTAAGCGCCACATTCAAACTGCGCATACCACCGCCAACGGGTGTTGTAAGTGGTCCCTTGATAGACAATAAATATTCTTTAAAGGCATCCATAGTTGCCTCGGGCATCCAGCTACCTGTTTCATTAAAAGCCTTTTCACCAGCCAGAACTTCCAGCCATTCGATCTTTTTTTCTCCATTGTAAGCCTTGGCAATCGCTGCATCAAAAACCCGTACTGCCGCTCCCCAAATATCGGGGCCAATACCGTCGCCAATAATAAAAGGAATGGTGGGGTGGTTGGGTACATTGAGTTTGCCATTGCTGCCCATTGTAATTTTTTCTGCCATCGGAAATTTTTTTATGATGTAAAATCAGTTTGGCTGCAAAAATAAGCTAACTGGTTTATAATTATGAGTTGTAAAATTTCGTAGGTATTTAAAATAACAACTGCCTCCCGGAAATTACAAGTAGCAGTTGTGCAACGAATGAAAAAGACGGTTTACTTAGAACCAGTCTAACTCTGAAACTAAAGGTAACCTGATAAAGGGTATGGCCTGGTACGGGTGGAATTTACTGCAAATTTGAACTTTGCCATTACATAACCGACAGGCGCAGGCTCCGTCTTATGTCTTCCATGTTACTACTGCCTCAGTTAGCATAACCTTTCGATTAACAATATAAGCGATACTTACCTTCGTTTCTCAGTCTGAAATAATCTTCAACAATGAAAATGCACAATAATTACCGCCGCCTTTTACTAAAGTTTGTTTAAGTTTATACAAAGAAAATACAATGAGTACCAGGTATAAATTTGTTGACAATAAGGGAGTGAATTTTACCACTTCCAGCGTAATGGGCTGGACAGATACATTTACCAGATAAATTTACATAACAATATTGCTGGACAGCATACGGTATTGCCAGCTCAATCAAGGCTGAGTAATACATGCGTAGGTTTTAATGACCAATCATTTGCATACGATATGCAGTTATAAAGAAGGGAAGAACCTGGAATTATTTGGCGGAATAGCAAAAGCTACACCGCTATGAAAATACTAGTGCCATTATAAACAATTCAAAAAAAGCAGGAGAGAACAGTTATTGCATACTTTTGAAGCAGCGGGTAAAAAAAGGAGCAATAATTTCAGGTACCAGTTTTGGCAATACGAAAACCACCCTGTATTATTGGAAAGTACAGACATGACCAACCAGCGATTAAATTATCTGCATTAGAACCCGGTAACAATGGGTTTCGTGGATGAACCATGGCAGTGGTTATTTAGTAGAGCCGCCGATTATTTTACATAAAAAAAAGGCTGCTTGATATTTTAATACTGGATGGTTTTAAGGAGGGGGGAAAATTACTGCTAAAATATAGCTGTTGATTCAATTGGAAATTGATTACAACAATTCTAAATCAAATGTTAGTGGCCATCTAAAAAGAATACTATGCAATATACACTCACGCACTCACATATTAAATCTTACACAGACAATGGGTATCTACTTGTAGAAAACTTTTTGAATGAAGAGGAACTTTCTTTCTGGCGCAATGCAGTAACAGAAGCCATACAGCAGCGGAATGGAAGAAAGTTTGCTAACAGCGATGCTAAAGTTGGTGAGGACGATGGTATTAATAAGGACAGCGATTATTATGGAAAAGTGTTTGACCAGATGTTAAACTTGTGGCAAACAAATGATGCCGTGAAAAAGATTATGTTGGATGAAAATATTGGAAAAATGATTGCCGATTTGGCCGGTTGGGAAGGCACCAGGATATGGCATGATCAGGCTTTAATAAAACGACCGTGGGCTAATCCTACTTCCTGGCATTTGGATACACCTTTCTGGTCTTTTAGCGACAGGCGGGCCATGTCTATATGGGTAGCGTTAGATGATGCAACTTATGAAAACGGATGTTTGTATTTTATCCCAGGTTCTTATCATACTACCACATTTGACAATCCCGGTATTGGTAAAAACATGGATGCGGTTTTTGATTTTTATCCACAATTCATTAAATCAAAATCAGTGGCCGTGCCTATGAAGGCTGGTAGTTGTTCAATTCATAATGGATTAACCATTCACGGGGCAGGAGCTAACATGACCAATGGGTTTCGCCGTGCTATGACTTGTGCTTATATGCCTGATGGGGCCACATTTAATGGCATTAAAAATATTCTTACTGATGAGCAGGTAGCCAGATTAAAAGTGGGTGATTTACTGAATGATGAAATGCAAAACCCATTGATTTATTCAAAAGCACGTTTGGTATGAATATAAAAGTGCTTTGTCCCCGACGGGGTCATGAACATTTATCTGTTGAGGCTTTTTTTGCAAACGTTCAGCAGGAAGTATATGATGGGATGGAAGCACGGATGCCCGAAGAAAAAGAAGAAAGAAGAAAATTCATACAGCCCTTGAATAACTAAAATTTATCCATTGTAAGCCATCAGCATCTGGCCAAAGGCGTTAACATCAAAGACTTTTGTAAGTCATTTGAACACTACCTCCATATTTCTTTGAAATGCAAACATTATTTATTAACGCTGGTAGGCGCTGGATCCGATAGCCATCGGATGAGGTATAGGTTTGTGTTTTAGCTTCCAGTGTCGGCTTGTTACTACTTACATAATTTTGTTTACATCAGCAACGAAAGCAATGTAAATGTGTTCTTTGATAATATGCAGGTGCGGCACGACCGGGGAAGGATAATAGAAAAAAATCATTACTATGCCTTCGGCCTAAAGATAGCCGCTATCTGCAGCAAAGCTTATGGAGCCCCCAATAACAATTATTTATACCAGGGCGATTTTAGTGATTTTGATGATGACCTTGACTGGAACGATTTTGAGTTACGAAGCTACGACCCTCAGATAGGCAGGGCTCTCCAAAATGACCCTTACGATCAGTTTGCAAGCGGGTATGTAGGCATGGGAAATGACACGGTGAATAACATTGATCCAAGCGGAGGTTGGGCGGCAACCGGAATTTTACAAGGTATGTCACAAGCTGGTATAATGGCTACAACAACTTTAGGCGGTGCAATTATTGGCGGAGCGATTGATTTAGCATCGGGAGGAAATGGAGTAAATGGGTTGATGATAGGTGCAGGAATTGGATTAGGGAGTAATTTTGCAAGTGGGTTTAATTGGAAAGGTGCAGCTAATGTATTCGGGAAAGCAGCGCCAAGTATAGCCGAGGGTGCAAATCAATTTGCAAGTTTTGCCAAAAATGGTTCTCCTGATTGGGGATCTAAAACCGGAGCCTTAGTTCATCAACAGGCAAATAGTTCCATACCATCTGGTGGTATTTGTTCAAAAACAAGTTAGTTACCTTAGCAAAGCATAAAGCAAAAAATTCTTTGCAGCGAAACCATATGCGAAATAGACACCGTAGCCATGGAAAGCACCGGAGTTTACTGGAAGCCCTTATTCAGCCTGTTGTGTAGCAGGGGCTTTGAAGTATATCTGGTAAACGCCGCACATGCAAAAAATGTAACCGGTCGTAAGGATGATGA
>JBGSMI010000255.1:0-10568 GCA_041740215.1 Ferruginibacter sp.
CGGCTCATTTCCCGGAGCCTTCGCTGTTTTAAACAACACCCTCATTTTCTCCGGCACTGACCCTTTGTACGGAACAGAATTATGGAGCATTGGCACCGCTGCGGTCGTCACCAATTTTACCTGGACCGGTAATATAAGCACCGCCTGGGAAAACGCTGGCAACTGGGGTGGCAATACCGTTCCGGCTTCATCCTCGGCCGTAGTTATTCCGGCAGGAAGGCCACGTTATCCGGTTGTGAGTGTATCTACTACCGTTAAAAGTGTGAGTTGTGCTCCCAATACTTCTGTTACAATTAATACAGGAGTAGTATTGAATATTTTGAGATAATACGAATTGGACAGACAGAGATTTACAGGTTGTTTATATTTTGATTTTTATACGATGAACCAATCAGACCATGAATAATAAATTATTGCTTTTTTTTGTGCTGGCAGTAAATGTATGCAGCATTGTATCAGCTCAGTCCGAATTTGAGTTTACTCATTTTAATCAGGCCAATTCGCCTGACCTGGGTGGTAATAATTTTAAATGTGTTGCCGTGGCAAGAGGTGGTTATATCTGGGCCGGGTCACAGTATCATGGATTGGTGCAGTTTGATACTACTACCAAAGCCTGGCGATATTCGGTTGAGCTTAGTAATGTATTTATAACAGATATCAAAGCGGATCAAAAAGGAAATATTTGGGTAGCAAATGCAGGCCGCTCCGGATTAACCAATGGTGGTTCAAATATTGGTGGTGGCGTTAATAAATTTTTGGCAGAAGTACCGGATGTAACCAATTTTTATACCATTACTGGCGTTGGTAATCTCACGTCAAGAAATGTAAGGTCTTTGTGGATTGACAAATTTCATCCGCCAGCCAGCAGTGCAAAGGTTTGGGTAGCACAGGGTACTTATGTTGTGACCAACACAACTACTGCAGGTGGCTTTTCTGTAGGAGACAATGGTGCTCCGCCTTATTTCACCAAAGGATATATTGGGTTACAGGTTACGCCTTATGTTGGTCAATCCAGTGCCCGTACACCAGCTTGCCTTGCAGTGGGTGGTTATAAAGATGAAGTTTGGATGTTTGCCCAGGCAAATTTTGGCAGAAATCAGATTCTCAGGTACAGGGCAGATTCCGGACCTAATGCATTTTTGGGTGTATATGATAACACCAACACGCCTGTTTTATCAAATGGTTTTCGTGCCAATGCCATGTTCTTTGATGATCAGGAAAGAGGATGGATTGGATTGAATGAAGGTGGCATTATTATAAAATCCGGCAGCGTTTGGAAAACAATGAACGATGCTGCTGTTTTTCCTGTCGGCACATCAATAAATCCCAATGCCATCGCAAGTGATGTTGCAGGCAATGTTTATATCGGCACCAACAACGGGCTTATTATTTACAAGGGCGGCCCTGTTGACCTGGCAAGTTCCTACCGCCGGGTAACTACTGTTGATGGGTTACCCACCAATATGATCAATGGCATTGCAGAAGATACCATGAGAAAAACGATTGTACTGGCGCACAACGCAGGCATCAGTTTTATGAAATACAATAAAAAAGTGAACGCTTCGCTGGAATGGGATTTCAGTTTTCCAAAGCTGACTATAAAACCTAAAGGTGTTACTGCTGATGGTGTGGCTCGTTTATTCGTAAAAGTGAGGAGAAATGATAACAATAGCCGTGCAATAAAAAAAATATCGCTGGGCATAAAAAATGCCGCCACAACAGTGAGCTCCTTAATAGGTAAATTAAAGGTGGCCACTGTTACTGATCAATACAGCAATGAGGCGAATGATGGAACTTCTTTGGAAGTAAGCCGCACAGACTCTACACCAGCCGGTGACTACTATTTCTGGTATGTAGCACCGGAAGATTTTTCGAGAGATTCTTTGGGCAACGAAGCGAATCTTGCTGAAAGGGTAGATTCCATTAAGGTGAAAGTTACTTATATGGATGATTCAGAAGACTCCAGCTATTTGGGTGTAAAAGTGCAGCGCCCTGCGCTATTAATCGCCAGCGGATTTAAAAAGATTAAGACGATCCTCAAGGGATTTAAGCAACCAGATGGAACTCCTTTTGTTGAGAGCGATAAATTTGTGAAGAAGCTTGGCCTACAGATAAATGACGCTGCCACGATGGTTCAAAATGTAAGCAGGCTGATAGATGGGGACCTGTTGCAGAATGAAGACAAAGACAATTCCGTACAGGGCATATTGGAAGGTGTAAGAAAGATGGGCTTTGCCAGCAGCAGGATTGATTTTGTAGGGCAGGGCATTGGTGGTGTGGCTATGCGGGCAGTGCAGGCAGTAAAGCCGGACAAGTTTTTTGCTGATGGAAATTATACCCATAACAATTATGGCAAAGGGTTTCTCAATAAGTTTATTGGCCTTAATGTACCACACAATGGCAGCCCGGTTTTCGATCTGGTAAAAGATATGATTCCCCGGCTGAATGAAATTTCGAAGAAAGGATTAGAAGCCATTTTAAAAAGCAATCCCGACCTGCAACAGCCTTATTCTTTTTTTAATACCGCTGATTCTGCTCTTACCATTGCGGGAGAGTTGGTAAAAAAAGCATTGATGGATACGGCAGGTTTTGCACTGCCTGCAATGCCGGTTAAAAACCACCTGATTGTAACTGATGCCGATATTACTACCAGTGTTGCCATTATTTCTCCATCAACTGTTGTAAGTTCAGTAGGTTATGCCATTGGGCGTGTAATAATGGCCGCAAGAGATTATACTAACGAACCTGCATTAAAAGATACCATTAACAAACTATTTGATAAAAACGTTACTGAAAGCGAAAGGATCGTCCGCTTCCTAAATAATTTTGCCAATACCAAGGGCATCACCAATTTTACCGGTGATGGGGATATGATCAGCTCCCTGGCCAGCCAGGCTGCCAATGCCGTACTGACACTACCACATATTACAAAAATAACGAGTACCAATCCGGCTGAAGTGGTACATAGTGTTGCATTCAGTAATAAAACCGTTGCAAGGAAAATTCACAACATACTCAACACCGCTATCAGCAATCCTGCATTTGCCAATACCATACCGGCAAAAGTAACTGCCGCAGGAACCGCCATTGCACAAAAAATAGTGAAAGTGTTGTATGATACCAGCAAAATTGTAACCGACGACAGGCAGCTTATCCGCAATGGCAGTTTCAGGCCGACGCCTGGCACCAGCATATTAAGCGATACTACAATCAAGCTGAAGTTTAGGGTAAAAGATACTGCTGGGTTGCAGTATATTTTTATCAATTTCCAGGATACGATGTACACCACCATTTCAAAAGATAGAAACCAGGAAGTGATGCTGAAAATAAAAGGCGATTATCATCTTTCCGGCGTGCAGGGCATAACAGCAGTTGGTGTATATGAAACAACTGATAGTATAAAATACCATGCGGACACTATCAGTACTTATGTAATTGTGCCTGATTCTATACAAGGCTTTCGGGTTACGGTAGATGAATACAATCTCTATGACGGGATACCTTTTTACCCTTTCTATGAAATTAAAATAAAAGATGAATGGAAACCTTTGCCACCATCTGACACCGCTATAAAAATTGCCATTGAGGTTCCATTGAAAGCTTCGTATGATACCCGGCGGCTGGCATTTGACGCCAGGGCTGATGGCTTTACCAGAGCTTATTTCAGTTTTAAAACTTTCAGGGATACCGTGTCGTTCGATTGTTTACTTTCTCAAAGCCTTACCGCGGTAAACCGCACCGTTATCAACGGCAACTTTAAAGATTCTTCCACCTGGAGCAAAGGCAGACCGCCTCTCCCCGGCGATTCAATCATCATCTCGGCAGGCCATACCATTTTGCTCGACAGCAGTGTGCAGGTTCGTTCACTTAGGATCGACAGCCTTGGTACGCTCACCATCAACAATCCTGCCCGCCAATTAAAATTGGGTGATGCAGAAGACGGAGACTTTATGCTGGATAATTACGGAACACTTAACATCAGCAACGGAATGCTTACCGTAAGAGGCAGGGTAAAACATAACAAGTCTTCCAGGTTTAATATGAGCGGTGGCAACCTGGTGATTGACGGTAACACCGGCAGCACTATCACCAGTTTACAAAATGGTTTGTTTTTGTTTCAGGCAGCACCATCGATGCAGTCATTTGCGTTCACCGGTGGCACATTGCAAATGATTGATCCACCAATTGGCGTTGCCAGCCAGGCACTCAGTTGCCCCTACAATTTTGGTATCAACAGCACATTGATTTTAGGCAATGGCATATCACTTACCGCCAGCAATAATCCGAACGGATTTGGTGGCGCAGGTTTTCCTCCACAAATAGGAAAGCTTATTTTGGATGGTGGCACTAACAATGGGAACAGGCAACTCACGATTACACAACCGCTTACAGTAAAGGGTTCATTTGAAATAAGAACGGGTAGTAATTTAATTATCAAGGCGCAGACAAACGTAGTACAATAACAAAGTTTCTGTTTGTCCCTCGTTGAAAAACGGCTTTTTTGTCTTTTAAATACTGCCCCGCAGGCGGTTTTAACCGGGTGCATTTAAAATTGCCGGAAGGGTTGCCAACCTTGTGCAGGTTCTTTTCTGCTAAAAACACTTTAAAAAAGGTTGGCAACCCTCTATCGAGCTGCGACAATTATAGATACGCCCTTTTAACCTATCGCCAGTTTGTGAATTTAATTTACATATGTTTGCCTTTTGAAGGCACACATTGAATTGCAACCATTGCAATTGCCTACCTATTCTATAGGCATGCAAAGGTTTTCAAATGCTTCTTGCAAAAAGCCGTTTGGTTTAATGATCCCGTACACTATTAAATCGTATTTCCGTAAATCTCTGTCAAAAAATACTGATTGCACTTTTGGATCAAACTAGATACCGCTTAATAATAATTATTTCAGCAAATAATAGTAATACAAGGTTATGAAACATTTTAATTTTACGCTCATTTTATTGGTTGCAGGCTGTATGTGTATTTATGCACAACAAAAGCCAACTTTCACCTATTTCAATTCAACCAATACGCCTGTATTTACCGGTAATAATTTTAAAGCTGTTGGTGTTGGCAAAGGCAACAGGATATGGGCTGGTACCCAATACCAGGGACTTTACTGGTATGATACGGCGAGAAAAGCGTGGACCAATACAGGTCTGTTTAATAACCTGTTCATCAATCATATTATTTCGGATGAAAAAGGCGGTATCTGGATCGGTCAATCCGGTACCTCCGGTAGTTCGGGAGGGGCTTCCAATATTGCAGGCGGCATTAATTATTTTGCAGATACCACCAACCAGTATAAGTTTTACAGTACCAACCAATTTTTACTTTCCCGGAATGTTCGCTCCATTTACCTGGACGAAACAACCGGTGATATCGTTAACGGTAAGCGGCTATGGGCCACAATGGGTACCTATATAACGTCAAGCAATACCGCTGCAGGCGGTATCATTCGTCGGCTGGATACCATCACCAACAATGTTCAACGTGTTTGGGAAGGATTGCAAGTACAGCCCAATACCAATTCCGCCAGTGCAGGTACCCCGTCCTGTTACGGTATTGCCAGCGATGGCGTTGAAGTATGGGTGGGTGCAGAAACAAATTACCAGGTGGCTTCCGGCAGTTCCGCCCAAATATTAAAATATGATGCTTTCTCTGGAAAACATCTCGGGGGATACGACCATAATGGTGAATTTGATAATACGCAACTCGTGTACAATAACCAGCCAAAAGTGTATGTAAACAATAGCACACAGGGCATATTTACTGCTGGTTTTAGAACTACTGCTATGCATGTTGATAAAGAAAAGCGCTGGTGGATTGGATTGCGGTCTGGTGGAATGGTGGTAAAAATGGGCAGCCAGTGGTTAAAGATCGACACTGCCTTACTTTTCCCATCTGGGACCATGGTAAATTTTAATGCCATTGCGAGCGATAATCTCGGCAATGTGTTTATTGGTACCACATCCGGTTTATTAATGTTTAAATATGGCGGTGATCCAGGACTGGCGGAAGATTACGTTCGTTATACTACAACAGACAGCCTCCCTTCAAATAATATTACAGGATTGGCATACGATTCTTCAGCCGAGCGAATGGTACTTACTACTAATGCCGGTGTAACCTTTATGTCCTTTAAGAAGAAAATTGATGTGAAAATGATCTGGGATTATAGTGTTCCAGGCAGGGAAGGAAATCCAATTGGTGTGGCAGCAGATGGGGTATCCAGGGTGTATCTCAAAATAAAAAAAGGAAGCGACACCTTGCCGGATGTAAAAAGTGTAACGGTATCACTTAAAGATTTTGAATCTGACAGGGCTACCTTAAGGGGTAAGTTTAAAAAAGCACTTACCATTAATGGGTATTCTGAAGAGGCCAATACCAACACGGTTACCACTTTAACAGTTGGTGACGCTGATTTAAGACCAGGCCGTTCCGGTGAATACTGGATATGGTATGTATCCCCCGATGATTTTAGTATCGATTCAGTGAGTACTGAAGCCACCAAGCGCAGGCGATATGACACGCTTATTGTAGAAGTAACTTACTTGAATAATAAAAAAGATACCATTGAATATAATGTAGCTGTGGTGAGGCCACCGACGCTTTTTGTACATGGCCTGGCAGCGGATGAAAAAACCTGGGATGGCTTGAATCATTTTAATAAAGGTCAATTTGTAAAATTTGTGGGGAGTCCACTTTTTACCTACTCCCGTGCGTTGAAAATGGATCCGGCTGGATACTTCAGAAAGAATGGCATCCAGTTGCTGGCAGGCGACCTTAGCACTTACAGTGAAACAGAAGATCATTTAAATACCCTCCAGGGAAATATAGAAGCGATGCATGTTATAGGATATGCCTGCAACCAGGTAGATTATGTTTGTCATAGCATGGGCGGCATCATGATACGAGAAGCCATTGGCGCTTTCCCCAGAAAGTTTTTTGCTGGCAATAATGAACCTTATTATTATAAAACTTATACCAAAGGTTTTACCCATAAGATCATTACCGTAAACACCCCACATAATAGCTCACCTGTTGCGGATGCTGTTGATCAGTTTGTGCCCGAAACCCCTTATAGCCTGCGGTTTTTATTAGATGCATTGTACAGGTGGGGTAAATCACTAATAGGGTTTGATGTGCCAAGTTTTTTCCTGCCCATTGGTACCGGCAGCGATCCTGGAAAATATATCGCAAGTGAAGCGGTAGAAAATCTGCAGGTAACAGATAATACAAGCACCCCACTTTCAGAAGGCGGCGAAAACAGCAGGGATGGTGTTAATCTTCTTGAAACAAGGGCTAAATACCACATGATCACCGGAGACCTCAATTGGGAGATTTTTAATGCGCTGGGTGAAGAAGGAGCATTTTTTGGTAAACTGTTTAAAGTGCTGTTGCAAGTAACCTATGCTGCTACCTATGATCCATTTTATTTTAACCCGACAACTGCCGGGGAGGTGAGGACACAACTAAGGGCACTAATGGCAAAAAATGAAAGCGGGATGATCTTTGATTATATGAAGTGGTATAGCGCCAGGCTCGGCTATCCTAACTTTTTCAGCGACGGTGATGGAGTGGTACCAATTATGAGTGAAACAGCAAGACAGCCTTTGTCCTCGCCATTTATTACCCAATTTGTAAATTCCGAAGGAAGCATTAAAGATGCACACCATATCTTTATCCTGGGCCGTAATGATGTTGGCCAGCGAATATTCCATCTACTGAATTCACCATTGTCGGCTCCACTTTTTGGTGATGTTATCCCGGCTAATATTGACCCTAACCCTACACTGCTGGCATGGCAACGACCAATGCCGGGCGGGCAATCAGGAAACCCGGTACCGCTGGCTTTTGGTTCATTTTTCGACACCACCAAAATAAAGATAGATGCTCCTGTTAGAGGCAATACCTTATATGGCGATAGTTCCATTAACATCAAATACAGGATTAAAGATACCAGCAGGCTGGCCTATGTAAGTATACACTTTCAAAGCACAGATTCACTCAAGGTAACCAAAACCTTTGCCCAGCAAACTGTTACCTTCAAAGCCGACCCTGCTGCTTTGGGAAACAGCAAGGTGTTTGTAATGGCTGCTTACGACCGGACTGCGGGAGACGGGGTGGATTACTATACGGATTCAATTACTGTAAAAGTGGAAAACTTAGCTGTTTTACAGGATTTCAGAACGGTTGAAGATGTGGTAGAAATAAAAACAGACCGCCCAAAGAATATTCACTACGAGGCAAAATATAATAATGTTTGGATACCACTTTCCACCACGGATGCTGATTTAAAAATTACCATTGATTCGCTTTCGGTTTTACAATATGATTCTGCAAGTGCCAATTTCAGCGGGCTTAAAAAAGGTGTGGCACTGGCTGTTATAAGGTATAAAACATTTAGCGACAATGTGCTTTTCCGGGTGATCGTTCCTTATAATGCCAATTGTATCAACAGGACGTTAGCAAGCGGTAGTTTTAAAAATCCGGCTACCTGGAGTAAAGGTAAAGTACCCGATTTATGCGACTCCGTTATCATTAATACAGCACATGTTGTTACACTTGACTCATCTGTAACGATAAGATCTATAAGGATAAACAATGGAGGTACACTTACCCTTAACAATGCCGCTTATACGTTGCAGCTTGGGCAATTAGATGATGGCGCCTCTGTTGCCGATTCTTATGGCATACTCAATATCAGCCGGGGCAAGCTTGGTGTAAATGGAAAGCTACGGCTTAACAGTGCCAGCACTTTTAATATGACAGGTGGTTCTATTGTGATAAATGGGAACAGTAATATAAAAGAAACAAGCATAGAAAATGGTAGCTACTTGTTTGATGTTTCTTCAACTATGCAGTCTTTTAATTTAAGTGGTGATACACTTCACCTGATCGATCCGCCATTTGGTGCCATCAGCCAGGCTATTAAGTGCACCTATAATTTTGGCGTTAACAGCACACTCATTTTAGGAAATGGCATTTCGATTGATAAGAGCAATAATGTTAATGGTTTTGGAGGAAGCTTCTTTCCGCCACAGGTAGGAAGGTTGATATTAGATGCTGGCACTAACAATGGCAACAGGCAACTTACGATTACGAAGCCACTCAATGTAAAAGGTTCATTTGAAATAAGAACTGGTAGTAACCTGGTTATTAAAGCACAAACGAGCGTAACACAGTAAAATGAATACAGGCAACAATAAATATCTACCCAAATTAAAGGGTAGATATTTATTTTTAAAGAAATGTAATAGCTTTGATGACCTTAGGTTCTATTTTTATATATAGGCTATTGAGGAGCTTTTAAATTTGTGCGAGCCTTTTGCCCCTGCTTGCAAGTTTCAAAAATTACTCGTAAATCCGCCATCTCCGTAAAACCATCCAACAGTACTTTTTAGATTTCAAACACTGTCCTTACTAACAGTAAAAGCAATTACATTATGAAGCAATTTTTCATTTTCACTTTATCACTTTACCTGTTTGCCGCAAAACTATTTGCACAACCAACTTTCGTTAATTACAAGATGGGAGGAACAAACTCCGCTGCATTTACTACGAATAATTTTAAATGTGTTGCTGTGGGTAAAGACAATCGTATCTGGGCGGGTACACAGTACGGGGGCTTATATACTTACGATGACTATGGACAGAACATCTGGCTTAAATCAAACAAACTAACCAATGTATTTATCAATGATATAAAAGCAGATGCAGACAGTGGAATCTGGATTGCACAATCGGGCCAGGCAAGTGTAGGTGGTAATTCTAATATTGCCGGTGGGGTTAATTATTTTCCGGTAGCAAGTGATATCAGCATGAATTTTTATAGTGTTGTGGGCACCACTACCAGTGCAGATCTGATAAGCAGGAATGTACGTTCCTTATATGTTGACCAAAACTTCACCGCACGCAACGGAAGGCTGCCAAGAGTGTGGGCGGCACAAGGCACTTATATTACTTCCTTTAATACACGACGTGGTGGCTTACATATCGGTTTAAATAGATTTGCATCTTACTTTACCATCAACAACGGGGGCTATCAGCTAGGGCCATCCGCTACTCCAATAAGCGAAGCAGTGGGCGGAAACCACCGGGAAGTTTGGGTGGCTGCAAGGCAAAATAATGGCGGTTCTCAAATACTCAGGTACCGGCCCAGCGGAGAATATATAGGTATTCATGGCACTGCAGACACTTCTTTATTTCAAACAGGATTTGCGGCACAGGCAATACATTTTGATAAAGATGGTAACCGATGGATTGGATTAAAAGCTGGTGGACTGATAATAAAAACACCCGCCAGTTGGGTAAAGATGGATGCAGGAAGTTTAATCCCGCCTGGCACACAAATAAATTTCAATGCCATTGCCTCCGACGAATATGGAAATGTATATATAGGCACTTCCGCAGGATTGCTTGTATATGAATCAAGAGAATATAATCCATTATCCAGCCCTGATTATGTACCGTCCTACACAAAATACACCACGAATGATGGACTTGCAGGTAATAACATAACCGGTCTGGCTTATGATGCAATAAACGGAAGGGTGCTGGTTACATCC
>JBGSMI010000274.1:0-6054 GCA_041740215.1 Ferruginibacter sp.
TGATGGTTGATGGTTGATGGTTGGAGTTGGGGGTTGATGGTTGATGGTTGATGGTTGGGGGTTGGGAGTTAATGTTGATGGTTGGGGGTTTGCGGACTTAAAAAATATTTTAAAGATGATTATTGCAAGTAATGTAACCAAACAGTTTGGCAAATTAAAAGCGCTGGACAATGTATCTACCACCTGCAACAAAGGGGAATGCATTGCTTTGATCGGGCCTAACGGCAGCGGAAAAACGACGTTGATAAAATCGATATTGGGGATGGTGGTGCCTGATAGCGGCTTCATAACTTTTAAGGATAAAAATATCTTGCACCACTGGCAATACCGGGATGAAATTGGCTACATGCCGCAGATTGGCCGATACCCGGATAATATGACTATTGGGCAGGTGCTAAACATGATGAAGGATATCCGGAATAAAACAACTGCACTGGATGAAGACCTGATCAGCAGCTTTTCGCTGCACAACCTGATGCACAAAAGGATGCGGACTTTATCTGGCGGCACCCGCCAAAAAGTGAGTGCTGCATTGGCATTTTTATTTAACCCTTCTGTATTGATACTTGACGAACCAACGGCAGGACTTGATCCGGTTTCATCAGAATTATTGAAAGAAAAAATTATCGCTGAGAAAGAAAAGGGTAAACTCGTTTTAATTACTTCACATATTTTGAGCGAACTGGACGATCTGGTAACAAGAATTATTTATATGCAGGATGGTAAATTAATCTTTCACAAAAGTATTGAAGCGTTGAGAGCAGATACCGGTGAAAAGAAACTATCTAAAGCCATTGCGAGCGTAATGACAAATTAAAAAACGATGAAAAAGATTGTAAAATATGTGATCACCGATATACTCCGCAATAAAATTGTGCTGGTGTATACGTTGTTTTTACTGGCATCTTCCTTTAGTGTATTTAGCCTGGAAGACAACAGCAGCAAAGGTTTGCTAAGTTTGCTTAATATCATCCTGATTGTAGTGCCATTGGTGAGTATTATTTTCAGCACAATTTATGTCTACAACAGTGCAGAGTTTGTAGAGCTGCTGGTGAGCCAGCCACTGCGAAGGAAAACGATCTGGCTTAGTTTATTTTCAGGATTAGCCGCATCCCTTTCCATTGCTTTTTTTATCGGAGCCGGCATACCAGTACTTATTTATCAAGCCAATATGATTGGCTTAACCATGATATTAATTGGCCTTTTGCTGAGTATTATTTTTGTGGCGATTGCAATGCTGGCCACCGTAAAAACAAGAGACAAAGCCAAAGGTATTGGTGCAGCCGTAATGCTCTGGCTGTACTTTTCTTTATTGTTTGATGGGCTGGTGTTGTTCCTCCTTTTTCAGTTTGCAGACTACCCGATGGAGAAGCCGATGATTGCAGTGAGTGCATTGAATCCGATCGATCTTAGCCGCATAATGATTTTATTGCAACTGGATGTATCTGCTATGATGGGCTACACCGGCGCAGTTTTTAAAGAATTTTTTGGCACCTTCACCGGAATTATATTTTCATTTACTACATTGGCCTTATGGATCGCATTACCCGTTTGGTATTCAACCCGTAAATTCAATACAAAAGATTTATAAACATGAAAAGACATCCATCACTCGCCCATTTATCCAGAGACCATCATGGCGCATTGCTACTGGCCAGGTTATTACAAAAAGATGCGCCTGCTTATAAGGGCATGCCAACCGATACATCAGGCAAGGCTGCCTATGCTTTTAAATTTTATAACGATGAGTTGATCAAACATTTTGCATCGGAAGAAGCCGCATTAAAAATAGTAACCGGTATCAGTGGAACACTAGATGGATTGATTGCCACAATCTTTCAGGAACATCAGCACCTGCGTATTTCATTCCAATCAATCAGTGCTCATCCTCAACAGCAGACTTATTTGGACGAGCTTGGAAAAGCATTGGAAAAACATGTAAGAAAAGAGGAGCGGGAATTGTTTCCAATGATGGAAGCAACCTGTGACGAACCATTACTGGAGAAAATAAATCAATTGCTATCCGATCATTTATAACAAAATGACAAAAGACATTGCCACCCGAAGCGATATAGAATTACTCGTAAATGTATTTTACACCAAAGTAATTGCAGATAAGGAGCTGGGCCATATCTTTCAGGAAATAGCCAAAGTAAACTGGACCACTCACCTGTCGGCGATGTACGATTTTTGGGAAAATATCATTTTATTCACCGGCAGCTATGAAGGCAACCCTATGAATTTACACCAGCACCTGCATCACATTGTGCCGTTAAATGAAACACATTTTACACAATGGAACTACTTGTTTATTAAAACGGTGGATGAACTGTTTGATGGCGCTAAAGCCAGCCTGGCAAAGCATCGGGCACTTAGTATTTCGTTGATCATAAAGAAAAAATTATTGGCCTTCCAGCGGGAGCATAAACAACAAGATTAAATGTTGCCAACCTTCAAGAAAAGAACAATCCGTTTCCGAATATTGGCAGGAAGATTAGCAAACTTACAAAACAAAATAAAATAAAACACCCGATTGAAAGACACCGTGGGTGTAGATTGCCAACCTTACAGAAAAGAACGACCTATTTCCGCTTACTGGCAGGAAGGTTGGCAACCTTTTGTAACAACTAAAGGCACCCATTGAAGGTGCCTTTAGTTGTATGGTATCCCATTCGGTTGAATAACCAGTCCTCAACTTTATTTTGCCTGGCTTGAAATTCCCGTTCAGACTGAGTGATCAGATACTATTCGCAGGTTTTATTATTTAACCGCTGGTGGTGGAGGGGGTGGCAACAACACGACGTCAATTACATGAACAATACCATTTGATGCTGGTATGGAGGCAATGATGGTAGCTGTTCCGTTAACCATTAATTTACCATCTTTTTTAGTGATGGTAATATTACCGCCATTTACCTGGCCAAGTTCCTGTCCGTCGGTAAACATTTCTGGTTTAAATACGCCCAACGAAACATGGTATTGCAGTATATCAATCAGGTCATCTTTTTTTTCGGGTTTCAATAAATTATCCACAGTACCTGCGGGCAATTTATCAAAAGCTGCATTGATTGGAGCAAATACGGTAAATGGACCAGCATTACTTAAAGCATCTACTAAGCCTGCCGCTTTTATCGCAGCTACAAGGGTTGTGTGATCTGGGCTGCCTACTGCAATCTGAACCACATTTTTTGACGACATATCGTCTTTTACTGCAGATTGTCCGGCAGAACTTTCTGCAGGTGCATCGTTTGTACCAGCCGTTTTATCAGATTCTGATCCACTATTGCAACTCATAATAAAGGCACCACAAATAAGTAGCACCGCAGATAAAATTCTTCTCATAATTTTTAAGTTTTAAATGTAAATATTATCGGCAAAGTATTTACTTATTGCCCGTATAATTATGACTGTGATCACATTTGATAAAATAGTTTAAACAAAAAAACGGATAAGAAAACTCATCCGTTTATAAAATATTTCATTAAAATAAAACACATGTATCAATTAAAAGAAGATATAAATAAAACAAAGGATCATCAACCTAAGTTCCCCCTTCAGGGGAACAGGGGGATAGTTCTGTTTAATACAGTCTTCTAACCTTAATCGTCTCCTTCACGCTCCTCAATAATTCCAACGCATTTTTACTAAGCCCTTTATCAACATCCAATACCACGTAACCAATGGTATCGTTTGTTTTAAGATACTGGCCCAGGATATTGATTTTGTTCTTTGAAAGCGTGGTGTTGATTTCACTCAATACACCTGGTACATTGTTGTGAATGTGCAATATGCGGTGGGTACCTTCCTGAGGAGGTAAACTCAATGCAGGGATGGTATGCGATCCATAACTGACGCCTTTTTCGAGGTAATTGAATAATTTGGCGCTCACATCATCTCCAATATTATGCTGAGCTTCCTGCGTGCTGCCGCCAATATGGGGGGTTAGCAACACATTACTCAATCCTTGCAATGGAGAGGAGAACTGATCACCGTTTTTTTCTGGTTCCCATGGAAAAACATCAATTGCAGCTCCGCTCAACTGGCCTTCGGTTAACGATTTTGCCAGTGCATCAATGTCTACCACTTCTCCCCTTGCATAGTTAATCAGTATACTACCTTGTTTAAAATTTTTCAGCAGGTTTTTATTAATCAGGTTTTTGGTAGAAGGCAACTCCGGCACATGCAACGAAACAATATCCGATTTACCAACCAGCTCTTTAAGCGTACTGCAACCTTCTGCGTTGCCCAATGGAAGCTTTGCCTCCACATCATAATACAACACCTTCATTCCAAGTGCTTCCGCTAATACACTTACCTGGCTTCCGATATTGCCATACCCTATCAACCCCAGTGTTTTGCCTCTCAATTCATAACTGCCGCTGGCATCCTTATTCCATTTGCCTTCGTGAGCCGCTTTATTTTTATCCAGTATCTTTCTTATTAAAATAATGGATGTGCCAATCACCAATTCTGCCACACTTCTTGTATTGCTATAAGGTGCATTAAAAACCGCAACGCCTTGTTTGGTGGCGGCTTTCA
Organism: Ferruginibacter sp.; assembly: GCA_041740215.1. Taxonomy (GTDB): domain Bacteria; phylum Bacteroidota; class Bacteroidia; order Chitinophagales; family Chitinophagaceae; genus Ferruginibacter. Next base: position 4,540 of record JBGSMI010000274.1, read on the forward strand.
GGTCTACCTGGTTTACGCCAATACAAAAGCAACCAATGGCCTGTAATTTTTCAGCAGCCTCCAGTACTTTAGCCGTCAATTGCGTTTTGCTCCGGATGCCTAGCAGGTGTACATTTTTAATCTCCTTAATTAATTGTTCTTCACTCAAAGCCCCATTTAATTTTTTTACATTCCCATAACCCGCTGCATTAAAATACTTTACAGCCACGTCGCTAATGTTCTCTAAGAATAAAATATTGATTTTTTCCTTGGGATAACTTGTTAATTTTTTGTCTGCCATGATTATTACGCCTTATTTTGCACAAATATATTCTATCTAAGTCTTAATATTTTTATGAGCCAATTTTTTTGTTCTTTTCGTGGCACCGCCTTAGCATTCATGTCGGCGTGTTGCAAGCTATTTGTGTACACTTCTGTAATGGTTCGCTATGCTGCATTATCTACGATGCTTGTTTTAGCAGCCTGCAATTCCACTACCAAAGGCAAACAAAACAACAATGATTCGCTGGCTGGCATTTTACAATTACCTGCTCCCTCTACTCTTACAAAAGCCGAAAGCGAACGCCTGCGCATTGCCTGCGAAAAATGGTACGATAGCGTTTTAAAAAGAAGCGGTTTTAATGGTGGAATTGTGGTGGCAAAAAAAGGCACCATCGTTTTTGAAGCCTACAATGGAAGTGAGCATGCCGGTAGTACAGATAGCATTTCAAAAAGTACTTCTTTTCACATTGCTTCTGTTTCAAAAACATTTACTGCCATGGCTGTATTAAAACTTTGGCAGGAAGGTAAATGCAATATTGATGATGAATATAGTAAGTATTTTCCAACTTTTACTTTTCCAGGTGTCACCATCCGTACTTTACTCAATCACCGCAGTGGACTACCCAACTATGTTCACTTTATGGAGAATATGGGATGGAACAAAAAAGTAAACATTTCTAACAAAGATGTATTTGATTTTTTAATCAACCGCAGAGCAGAGATGAAAGATATTGGCACACCCAATAAAAGATTCAATTACTGCAATACAAATTTTGCCTTGCTGGCATTGCTGATAGAAAAACTAAGTGGCAAAAAATATGGTGCATATTTACAGGACAGCTTCTTTACACCGCTTCAAATGAAAAATACATTCGTGTATGATAAAAGCGATTCGGGAAAAGTAACGCTCAGTTATGATTGGAGAGGACAAGTGATCAACATGAATTTTTTAGATTTGGTTTATGGAGATAAAAATGTGTACAGCACGCCACGTGATTTGCTAATCTGGGACCGGGGTTTAACAAGCGGCCAGCTATTTACAGATAAAACTTTAACCGAAGCCTACGCACCTTATAGCAACGAAAAACCAGGAATCCGCAATTATGGTTTAGGCTGGAGAATGAACAACTATCCTTCCGGTAAAAAAATGATTTACCACAATGGATGGTGGCATGGCAACAATGCAGCTTTCATCCGCTTACTGGAAGATTCAGCAACCATTATTGTGTTGGGCAACAAAGAGAACCATAACAT
>JBGSMI010000308.1:0-18509 GCA_041740215.1 Ferruginibacter sp.
CAGTGGGCGACATTAAATGGTGCAAAAGCTTTAAAACTGGATCATTTGATTGGTAGTTTTGAGAAAGGAAAAAAGCCGGGAATTGTTTTAATTGATCGGTTGGATGGGTTACAAACTACAATAGAGTCGAAGGCAAGGCGGATTTTATAGGCAGGGATTACACGAACTTTTGGCACGAATTACACGAATTTTAAAGCACGAATTCCCCGAATTTTAAATTGAGGATCAGGCTGATTTCTGATGCTCCAACCTCGTATTGATTTCTGAGCCGCTGGCTAACAAGTGTTGAATATTCACTATTGACCAATCACCATCCGATAGCTATCGGATCACCATTCACACTTAACCAGGGTTTAAAAAATTTCCTGCAATACTTCAAGTGTGCGCATTACACCAAAGTCTGGAATATGTAAAGCATAATAGGTCTGGTAATGCAATAATAGTTTTCGTCTGGTATCGTGGTGTAGTTTAAATTGGCTTAATTCATTCGGTTGCATCACTTTTAATAATTGGGATGTTATTTGCGCCAGTTCGCCTTCAATAAAGTGAGGATGTTCTGGATGGCCGGACATAAAGCTGCCTTCTTCCAGATCCAATACATTCTGGTCGTCAGCATAGTTGTCGTGCATCTGAAAGCCAAAAAAATGCGGCAACTGAAGGGAAAAATAAAGGGCAAAATTTGCGGTAACAGGTTTATCTGCCTTGTCTAGCTGGATCAATACATCTTCACAAAAGTAAAACAGGGCTGTATTTTGCTCCGGCTGTTTTAAACATTTTTGCAATAGCTCAACTATGTATAGTGCAATACTATTTTTAATTACATCGCTCAATACCTGTTGAAACAGGCAATCCCATTTAAATTCTTTGATGCGTTGCATCGGCTTTTGGTCGTTATGGTAAACGACCATGTCGAGTATAGCGCCAGGCTGAAAATGGTTGGCTTTGGCAGAGGATTTTTTTGCTGTGCGAACACCATTCACCATATAGGTTTGCACCCCAAATAATTCAGTAAAAATGGTAACCACCACACTTGTTTCACCAAATTTGATGGTGCGTAAAACGATGCCTTTTGTTTTATGTGTCATGCCTAATGCCTGATGGAAAAGTTGAATTGTTTAATAAAATTAGTTGTCTTTCAAAAATAACCTACATTAAGTTAGGGGATCAAAATTGTTGGAAAGCGCTGGAAGGTGAAATTTTTTTGGGAGCCAGTTAGCTAACTATTATACTAACAGGCGGCCCCGCATTCGGCTTGGTTTGTGTTCTATTTTGTACGTGTGCCCTTAGTAATGCACTATTAGTGGTTAAGCAGGCATAAAACTTGAATATTATGTTGTTTAAAAAATGCCATCAGCAGCTTGATTTTTTCTGAATTTGTCAAGAAACAGAATAATCTTAATAAATCCAGTTCCGTTCAAATTGTTTTTCTTTGTATCTTCTTAATCAATCTTTTATTTATGTGGAAACGTTTAGGGACTTTCGTAATCAATTACCGCCTGCCACTTTTAGTAGCTCTTTTTATTGTAACTGTAATCATGGGTTTTTTTGCCAGTAAAGTAAAACTGAGTTACGAATTTGCGAGGGCAATCCCAATAGATAATCCCAAATACAAAGAATACAAAGAATTTAGAGAAAAATTCGGCGACGATGGAAATGTGCTGGTGGTTGGGGTGCAAAGCGATTCGCTATTTATATTAAAAAATTTTGAAGCCTATTACAGTTTACTATTACAGCTAAAAAAGGTGAGTGATGTGGAAGATGTATTGAGCGTACCTTCTTCCATTAACCTGCAAAAAGATACTGCTACAGAAAAGCTAAATGCAGTAAAAATATTTCCAGATAGCATCAATACACAATCAGAGCTTGATAAGGCCAAAAACACCTTTCTAAATCTACCGTTCTACAAATCGCTTTTATATAACTCCGAAACAAACACCTATTTGATGGGGGTGAGAATCAACAAAGATTCATTAAATTCTCCGAAACGTTCTCAAATTGTTAAAGATATTACTACTGCAGTAAACGCTTTTGAAAACGAAACTAAAATTGCAACTCATTTAAGTGGATTGCCTTTAATAAGAACTGTGGTGGCCGATAAGTTGCAACGGGAAATGAAAGTATTTTTGATAGGTTCTTTAATGTTGAGTGCTTTGATTCTTTTGCTTTTCTTTCGTTCATTCAGCACAATGCTGCTTTCGCTATCTGTAGTAATTTTAGGGGTAATCTGGAGCCTTGGCATCTTGCAATTATGTGGATATAAAATCAGTCTGCTTACTGCATTAACACCTCCGCTGGTAGTAGTGATTGGTATTCCCAATTGTATCTATTTTATCAATAAATACCATACTTGTTACCTGAGTAGTGGCGATAAAAATAAATCGCTGGTAGATATGGTCAGTAAAATGGGCATCGTTACCTTATTTTGTAATATATCTGCAGCCATTGGATTTGCGGTATTTGCCTTAACCAAAAGTGCGATATTGCAGGAGTTTGGGGTAGTAGCCGGTATTAGCATCATGCTGATCTTTGTTATTTCATTTATTTTATTGCCTGCTGTATTAAGTTATTTGCCTGCTCCCAAACCAGCTCAAACAAAATATTTAAATAATAAATGGATCACATCTTTTTTACTAAGAATAGAAGGATGGGTTATGAAGCACCAAAAGCCGGTTTATGCAGTTACTGGAATAGTCCTTATTTTTTCTGTGATTGGTATTTTTAAGCTCAATACGGTTGCATTTATTGTAGATGATTTACCCAAGACAGATAAAATTTACACCGATATGAAGTTTTTTGAAAAAAACTTTAAAGGTGTAATGCCGCTTGAAATTGTGGTAGATACAAAAAAGCGAAATGGTTTAGCCGGTATTCGGGCACTTACTGTATTTGAGAAAGTAGATTCCTTAGCACAATACATCGGAGCACAAAAAGAAATGAGTCGTCCGTTGAGTATCGCAGAGGGATTAAAGTTTGCAAAACAAGCCTTTTATGAAGGCGATTCTACCAACTATTTGTTGCCAAATAGTTTTGATGGTGCTTTTGTAGGAGAATATTTGCGACCAAACAAAAGCGACAGCGGTAAAAAAAATAATTTCACCAAAATGTTATCCTCTTTTATGGATACATCCAGACAAACTACCCGGATCAGTGTAAGTATGGCGGATGTAGGTACAAAGGAGTTACCGAATATTTTAAAAGGCATCCTGGAAAGAGCCGGACAATTGTTTGATTCCAGCCAATACAATATCAAGCTTACCGGCACCACCATTACCTTTTTAGAAGGAAGCAGCTTTATCATCAGCGGATTAAAGGAAAGTATTTTATGGGCATTTCTGCTCATTTCACTTTGTATGCTTTACCTGTTTAAGTCAGCCCGGATATTGATTTGTTCGCTAATACCCAATCTGATTCCGCTGGTTATAACCGCAGGTGTAATGGGTTGGGTGGGTGTTCCACTAAAACCATCCACCGTTTTAGTATTCAGTGTAGCGCTAGGCATAGCCATCGATATTACCATTCGTTTTTTAGTCAACTATAAGCAAGAGCTTCCAACGCACAATAACAATATAGCAATGACGGTTGCGGCAACCATTAAAAATACCGGTCTTAGCATTGTTTATACCTCCCTTGTTTTAATAGCAGGTTTTATCATTTTTTGCTTTAGCAGTTTTGGTGGAACCATTGCATTGGGTTGGCTAACCTCAGTTACCCTGTTGGTGGCTACTATTACGAATCTTGTCTTACTGCCAGTGTTATTATTGAATACAGGGAAAAAAGGTTCAGTTCAAAAACAGGAGCAAGTTCCTTAAGGAATGGAGTTTCTAAAACCGTCTTGTTCCGTATTATAAGTAAAATTGAAAAAGTGATTAAATGATATTCTTGCCGCAAGCAGATAAAAAATCAAAATAGACATTACAGCGTTAATCTTATAAAAGTGATGCGTAAAACTTACAATCTTAAAATATTGCTTCATATTACAAGCTCTGAAAATCAATTTGATTATAGAATTCTGCTGGTCGTATGCAGCGTTTTCCCTTATCTTCTTCTCACTGTTTAGTATAATTTGTTAAGCTTTTGACAAAACAAATAGATAATTTTTGTTGTTATTCGAAATAATAATTATTGTAGGGAATTTTATACAATACATTTGAAGCGTTTTTTACCATGCAACCAATTGTAAAAATTCAACGTTAATAGATGGAAGGATTCAATTGCCTTAAAAATGAGCATAGCCTTTGTATATAAAAAAATAATAGTTGAAATATTATTTTTGTTCAAATCAATTATAAATTCAAACTTTCGTTTTAAAACAAATTGCCAAAATTAATTTGAAATCATTTAAAGAAAGAATATGAGAATAAAAGCATTGGTAAGGTTCAATGTCCAAAAAGTAAAGTATCCAAAATTTATTTGGCTCCTGAACTTTGCTATTTTTATTTTGCTCTCAGCGACAACCGTTCAGGCACAAAAAACGGTTGTTAGTGGAAAAGTTACAGACTCAGTAAACCGGCCTTTACAAAATGTTTCAGTAGCGGTAAAAGGTAGTCGAAATGGAACGTCCACGAACGCTGAAGGAGAGTTTAAATTGAATAATGTTGCAGACCGTTCCATATTGATTGTAAGTAATATTGGCTTTCAAAACCAGGAAATAAAGTTAGCTTCTGGCCAAACACAGGTTAATGTAGTGTTAGTTACAGATGTTTCGACCATGCAGGATGTGGTGGTAACTGGTTTTCAACGAATCGATCGCAAAAAGTTCACCGGAGCTGCGGTGGCGCTAAAGGCGGAGGATGTGAAAATTGATGGAGTGATTGATGTGAGCCGAATGTTGGAAGGCCGTGCTGCCGGTGTTTCTGTTCAAAACGTGTCCAGTACATTTGGGAGTGCCCCTAAAGTGAGGGTTAGAGGTGCTACCTCTATTAATGGCGATAATAAACCGTTATGGGTAGTTGATGGCGTTGTATTGGAGGACATTATTAATATTTCAAACGACCAATTATCAAGTGGTGACCCAACGACCTTATTGGGATCTTCTGTTGCCGGTATCAATGCGAACGATATAGAATCGTTTGACATACTTAAAGATGCGGCAGCCACGGCGTTGTATGGCGCCAGAGCAATGAACGGGGTAGTTGTAATTACTACCAAAAAGGGAAAGGCTGGTAAACCATCGATAAATTATACGGGAAACCTTACCACTCAGTTGAAACCGCGTTATGCCAACTATAATATTATGAATTCGGCCCAGCAAATGTCTGTGTTGGGAGAACTCGAAAGAAAAGGTATTTTAAGAACAGATATTTTGAGCGCTCCCAACTTTGGCGTTTACGGGAAAATGTTCGATCTGATTAATACCCCTGATGCCAACGGTAATTTTGCGGTAGCGAACACCACAGTAGCAAAGGCTGCTTATTTAAGGCAATTTGCATTGGCGAACACAGACTGGTTTGATATTTTGTTTCGCAATTCGCTGCAACAGGAACACAACATCAGTATTTCCTCAGGTACTGATAAATCACAAAGTTTTTTTTCCACCAGCTTTTACGACGATAACGGCTGGACAGTTGCGGATAAAGTGAAACGTTATACGCTTAATTTCCGCAATACCTATAATTTTTCGGATAAATTAATGGTCGGGTTTCTTACTACAGGCTCTGTAAGGCAACAAAAAGCCCCTGGTGCTTTAAGTCGGGTGAGCAATCCTGTTTCAGGCCAGTTTGACCGGGATTTTGACATCAATCCTTTTAGTTATGCATTGAATACCAGCCGCACTTTAACAGCATTTGATGAGAAGGGAAATCCGGAATATTTCAGGAGAAACTTTGCACCGTTCAATATCATTGAGGAGCTCAAAAACAATTCACTGGATATTAGCGTGGTTGATTTAAAATTACAAGGGGAAGTGAATTATAAAATAGGCAAACATTTGCGCTACGAGTTTATTGGAGCACTGAGGTATGTGAGGTCTACCAGAGAACACCAGATTACAGAAAATTCCAACATGGCCAATGCATATCGGGCCAATGGCAATGCAACCATAGCAAGAGCGAATAAATTTTTATATACTGACCCTGACAACCCTGCAGCACCGCCAGTGGTTGTATTACCTTTTGGAGGGTTTTACAATCGTACCGAAGACAAACTGCTTTCCTTTGATGTTAGGAACAGTTTAAACTATACTAACACAATTGGTGACAAACATTCCATAAACCTCTTACTGGGGCAGCAGGTAAAATCTGCCGACCGGCAAAATTTCACCAACACGGGATATGGATACCAATATGATAACGGTGGAATTCCTTTTGTGGATTATAAGATACTAAAGCAAACGATTGAATCAAATTTCGTGTATTATGGTATGGGAAAGGAATTTGACAGGTTTGCCGCTTTTTATTTTAACGGCCAGTACACTTATAACAAAAAGTATAATCTTTACGGCACGGTAAGATATGACGGCTCCAACAGATTGGGTTCTTCTCCGGCAGCGAGGTGGCTTCCTACCTGGAGTTTTGGAGGTGCATGGAATATGGACGAAGAGAATTTTATTAAAGATATAAACTGGATCAGTTACATGAAATTCAGGGCAAGTTATGGCCTTACCGCCAGCCTGGGCCCTGCAACCAACTCTGGTGTTGTGTTCCGTAGTCTTACCACCAACCGCACTTTCCCCTCAGAAAGAGAGTCAGTCATTCAAATTGCCAATCTTGAAAATTCAGCTCTTACCTGGGAGAAAAATTACCAGACTAACCTGGGACTGGATGCAGGCTTTCTGAATGGAAGAATCAATGTGAGTCTGGATGTTTTTCAGCGTAATAGTTTTGACCTGATCAGCCTGATTAAAACTGGCGGTATAGGCGGGGAGTCTATAAAAGCGGCTAATTATGCGGACATGACTTCTAAAGGTGCAGAGGTTTTGATTGGGGGGTCGATTATTCGGGCGAAAAACTGGGGATGGCGTACCAATTTTACCTTTGGATATGTAACAACAAAAATTACCAATGCCAGAAACCAGCCAATCATATTTGATCTTGTAAAGGCTGAGGGTGGAAACACCGTAGGCTACCCTGTTAATAGTTTATTTTCTATTCGGTACAATGGATTGGAACATACAACAGGCGTTCCAACATTTTTAAATGAAAAAGGAGAGATCAGCAGCAATGTGTATCTACAGGACGAAAACATTTCCAACCTGGTATTTGAAGGCTCAGTGGATCCAAAATTCACTGGTGGGTTTTCCAATACATTCAATTATAAAAACTTCTCCTTAAATATCTTTATTACTTACCAGGCAGGCAATAAGATTAGGTTATATCCGGCTTTCAGAACAGCATACTCCGATTTTGACGCTTTGCCAAAAGAGTTTTTAGATCGCTGGGTAATGCCAGGTGATGAGTTGAAAACCAATAAGCCGTCTATTCTGGATGCCTTTGAACGTTACCTTGTAGATGGAAGCGGGGCTGCCCCTTATAACAATTATAATTATTCTACCGCAAGGGTTGCAGATGGTGGGTTTGTGCGATTAAAAACAGTTTCGCTCACCTACAATTTAAATAAAGAAGCGCTGAGCAAAATTGGCCTGAATGCGTTATCATTTACCGCTGTTTCAGCCAACCCATGGTTAATTTATTCCGATCCGTTATTGAAAGGACAAGACCCTGAATTTTTCAACACCGGTGGTGTGGCGCAGCCCATACAAAAACAATTTACACTATCAATAAAAGCAGGTTTGTAAGATGAAAAATAGTAAACATTATTCATTGTATTTTTTCTGGTGGGCTGCATTTGCGGTGAGTACCGGATGTAATAAATATCTGGACAAGGAGCCCGATAATAGGGCTACCGTAACTACTGCAGAAAAGGTGTCTCAACTTTTGGGTACCGCATATCCACAGGCCAATTACCAGGCTTTTGCAGAAACAATGTCTGATAATGTGGCTGATTTAGGAGCAGGCGGCAGTGACAATATCATCCGTGATCCGTTTTATTTTATTGACACAAAAGAGAACCAGCAGGATTCACCGGAGTATTATTGGTATGGATGTTACACCGCCATTGCTGCTGCCAACCAGGCGTTGGAAACAATTAGCAAGGTTGCAAATCCCAACGATTACAGTGCACAAAAAGGCGAGGCATTGGTTGCCAGAGCATATTCCCACTTTATGTTGGTCAACTTTTTTTCTAAATTTTATGACGCTGCCACAGCCGCAGCTTCACCTGGTATACCTTATGTAACCGAGCCGGAAAAAGTTTTTATAAAACAATATGAACGGAAAACCGTACTGTATGTTTATGATATGATTGAAAAGGATTTGATAGAAGGGATACCCTTAATACAAGACAGAGGATACAAAGTGCCTAAATACCATTTCAACAGGGCGGCAGCTTATGCCTTTGCCACCAGGTTTTATTTGTATAAAAAAGATTATCCCAAAGTGATTCAATATGCCAACCTCGCCGCACCAGTTAACTTTGCCGCCAGTTTAAGGGGTTGGAATTCTACTTACAAGAACATAACAGACGTTACAGAACTGTTTAAGATATATTCAAGAGCTACCGAAAGTGCCAACCTCTTGCTGGTTGAGACACAATCATTGTGGAGCAGGTATTATTACAATAGCCGGTTTGGTGTGGATATTAATAAAATGCGCCAGATAAGCCCGATAACCGACCCTGTAACTGGCGGTAATTTTGCATTTTCCAGATATTCTTCGGGAGATAATCAATTGATTCCAAAAATCGATGAATATTTTGTAAAAGTATCAGTAAACGCTGAGATTGGGTTTCCTTATGTAATGGTGCCTTTATTTTCGCTGGAAGAAGTTTTGTTTAACCGTGCAGAAGCATACGCCTATACCGACAATCCAGGCGGGGCAATTGCAGATTTAAATTCTTACGCCAGTGCCAGAATAAACAATTATTCACCCGCAACCCATAATATCACCACTGCGAAAATAAACGCTACTTTCGGAACTACCAACACACGGGATGGTTTAATAAGTGCCTTGTTGTATTACAGGCGGGCTGAGTTTATTCATGAAGGTTTGCGTTGGTTTGATATATTAAGGTACAAGCTACCGGTTATACATACAACTTCCCCTTTGCCCGGCGGTGGGGTAACGGTACTTGCTACACTAGAGGCAGATGATGCTAGAAAAGTGTTACAAATACCACCCTCTACAACATTGGCTGGGCTGGCACCCAACGTCCGATAGGAATTTTAAAAATCAATCAATTACAAAATTTTTTGTATGAAAATATTACAACCAATTGTATTTCTTTTATCTGCGGTGATGTTAGTTAGTTCCTGCAAAAAGGAAGAGCCTCTCGGTAGCGTAGATAATATACCCGGCCTTGGCGGCGATACCTGGGTATTTACTTCCATTGATAACTGGATAAGGGATAGTCTTACTGTTCCATATAATATTACAGCTAAATATAAATGGGACCAGTTTGAACTTCCCCTGAACCGTACCCTTGTTCCACCCAAGGAGGAAATAGTGATACCTGTTTTAAGCGCAATTAAAAGGGCATGGATCATTCCTTATATAGAAGAGACTGGGATCCTTTTCTTTAAGAACAACAGCCCGAAATTTTTTGACCTCGTGGGTAGCCCTGCTTACAATAGTGATGGGTCCATTACGTTGGGAACAGCAGAAGGTGGACGTAAAGTGCTTTTGTATGACCTTAATAATTTCAGAATAAAGGGGATGCCTGGTTATGCGGCAAGTGATACCGCAATGGTAATAAGAATGTTTCATGTGATACAGCATGAATATGCTCATATCCTGGACCAGACCATAAAATTCCCCATAGAGTTTAATCAGATTAGTGCCAGTGGTTATACTTCCGACTGGACAAATGTATCTCCAAGGCAAGCTTTGAACGAAGGGTTTTTGACAAACTACGCCAACTCCTCAGCAACAGAAGACTGGGCAGAGATGGTTTCCCTGATGATGGTAAAAGGAAGGGCATGGTTCGAGAATGAGGTGAATGGAATTAATTATACCGGCACTACCGCCAACGGCACTAGTGCAGCTACAGCAAGGGCAAGGTTGAGGCAAAAGGAAGCCATTGTTGTAACTTACTTTAAACAAACCTGGAATATAGACTACTATAGTTTGCAAACCAGAACCAAAGCTGCCATTAATTCGTTGCTATACTAACCAGCAAAAAAATATTTAAAATATAAAGAAATGAAAAGAAGTTTAATTCTGATTGTTATGCTGGCAACATTTTTTTGTTCTTGTAAAAAAGAGGATAAGCCAGCCTTTGAAAAATCTGCCGATGAGCGATTGGCCGAAACACTTGCTGCGTACCAGACTCAACTTGCAGGTGCTCAATATGGCTGGAAGGCAATACTACAAACCAATAAGGGTACCGGCTCCAATTTTAGTTTTTATTTTAAGTTCAATAATGAAAACCGTGTCAACATGTTTTCTGACTTTGATTCGCTTTCTGCCGTTACTTCAAAGGAAAGCAGCTTTCGTTTGAAAGGACTGCAACAACCGAGTTTGTTATTTGATACGTACTCCTATATACATGTATTGGCAGATCCCGATGCCAATTTAAATGGAGGCACGTTTGGTGCAGGACTTTCTTCCGATTTTGAATTTTATTTTGATTCCAGTACCGTGGATAAAATAAAACTAGTTGGGCGGTTTAATGGAAGTATAATGACATTGGTAAGGGCTACACAGGCAGAACAAACGGCTTACAATAGTGGAGCATTAGCAATAGGGCTTTCGATCAACAAAATCTTAACCTATTTCAAGCGGCTAACTATTGGCGCACAGTTATATGATGTAAAAATAGATCCGATAAGCAGGCAATTTGTTTTTACCTGGCTGGATGCAGGTGGAAATGTCCGGACCTTTACTACCGCGTACTATTTAACCGTTACCGGAATTGTTTTCAGCAACCCGCTTGTAAATGGATCTCAAACTATCAGTGGTTTAGATAACTTAGTTTGGGTACCAGCTACAGAAACGCTTAATCTTACTGTGGGTGGTAGTGCAGCCACCATCAAAGGAATTGTAATTCCATTAAAGGTAGATCTTGATGCACCAAAGAGATGGTGGGATTATGCTGTCAATAATGGAAATGGCTACTGGGAATCGTTGGCGGGCTTTCATGTAAATGGCGTAGATGATGCATTTGGAATAAGGTCATTGACAAGTGGAAGCAATACTTATTATTATTTAATTTACTGGCCGCAATATGCTGCAACAAATGATTTTTTTGGACCGATTTTTTTAAATGCGGCGCAAACGGATCTCACACTATTATATGGAACTGCACCAGATATACCAACATTCACAACAGATGGCCGTGGCATTTTTGTGTCGTTGGGTAACTATGGTACCTATCCGGCAAGTGGTCCGGCAAGGCAAAGCAGAACGCTTTTGTACCATCCAACTGGTTATTATTTTGTTCAAACAAGCGCAACCACTTACGATATGGTGAGCGCCAACGATGGTAAATCCTGGATCACCTGGCAGTTTTAATAGACGTAAAATTACCTCTTCTATTTTACTGGCACTTTTTTAACGGTAATGTAAATCCTACAAAATTGCATAAATTCAATTCTTTATAAAACATATATAAACTCTGTTTAATTTTCCAAAATGTTCTCATTAACACTTTAAAAAAATGATTATGAAATTTAAGTTTAATTATCTTCCTTTTTTATTTTTTGCTACCGTTTTGATATTTTTATCCTGTAGTAAAGAAGGCCCGGCAGGTCCTGCTGGGCCGGCTGGTCCACAGGGTGCAAACGGGGCAAATGGTGCTGCTGGTGGGGCTGGAGCTGCCGGTGCTGCTGGTGCAACTGGTACCGCCAACGTTATTTATTCGCCCTGGTTAGACGTAACATTTGATCCCGCAAATGCCGACAGCAGTGCCTGGATTGCAGAAATTGATGCCCCTAAATTGGTTGATTCTATTTTAAACAAGGGGTCTATCAAAGTTTATTTGAACGCTGGGAGTGATTCAACCAATGGTCAGTTTGTGATTCCATTACCTATCTATGAACCCTTCCTGATAGGTATCATCATAAATCCATATTTCAGTAATAAATTAATTACATTGATAGCAAATGATGATGCAAGCTCGTTTGTTCGCAGAACTTTTAAACGTTATCAATACAGGTATATACTAATTCCTGGAGGAACTCCTTCTGGTCGCGGAGTAAAAACCATTGACTGGAATGATTACAAGCAGGTACAGGCTTACCTCGGTTTGAAAGATTAGTGAAAGAAGCTATTCGTCGTATTATTAGTTTAATTGCTTAGCCAGTTGAAGTTGGTCTCCATCTTTGACTGGCTATTTTTTTTGAGGGAAGCGGAATATCAATGAGCATAGGAATACAAAAGCGTTTAGGATTTATAACTCCCAAAAAAATTTGGCGTTGGCTGAGGCAGACAAGATAATATCTTTCTTAAAATAGTTTTCTTTCTATCACACTAAGTCAATTCCTTAAACAGTATGTTTTGATTATTTTAGGTAAATAAATAAAACAGAAAATCCATCCAGCCCGGCAGTATATAAATATATTTTGGATACAAGAAAGATGCAACAATAAAGTTTTGGATAAGCCCTAGAAATTACAAACGAGATCAATGCCATATTTACAATATAGTTCGGTGAATATAGGTGTAAAAGTGAACTGTGATAGAAGATTATCTTAATAAATGTTAAGAAAATCAAAATATTATTTGGAAAATAGGGACAGAACACCAAAATTTGTGATTAAGAAATTATTTGAACATTTTCTAACGATGCAGCGTTATTTAAATGTTAATTGTCATAAATGGTACATTTTAGGGATAAAATTAAAAAAATACTAAAAAGTTAAAAATTGCTTTGGAAGGAGTATTGTTGTTGTTTATTGTGGAATCCCAATTAAGATAACCCGAAAGTAATTGTAAATTCTTTTGGTTGTTAATTCAACAACTTAGGATTTCATTTAGTTATGGCGGATTATTTCAAGTGATTTTGCTGATAATTTTATTTACGGATCATGTTACACATTTTTGTTATAATTGCTTATACCTGCAATAACTTGAGCAGTATTTCAGTATCTGTGAAACCGGGAACCCCATTTAATGTTTAGCTTTTTACAGCATTTGTGGTTGAATAATGCACCGCCAAAACACATTATAATAAATTTCATGTATCCTTTTATGCACGAATTCTCGTTTTTTACGAGTGTTGACGGAAATAATTTGATATGTTTCAAAAATTTATTTGGAAAATCGAAGCAGAACATCAAAATTTGCCATTAGTATTTTTTTAAACAATTTTTAATAACGTGGTGTTATTGAATTGTTAAATACCATAAAAGTTTCACTTTCAACTCAAATCTTAAACAAAATCTAAACAACCTAAAAAGAGCTTATGAAGAAATTAATGTACTTGTGCATGGTATTGCTGTTTTCCTCCGGGCAGTTATTCGCACAAAAAATTGTTACGGGAACAATTAAAGATGAAAGAGGAGCGCCAATCCAAGGCGTTTCGATAGTAACTCCAGACGGTAAATCAGGAACCCAAACAGATGCAGAAGGAAATTACAAAATTACGTTGCCTGAAGGAGTGAAATCTCTTACATTTTCCGCCATCGATTTTGAAAGGGTCACTAAAAATTTAGGAAAAGCATCCGTTCTTAGTTTTTCCTTAGTTAATGCGAATACAAGTTTATCTGAAGTTGTTGTAACGGGCTATGGTACACAGCGAAGGAGAGATGTTACCGGTTCCGTATCATCCATCAATGCTGATAAGATTAAAAATATACCAGTGCAAAGTTTCGAGCAGGCTTTAAGTGGAAAGGCTGCCGGGTTAAACGTAATTCTGCCAAATGGAGTGCTAAACAACCCACCTGTTGTTCGTATACGGGGTGTAAATTCCATATCGGGGTCATCTCAGCCATTGGTAGTTATTGATGGTGTTCCAGTTTTGTCTGGAGACATTTCAACTAATTTAAGTGCCAATAATGCCCTTGGAAATTTAAATCCAAATGATATCGAAGACATACAGGTGTTGAAGGATGCCGCATCTTCTGCAATATATGGTAGCAGGGCTGCAAACGGCGTAATGCTTATCACCACAAAAAAAGGTAAATCGGGAAAGGCGAAAGTAAGTTACGATGCTTGGGTTGGTTCAACTAAAGCGTTTAAGTTGTTTGAGGTGTTGAGTGCGAGAGATTACGTTGATATCAAAAATGAAGCCGTTAGAAACCAACCTGGAGCTGTTTTTAGTGGTCATGTACCAGGTTCACCCATATTCTTTTTAGATACAATTGACGGACAAGTTGTAGACACGAAATGGGCGGATGAAGTTTATCAAACCGGACTTCAACAAAACCATAATTTAAGTGTATCCGGTGCTAATGCAGGTACCCGCTATTTTTTCAGTACTAATTATTCCGACCAGGAGGGTATGATTCAAACCAATACATTTAAGCGTATGCAAATACGCATGAACATTGAACAAAAGGTGAATAAATGGGTGACAGTGGGCGGAAACTTCAGTTTCAGCAGGGGAAATACGCAATCACCAAGTACTGGTTCATTGCCTGGAACTCCTTTTAATACAGCCGGTGCTGCAAGGTTGGCGTTTGTAACAGCCCCAAATGTTTCAGCATTTTTGCCTGATGGACGGTATAATATAATGGGTATCGACAATCCTACTTTACGTAACCAGCTTAATCAGATTGGGCGCAATAAAAACCGCATCAATTCAGGTTTTTTAAATCCTGTAATGGTTCGTGAATTAAACAAAATCACATCAATAGTTGACCAAACCCAAGGGGATATTTTTGCCGATTTTAAGATAATAAAAGGTTTGAATTTCAGGAGTCAATACGGGGTGAACTGGCAATCTGGTTTGGATGAAACTTTCTACAACAGTCTTCATGGGGATGGAATTGGCTCCAATTCTACCATTGATGATGACGGGTCGGCATTTAGTGTAGCTGGAAGGTACAACATCAGTAATTTTCAAAACTACCTTACGTACGATTTTTCGTTACAGAACCAACACAACTTTAACGTTACTGTAGGTCATGAGGAACAACGTACGGAATTCAACCGCTTTGGTGCATCTCGTTCCGGACTCACGGACCAGTTTTTTAACGAGTTCCAGGGGAATTTTACCATCAATAATAATCCTGTTGGAAATTTGCTTACAGAAAATTACCTGTTATCTTATTTTGGCCGCTTCAATTACAACTTCAAAAATAAGTATGTGCTTAGTTTCACAGGTCGGAGAGATGGATACTCTGCTTTTGCGGAGGGAAAAAAATGGGGTAATTTTTACGGAACTGGTGTTTCCTGGAATGTATCAGAAGAAAAGTTCTGGGATAAAATTTCCAATACGGTAAGCTCCTTTAGAATCAGGGGCAGTTACGGACAGGTTGGAAATTTGGCCGCTGTAGGAAACTTTGGAAGTTTATCAACTTTTAATGCTTTTCAGTATGGATTAGGCTATCCTACTTTGTTTTTTTCTCAGGCTGGTAATCAAAACCTTAGATGGGAAACCAGTACCAAATTGGATCTTGGATTTTCATTTGGTTTATTTAAAGATCGTATTACCGGTGAATTTAGTTATTACGACACCAAACTCACAAATCTTATCATCGACCGGCCTTTACCGAGCAGCATGGGAGTTCCGGGAAATTCTATCCAGGCCAACGCCGCTAACATGTATAACCGTGGAATTGAATTAACTCTTGGCGCAAAAGTTATTGAAAAAGGAGATTTTACCTGGAATACCAGTATCAATATTACTACACAAAAAAATGAGGTGACGGCGTTAGCACCTGGCGTAACCGAAATAATTGGTACTACTCAACTGGAACGCACTAATATTACCCGTGTAGGACAACCGGTGGGAAGCTTTTTTGTGGTTAAAACCAATGGTGTTGATCCAACAACAGGCCAGCGTGTATTTGTGGATGGCAGTGGCCGCGATGTTTTGTTTAATTTTGCCGAAGCCCCGGCAAACAGGTGGAAGTATCGTGATGGTACTATCGCCCCACCAATTAGTATAGCTGCTGATGGCGTGGTTGATCCAACCGCTTTACCAAAAGTATATGGAGGATTTAGCAATAACTTTTATTTCAAAGGATTTGATTTGAATATTGATGCGTTTTACAGCCTTGGAAATAAAGTGTATTTTGGGTCAAGGGCAGGCATGCTCGACCAACGTTTCTGGAATAATTTTCAGGAAGTTAAAAATCGTTGGCAAAAGGCGGGCGATGTAACTAACATTCCTCGCATTGTTTACAATGATAATTTTTCCAACGGATCTGCTTTTCCAATTGATGCCAATCTGTTTAGTGGCAATTTCCTTCGGGTGAGGAGTATCGCATTTGGATACACTCTTCAACAAAATTGGGTTGATAAAATCAATATATCTAGTATTCGATTGTATGCGCAGGCGCTTAATCCTTTCATTATAACTAATTACCCTGGAGTAGATCCTGAAATTTCTGTTAACGGAAATACGGCCTTAACTCCAGGAGTAGATAGGAATACAGTAGGTCAGGCAAGGACATTTACTTTGGGTATAAACGTTGGGTTCTAACATAATCAAAATCATAAAAAATGAAAAATATTAAGAATACTATATATAAACCGTTGGTGGTTTTAACATTAGTAGCTATCGTCGCTACAGGTTGTGACAAGGAAAGATTAAGTCCGATTCCTCAAACGGTGTTGTCAGATGTAAGCGCTTTTTCTACACCAACCCGAATTGCTCAACAGGTATTTGGAGTGTATTCTGCTGTCAAAAGTGGCCAGTTTCTTGGAGGTAGGGCGTTGGTTTACCAGGATGTAAGGGGGGAAGATTGGATTAATGCGACCAATAATGGCGTTACTGCGGTGGGTGTCTGGAATTTTTCGTTAACATCCAACGATCAACAGGTAGAAAATATGTGGTCCGTGGGTTATGCAGCCATTAACAGGGCAAATGTAGTATTGGAAGGGATTGACGCAAATGCCAGTCTGTTAGCACCCGCTGTCGCAAGTTCCTACAAGGCTGAAGTTCAATTTTGCAGAGCCCTTAGTTATTTTTACCTGCAAAGTTTGTACGCACGTCGCCCATTTAATGCTGATAATGGTGCTAGTGCAAGTGTTCCTTTGAGATTGACCGCCAATAAAAGTCCTGAGGGTGCTAATATAGAAAGGGCTACACAAACAGCAGTTTTTACACAAATACTTGCTGACCTCAATTTTGCGGAAGCAAACCTCCCTGCCACTTATGGCACTACAGGCGACAGCAATGTGGTTCGTGCACATAAAAATGCAGCCATAGCCTTAAAAGCAAGGGTTTATCTTGCAATGGGCAATTATCCTTCCGTTATTTCCGAGGCAAATAAGATTGTTTCAGTGGCAGCACCGTTTCAATCACCTGCCAATATCACCAATCGACTTGTGCCGTCTGTTTTATCAGCTTTTAGGTCGCCTTACACCTCTGTTGAGAATATATTTAGTCTTCCAATGACAGTTAACAATTCGCCTGGAGGACAGAACGGCCTTGGTCAATATTGGACTACGGAGTTTGGTCTGATAAATACAGGAATACTTGCTGACGCAGATTGGAAAGCAACAGACGCACGCAAAACCAATTTCCTAACTCCTGCTGCAGGAAGTACTCCTGCGAGATGGACGAAGTTAAACGACGATTTGACCAATTATGTTCCTATCATCCGCTATGCTGAGGTGATGCTTAATTTAGCGGAAGCTTTGGCAAGATCCGGAGCGGCTGTTGATGCAAGAGCACTGGCGCTCTTAAATGCAGTACGGCAGCGTTCTGACGCCACTACTACATTTGCACCTGCGACTAAGGATGAATTAATTAATCTTATCCTAAATGAGAGAAGGATTGAATTACTTGGGGAGGGATTTCGTTCGCTTGACATTATGCGGCTGGGAGCTACTTTTCCTGCAAAAGCTTCAGCAGGAAGTGTTGCACCTACTTCTGTTTCTTACGTGTGGCCAATACCAGCAAGTGAATTGTTGCTAAACCCATTAATGACACCAAATAACTAAGGTATTACTTTAATCTCTTTATAATTTTGGCCGCTGTATTTTACAGCGGCCTTTTTTGGGCGTTGCCAATACTTTAATAACTATATTGCAAAGACGCGGATGAGCGCTATGAGTCGTAGGTTTCGTTCGCCAAAGTCAAACGCGATGTGGAGCATAACTTCAGCAATTCTGTCGGGGGCCATACTTGAGGGTGCAAATGGAAAATAATTGAACCAGACTTAATCAGAATATACTACTATCAGAAACTAATTTTGATTGTGCACCGATCGGCATTTGGCTCGTGTGTAAAAGGCCCTGATTGGAAAGGGATAAACTGCTTCTAGAAGCCAGCTAGTGATTTTCTCTTATGTCACATTAATTAAAAATAACATGCAACGTTGCATCCGTCGAACCAAAGTAACATAGAAAACGTAGAATATCATGAGCTATTTGATCAATTCCCCCAATTTCATTTCAAGCGCC
>JBGSMI010000270.1:0-20781 GCA_041740215.1 Ferruginibacter sp.
TCATCAATAAAAAAGGTGTTGGTCTCAAAAAAATCGGGGAAAATCATTGACATAGTTTAGGATATTAAGGTTGAAGAATTTTGATTAAGTTCAGTGAAGATAACGCCTAAACCTTTCCGAAATTAATTAGTTGTTGTTCCAGTAGCAGTAATTGAAAATAGTGATCGGAAAACAACGATTATCCCATCAAGCATTTCTTCTGATTTCTCGCTTCAAACTGACGGAGGTATTCTTTTGTTCATACGCTTTGGACCATACCATAGCCAAAAACCAGTGATGGTAAATAACACCAGTGCAAGGCCCATGATGTTGGTATAAAACAATTTAATTTGTCCGTTGCCCGTGTTGAAATAAGTATCCAGAATTGAACCATCATGAATTGTCTCAATGCAATCAGAATGTCTTTGTCCAACGTGCAATACTTTACCCGTTGCACCATCGAGTTGCACCTCCCAATTATTTTCGACGAAGATAAATTTCACAATGCCTTTGGTGACACTAACGTCCATGCGATCCAGTTCTGGCAACATATTGTTTGAAGCTTCTGTCTGCATTGAGTTTCAGCCAACGTTGTATAAACGGTCCATCGGCAGCCAGTCTTTTAAATTGCTGGAAGTACCATGTAGGTTGGTGACATCATAAGCTGTCCACTGTGTTTCTTCCAACCCAACAAAAGCCCGGTTACGGCAACTATAAAGAAGAAAACAAATAGTAGTGATCCGTAAAACGATGTGCCTTTCTGAATAACAGTAAAATTCTTGCTTGCTTTTGTCTCTTTGTAACCTCTCTCATCATAATAATCTATTCTACAAACCCATATCAGCCGGTAAAAATAATAATAATTGATGTTTTTATAATGGCTATGAAAATGTGCCAGGTGAATTTCTGTTAACAATCCTGCGAGTTAGTACCACTTGCTTAAAAACAAAAAAAAGTGTCTTCCTTTCGGAAGACACTTTATGAAAAAACATTTTAAAAATTAATTAAATTTTTTTCATGTTCTAATACTTAATCTAATCAAAAAAAGTTAGTAAATTCAGGATTTAACGGTGCAATAAAAAACGACATCATTAAAGTCATGATCACACTTAGGATCGGTTCTATCAAGATCCTCGAAGCCGATCAATACTTTGTCCTCTAAAGGATAATCGATCAATACCGCATGCTTTTTCAGTGCCGGATCAACCTCAGGATTCAATATATCGTTAGAACAAAAATGGACCACCTTGTTATTTACCATTTTCGTATTAGGATCCCATCCTTTCTGTAATATAAGAAACCCGATGGAGGTACCGGCATCAAAGTTTCCAATTTTAACCTTATCCCCAGCCCTCAAAGATGTTTGAGCTCCCGAATTAGGAAATACGTAAGTAATCACTTTAATATCATCCGTAGTTTTCGGGGGTTGGTCAGTTGGATATGTATAAAACGAAAAAGTATTGGTGAAGCCCCCACCCTGGGATACATAAGTAATAAATACCTCTGACGGCTTGGTGATAGCAATATCAGCAATGGCTTTTGTTGTTAGCAAATCCGGGTTCGTTTTTCGTAAATCAACCTTATCGGGAAGAGTGCTTTTTATAAAATTGAGTAGCAGAGTAGATATGTTATCCCTTGCTAACAAATAAGATGGTTTTCCGTTAGAATCGTAGGTGCCCAGGGCATTATAGATGGTCGTATTAAACTCTACAACTCTGGTTACGGGATCTTCTTTCTCACATGAAACAAGTATTATAGGAACGATCAACCACTTGATGTATTTAATTATTTTTCTCATAAAAGCTATTTAATAACGAATTACATTTTTATGTAACACAAATATATAGCCAAATGTTCTCCCAATAGTGAAAAACAAAATTAAATGATAAGAATCATACAATCAACATAATAGAAGAGAAAACTCACCTGAAGTTATAGTGAATTACCTGAAAAGGAATTAAACTTATAAATTTTAATTGCAGCGAATAAAACAGAAAACACCGTCGAAAGAAGATATTATTTTTTTTTTAATCAAACAAACCTTTATTAGTAGGATACAATGCAATTGTCAGCACAAATAAAACTCTTCCTTCGTTCAAAGCTTTATCTGCATCCAATACTTTTGATCTGAGGAAACTATCGTCTTCGCAATTCATACAGCCAAGAATAACACCTGCATTTTCAAAATCAATTTTGCCGGTCGATTCTGCGAAAATTAATCCAGGGTTAGCCGCATCTCCGCCGCAAAATGCAAAATTCTTTTCATTGAGTGTACGCAGTTCAAATAGCGGCATACCGGCATGTACCCTACTTTTTAACTTCCAGCTATTTTCTGCAAAAAACTTTTCATTTTCTTGCTGACTTTTCAATTTATGCTGACCGCCAAATAGCAGGTTGTCAATTTTACGCTTGTTAATTTCATCTTTCCAAATAAAAATAACCTGTCGGCTGGTATTGGAGAACAATACGGAACAACTAACAATATCGTTGCCGGAAAAGTAAAAAATGTCTTTTTTCACATTGCGGTCTCCGAAGTAATACACCAGGTATTCGTGAGATGTAAACTCCAGCAAGTCTTCTGCAAAATGCAGATCGCTGTCAACCGGCAGTAATTTTCTATAGAATGTAATGGCAAACCAGGTACTACTATCACGCTTAATTTCCATTGCTTCGGCGGTAAAATCTTCATGCTGGTAGAGATAGGAAGGAGGATGAATTGCAGTGTCTTGTTCATAGTTGCAATAAAATTCAGCTCGCTTCAGTTGATCGATTATGCTTTTGTATTCTGCCTTGGAAGTTGTTTGGTACGAGTGTGTAAAAGTTTCTTTAAGTTCAGCTCTTATCAATTTTCTGCCAACAGTATCTGCTTTTTTTCCATTACCTCCCTTTGTGGCCGAACTATAAATGTATGTTTGAAAGGTTGTATCACCAGACAACAGAGGCTCTTCTGCATAAAAACTTTTGTTTGACATTTTGGATGCTAATTTTGGAATAGCTAAATCCAACATATCAAGCAATTGCCTGGCCGAAAAATTCTGGCCATTTGCTACTACGCAACCGATCAACCAAAAAGAAAGAAACAGTATTTTTTTCATAGTTATAACGGTCCTGAATCGCAATGGTGCGAAAGGATACAATTATTCGTAATAACAGTTTAAATGAAAAAAAATTGTAGTGACCAGGATAATAGGAGAAAAAAATTATTACGGAATAATTACTCTGGAAAACCTTTAAGACTGATTAACCTCAATAGAAAAACCATCATTGATGTTTTGTTTCACATGATGGATGCTGATTTTACCTAGTGCTTTTACGCAGTTAAGTAGTAAAAAAAGAAAAATTATTTGGTGAATCAGAAAAGTTTTTCACAAAAAGAAGAATGAGCATTCGATCGGCGACTTCGGCTAAATTTTTGTGAGGTGGTAGCAAATCCTAATTTCTATGAAAAGCAAACAACCTACATTAAAGTTTTGTCTCCTAATGGACCTTGCAGGCATCGCAACCTTTATCATCCCTGGTTTTGGCGAGATC
The DNA here is from genome assembly GCA_041740215.1 of Ferruginibacter sp. Lineage (GTDB taxonomy): Bacteria > Bacteroidota > Bacteroidia > Chitinophagales > Chitinophagaceae > Ferruginibacter. The sequence continues at coordinate 3,511 of JBGSMI010000270.1, forward strand.
GCCGATATATTTTGGGCACCAGTTTCTGCTATTACTTTTATATTTTGTTTCAAAGGTCGCTTTGGCGTACATGGTGGCGTGTTTAATTTTATAGAGGAATTTTTACCGGGTACTGATTTCATCCCAACCTTCACCATCAGATGGTTGATGCAATACAATAAAAAAATGAGGATCGAAAAAGAACTCAGCTTTTCACAGTAGTGTTAAGGTAAGTGTGAATTGCAATGGTGAATGGTTAATACTTCAACATTGGCAAATCACGCTTTACAAATGATTCGCCATTTTATTCTTAACAGAACACTTGTGTTGCTTTTTTGCCAAATATTGCTGCGGTAAATTATTGAAAATACAATAATATTTACTGAATGTAAAATGCAGCTATGCCCGGTTCATTTCTAATAAACATCATTCATTATTTAAATAAAAACAATATCAGCAAGAAGTTTTTTAAAGCGCTTTTGATAACTTCATGCTTTATTCGATAGTACATTAAACAACTATACCTTATGACAAAAAATTTACTGTTTGTTCCCGCCATTTTGTTTGTATTCAACTTACCTGCCCAAAACCTTGTTACCAATCCGGATGCGGAGAGCGTGCCCAGAGGTACCGGCTGGACAATCATTAGCCAGGGGGCGCTCACCTGTACATCAAATCCAACAGACAATATCGTTAACTGGACAATGAAACCGGATGGCTCTGCCAATTACCCTTTTGATCACACCAGCGGCACAAGTGGGGGTACTGTATTTTTCTCCGGCTGCTCTTCCTTTTTTGGCGGCCCTTTTGAATTGCAGCAAACCATCGATATATCAGCGGATGCTACTGTGATTGACCTCGGAAGCCAGTTATATACTTTTAGCGGTTACATTCAAACACCAGTAAGTAACCAAACAGACCAGGGACGTTTTATTGTCGATTATCTCAATAACTCCAACACCATATTGGGCAGCAGTTACACTACTAACTGGCAATCTTTTTTTGGTGGTTCCGGCACTGCGTGGACGAATTATTCCAATACAAGAATTGCACCTGCGGGTACCCGGCAAATAAGGATCAGGATGCTTACACAAATCATTTTTAACCAACCAGCCATCAATGTATATTTTGATGATATTTCCCTTACCAAACCAATCCTGCTTCCAGTGAGCCTGGTCTCTTTCACAGCACAAGAGAAACAGGGTTCTACACATTTAAACTGGACATTCAGTAACGAAACAAAACTGCAACGATTAAACCTTGAGCGAAGTTTTGATGGCACTAATTTTAACGACATTTCAAGTTTTTCAACAAAAAACGCAGACTATCATTTTGCAGATATCAACCATCCCGCTGCGGAAAAATGCTTCTATCGTTTGAAGATGACGGGCGCAGATGGGAAAATTTTATATAGCAATACCTTGCCTGTAAAGCTTCGGAATGATCAGTTTATAAACCTCTCTCCCAACCCGGCAAACGATAAAGTAATGGTAAATGGAAGTTTTCGCAAAGGGAACATCACTATAACAAATTCAGGCGGACAAACCGTCTTAAATAAAAGCGTGACTGCAACATCTCTTATGTTAGATGTTGCAAGTCTTCCCGGCGGTTTATACACGGTACGCATCAGTGATCAAACAAATACTGTTTATAAACGACTGGTGATTCAACCTAAATAATAGTAATTGGTGAGTTACTTTTCTATAGATAAAGTTTACTTCGAAAAATATCAATCATTCAACAATCCAGGTCGAAAAAATCAACCGGGGCACTACCGTAATAGCCGACTTTCTTACACTTACATCATGTTTATGAAATGCTACGGTTGAAAGCCGGGTCTAAAATCTGCTTAAACAAAATTTTTAATTCACCCGACAGAAACACGTTCCTTTTAACTGGGTGCATTTAAAATTATCGGAAGGGTTGCCAACCTTGTGCAGGTTCTTTTCTACTAAAAACCACTTAAAAAAGGTTGGCAACCCTGTACCGGGCTGCGACAATTTTAAATACGCCCTTTTAACTGTATTGATTGCTATTTATTTTTTAAGTATTAACTTGATTCTCTAAAATAACCAGTCAATGAGAAAATGCATTTTAATCATCTTTGTGGTGGTCGCTTTTACTGCCTGTAAGCAACCTGTTTCGAAGCCAGTTTCGGCGGTAACCTTATACGACAGCTCTTATGCGTCCGCTGTTTTTGCCGATCCTGCCCGGTTAGAAAAAATTAAAACTGCCTTTACAGTAATTGATAGCTTGTATAAAAAACATGCAACAGACAATCATATCCCAGGCATTTCTTTTGGCCTGGTGGTTGATGGTCAACTCGTATATAAAAATAGCTACGGCTACACAAACGTTGAAAAGAAAATACCGGTAAGCTCGTCTTCGCTTTTTCGCATTGCCTCTATGAGTAAAAGTTTTACCTGCATGGCCATTTTAAAATTACGCGACGAAGGGAAACTAAATCTGGACGATCCTGCTTATTTATATATACCAGAACTACAGCATTTAAAATATCCAACGGCGGATGCACCACAAATTACCATCCGTCATTTGATGACACATAGTGCAGGTTTTCCGGAAGATAATCCATGGGGCGACCGACAGCTTGCAGATAGCGATAAAGACCTTATGGAATTTATTGGGAAGCAAATTTCGTTTTCCAATCCGCCTGGTATCGCATTTGAATACAGCAATCTTGGCTTTGCACTACAGGGAAAAATAATTACTAAAGTTTCGGGGATGCGTTATCAGGATTATATCAAAAAAAATATTCTTGAACCGTTGGGGATGTCAACAACTACTTATGAATTTGGAGATGTGGCGCCTGATAAATTAGCCCATGGCTATCGCTGGCTGAATGAGCAATGGAATGAGGAAGTATTGTTGCATGATACTAAGGATGGCAGTTGGGGCGCAATGGGTGCAATGATCAGTTCTATTGATGAGTTTGCAAGCTATATGGCATTTCACCTAAGTGCGTGGCCACCCAATAATGCAAAAGATGATGGCCCCATTAAAAGAAGTTCCGTCAGAGAAATGCATCACCCGTGGCGCTGGAATGGCTATAATCCAAATTTCAAATTTCCTGATGGCAGAACCTGTGCAGTAACGTCCGCATACTGCTATGGTTTAGGCTGGATGACCGACTGTGATGGCAAAACATATATCGCCCATAGCGGCGGCTTACCGGGCTTTGGCAGTCAATGGCGCATTATGCCCGACTATGGAATTGGTGTGGTGGCTTTTGGCAACAGAACCTACTCTCCGATGGGCGGCGTTAATTTAAGGGTATTGGATACCTTGATTAAAATAGCAAGTTTGCAACCCAGACAACAAGCCCCGTCTAAAATACTGGAACAACGCAAAATCGAACTATTGAAAATTTTACCGGACTGGAACAAAGCGGAACAAAGCGGGTTATTTGCAGAAAACTTTTTTCCCGACTACCCCATTGATAGTTTGAAAAAAGAAGCCCGGGAACTATACGCTAAAGCCGGTAAAATAAATGCAATAAAGGAGATGAAGGCGGCCAATCAATTGCGTGGTTCATTTGTGTTGGAATGTGAAAAAACAAATCTTGAAATATTTTTTACACTTTCGCCGGAAAATCCTCCGCTTATTCAAGAGTACCATATTATGGAAGTGCCCAAACCAAAAAAATAGCTTCATTTATTTTACCATCCTTGTTCAACGGAAGAACCGGGGTGGTAAAATAAATTGTTATGATAAAGTAGAATACCACCCTTAACGTAAAGGCATTAATTCTTAATTATTTATCCAATCACCGGAACAATGTAATCAAACGGGAAGATCTTCTGAAACGGCTTTGGGGAAAGAATGATTACATTTTTTGGCAGAAGCCTGGATGTATTTATCACTAAAATTCGAAAGTATTTAAAAGACGATCCAACAGTGAGTACTGAAAATGTATTTGGTGTGGGATTTATTTTAATGTACCGATAAATAGATGCAACGGAGATGAACTTTGCATGCAATTTGACTTTGCATCAAAAGAGTAACGACCCTCAATGAAGATTCACTTTAAATTGAATGGCTATCCCTGGCGAACCATTCATTCAAAATGCAAAACATCTACTCCCTTAGCCTATCAGTAAAACCTGATCAGTCATACATAAAAAGGCCACGCAGTCGATTCCCGATTGCATGGCCAAAAAATAAAAACAATACACGCTATTTCCAGCCGCCACCTAAATTTCTGTAGATATTTACTACGGCATTCAATTGTTGCTTTTTAGTTTCTACCAGTTCCAGCTTAGCTTCCAGCGCATCCCGTTGTGTCATCAGCACTTCTAAATAATCTGCCCGGGCAAATTTGAAGAGGTCGTTTGCTATAAGAATGGATTGCGTAAGCGCCGCTACCTGCTTTGCTTTAAAGCCATAACGCAGTTCAAGATTACTGATACCCGCCATTTGCGTGGATACTTCCAGATAGGCATTGATGATACTGCGTTCGTAATTGTACAAGGCCTGCAATTGTCTTGCGTTGGCTGAGTAAAATTCGGCTTTGATGGCATTTCTATTGATCAGTGGACCGGCCAAATCACCTGCCAGGGAATACAAAATTGAGCTCGGTAGTTTTACAAGGTAGGTTGGATTAAACGCCTGAAAACCTATGCCTGCTGAAATACCAAAAGAGGGATAAAATTCAGCTCGAACAACTTTAACATCCAGCTTTGCTGCTATCAATTCAAGTTCAGCCTTTTTAATATCAGGCCTGTTAGCAAGCAATTGAGAAGGTATGCCTGTAGCAACAATTGCTGGTATTTGCTGTAGAAAATTAGCCGTATCTCTTGCTATTGTTTGAGGAAACCGGCCCAACAATAAGTTTATTCTGTTTTCTGTGACTTTAATTTGTTGCAGAATATCAAATTGCAGGCTTTCAGATTTATACACTTCGGCCTGGAATTTCTGCACAGCTAACTCTGTTGCCCTACTGGCTTCTTTCTGTATTTGAACCACCAAAAGAGCGCTTTTTTGTAGCCCGATGTTTTGTTGCACAATGGTAAATTGATTGTCAAGTGCTACCAGTTCGTAATAAGAATTGGCTACCTCTGCAACCAGGTCGGTCAGTATAAAATTTTTGCCTTCAACTGTTGCCAGATAACGGGTGATGGCTGCTTTTTTTGCAGTGCGTAATTTCTTCCAGATATCTGCTTCCCATGTAGCAACGGCCGCTACCCTTAAATTTGTAAGAGGGTCAGGCATTTCTTTTCCCGGATAAATTTCTGTTGTAGCATCGCCGGCCCCCTGGCTGGTGTACCTGCCTACTTTTTCAACACCAGTGCCACCTCCTACACTAACCGACGGCAACAATGCTCCTTTCCTCATTCGGATATCATTTGCTGCAATTTGAATTTCCTGCAAAGTGATGTTCAGTTCCTGGTTGTTTTTAAGTGCCGTATCAATTAAACTAATCAGGGCCTTGTCTTTAAAGAAACTGCGCCAGTTGATTGCTGCTGCATTGGTGGTATCACCATTTTTATTAAACGACAGCGGCACTTGCTTTACTGCAGCCGACTGCACGATCGCCGGTATTTTGCAACTGGCTATGGCGAGGCATGCACCGATCAAGCTGATCCAGGTAGGTATTTTTAGTTTAAACATTGTGATCAATTTCTTCTGTTAATGGATTTTCGTCTTCTTCTTCAATTAATATTTCCTTTTCTGCAATGCGGCCAAAAATATAATACAAGCCGGGGATAATAAGTACGCCGAAAACAGTACCAAAGAGCATCCCCCCTGCAGCAGCGCTCCCAATGGTTCTATTTCCAATTCTACCTGGCCCGGATGCAAAAACCAGGGGAATTAGTCCGGCAATAAATGCAAAGGATGTCATCAGAATCGGACGGAATCGTACGACCGATCCTTCAATGGCTGCCTGTAGTACGCTAGATCCGGCACGATGTTTCTGCACTGCAAACTCTACTATCAACACGGCATTCTTCCCCAATAACCCAATCAGCATAATCATGGCAACCTGGGCATAAATATTGTTTTCCAAACCCAATATTTTTAATAAAAGAAAGGCCCCAAATACACCCGCTACGAGCGATAGTATAACCGAGAAAGGCAGGATGAAACTTTCATATTGAGCAGACAAGATCAGGTACACAAAGGCCAAACAGATAATGAAAATATAGATGGCTTCATTACCCCTTCCTACTTCATCTTTCGATATACCCGCCCAGTCAATTGCAAAACCTCTTGGCAATGATTTCAGGGCCACTTCATTTACTACATTAATGGCTTCTCCACTGCTAAAACCCGGGGCAGACGAACCACTTATTTCTGAGGCATTGTACATATTGTGCCGGGTAATCTCCGACAGGCCATACACTTTTTGCATGGTCATGAAATCAGAAAACGGTATCATTTCGTCGCTGCTGTTTTTTACATAAAGTTTTAAGATGTCTTCCGGCAAAGCCCTGTATTGTGGCGATGCCTGAACAATCACTTTATATTGCCTGTCATACTTGATGAAACTGATTTCGTAGTTACTTCCGATCAAGGTGGAAAGTGTATTCATGGCATTGTCAATGGAAATACCTTTTTGTTGTGCCAGATCGTTGTCAATTTTTAACATGTATTGCGGAAAGCTTGCACTGTAAAAACTAAAAACAGAGGATAACTCTTTTCGCTTGCTCAGTTCTTTTACAAAGTCATTGTTCACCGTTTCCATTTTCTTGTAATCGCCCGAGCCCGCTCTATCCAGCAACCGCAACTCAAAACCACCAGCAGCACCATAACCCGGAACTGCCGGCGGCTGAAAAAATTCAATGGTGGCACCGGTAATGTCTTTGGTCTTCTCCTCTAACGCTGTCATCACCTGCTGTACATTGTGTTTCCGGTCGTTCCAACTCTTTAGGTTGATTAGACAGGTACCCGTGTTGGCCCCTGTTCCTTCCGTAAGTATCTCATAGCCTGCAAGCGCAGAAACAGACTGAACATCGTCTATTTTTTCGGCAATTCTTTGAAGTTTTTCGGCTACCTCATTCGTTCTTTCCAACGATGAACCCGGCGGCGTTTGAATAACGGCGTAGAACATACCCTGGTCTTCATTGGGTATAAAACCTGTTGGCACACTGTTGTTTAAAAAGTAAATGCCGATGCAAAAGGCAATCAACATCAAAAAGGTAATGGCCCTTTTATTTACAATTTTAGTCAATACATTTTGATAACTACCGGTTAGTCCGTTGAACCAATTATTGAAACCATTTAAAATGCTATTCAACCAGTTTTTCTTTTTTTGTTTCGCATGATTGTTCTTCAGCATGATGGCACAAAGTGCAGGGGTAAGGGTAAGCGCCACCACACCCGAAAGAATGATTGAAGTAGCCATCGTGATGGAGAACTGCCGGTAAAATATACCAACGGGACCCGACATAAACGCAACCGGAATAAATACCGCAGCCATTACAAAAGTGATGGCCACAATAGCACCGCTTATCTCATGCATGGCTTCCTGCGTTGCTCTTCGTGGAGAAAGATTTTTTGTTTCCATTTTGGCATGCACGGCCTCAATTACTACAATCGCATTATCTACCACAATACCTATTGCAAGCACAAGCGCAAACAAGGTAATGAGGTTTAAAGTGATGCCGAAAAACTGCATAAACACAAAGGTTCCGATGAGCGATACTGGTACCGCAATGGCAGGGATTAAGGTAGAGCGCCAGTCGCCGAGAAACAGAAATACCACCAGCCCTACCAATATAAATGCTTCCAGTAATGTATGAATCACCTTATCAATTGAAGCATCCAGAAACCTGGAAACATCATAGCTGATCTCATAGTCCATTCCATTTGGAAAAGAGGTCGCTTTTATCTCGGCCATTTTTGCCTTCACTTTTTTTATTACATCGCTGGCATTGCTTCCATAAGATTGTTTTAGTACGATGGCTGCCGAAGGTTTTCCATTCAGGTTAGAATAGATATCATACATCGAACTGCCTAGCTCAATATCGGCTACATCTTTTAGCCGCAATATTTCGCCGTCTGCATTGGAGCGAAGGATCACATTTTCATATTGCTCCTTTGTTGTAAACCTGCCGGAATATTTTAGCACGTATTCAAAAGACTGTGATCTTTTTCCGGAAGCTTCACCCGTTTTTCCGGGCGAAGCCTCCAGGCTTTGCTGGCTAAGTGCTTCCATCACTTCATTGGCGGCGATCTTGTAAGCCAGCATCCGGTCAGGCTTCAACCAGATACGCATCGCATATTCCCGGTTACCAACAATATCGGCAAAGCCTACCCCATCTACTCTTTTAATTTCAGACAAAACATTGATGTCTGCAAAATTAAAAAGGAACTTTTGGTCGGTGGCAGTATCCTTACTGTAAAGGTTGATGTAGAGCAGCATGTTAGATTCTTCCCTGGTAATCTTTACGCCTTCCCGTACTACGAGTGGAGGCAGTTTGTTTACCACAGATGCAACCCGGTTTTGTACATTCACCGATGCCTGGTTAGGATCTGTACCAAGATTAAAAACTACCTGTATGGTTGCCTCTCCATCATTGCCTGCATCAGAGGCCATGTATTTCATCCCCGGCACACCATTGATGGCTCGTTCAAGTGGGATGATTACAGATTTGGTCATGAGTTCAGCATTGGCTCCGGGATAAGCAGCCGTAACATTTACTTTTGGTGGTGAAATAGAAGGAAACTGCGTAACCGGTAGCTGAGTGATGGCCAGGATACCGAGGAAGACAATGATAAGCGATATCACAATCGACAGTACCGGCCTTTGTATAAATTTATTAAACATTTACTTGTTTATTTTAAATGAACTATTCGGCTTTTAACCGCAAATGAGCAATTACCTCTGCAGGCTTTTGAAATACAAACACAATCTTTTCATCATCTTTTACCTTCTGAACGCCTTCGAGTAATATTTGATCTGTTTCGGTGATGCCCGTTTTTATTACATATAAATCCGGCATTTGACCGGTAATGGTAATCTCTCTTGAATGCACTATCCCATTCTTGTCTACCAAAAAAACAAATTTTTTATCCTGAATTTCGTAAGTGGCTTTTTGGGGAATGACCATTGCATTTTTTAATGGCACCGTCATTAAAACTTTACCGGTTTCGCCATTTTTTAAAAGTCGCTCCGGGTTTGGAAAGTTCGCCCTGAAGGCGATGTTACCTGTTTCATTATTAAATTCGCCTTCGATGGTTTCTACATTACCCACATAATTCAATGGTTGGTTATTCGCAAGCAGCAGGTTTACCAAATTGTTTCCTCTGCCCTTAATATTGGTTTGATAATCGAGGTATTCTGGTTCTGATACATTGAAATAGGCATACATCCGGCTATTGTCTGAAAGCGTAGTGAGCAGCTCACCTTCATCTACCAGACTGCCCAGCTTCTTTGGTAAACGGTCAATGACTCCATCAAAGGGGGCCTTAATCTCCGTAAATGATAAATGAATTTTTGCAAGTGCTGTTTCGGCCTTAGCCTGGTCTAGTTTAGCTTGTGCCATCGCCTGCTCGTTTTTTGAAACAACGTTTTTGTCCACCAATGCTTTCGTGTTCTGCAGCTCAATTGCTGCCGCATCTACTTCAGCCTGCGCCTTCATTAACTCGGCCTCGTATATCTTCGGCATAATCTTAAATAAGATTTGTCCGGCCTTTACATACTGGCCTTCATCTACATAAATATTTTGTAGAAAGCCTTTCTCAAGCGCTCTTATTTCAATGTTTTTGATCGACCTTATCTGTGCTACATATTCTTTGATAAAGGAAGTATCAACTCTCAAAGGACTTGTAACGGCGTATTTACCGGCTTCTTCCTTTTCTTCTTTTTTGGGAGCACAGCTATTCATGCACAAAAGTGCAAATAAGCCAGCCAGCAGAATTGTTCTTTTCATAATTGTAAACGAAAATGATTGATAAGTATAATGAGGACATAGTAATCATTCCGGCATTTAAAGATGCCCTTCATTGACTAACAATTGTAACGGCAGAAAGCCAAAAAATAAATGATTGAAATGCCCGGTCTTGAAAACATGGGCAGTTAATTGTTGAATAAAAATCAAATCCGCAATGTTCTTTGCAGAATGTATCGGTGGGATGTATAGTACCAAAGAAATTGTGATTGTTTCACAAGGTTGTGGTAACAATCGAAACAATATTGAGTATAAAAGGTGGAAAGAAAGCCATTTATCAATCTATCTTTTCTGGATGATGATTCATCAGAATTCTGGTCTTCTACTTCTTCGAAAAGGAGGATTTCGTATTCTTTAGATTGAGTAAGGTTTGTAAAATAAGTGAGATTGAAATCTGTTTGGATATTTTTAAACGCTTGCAAATTTGTATTAAGCGAAGATGATTGATACTGGATATTGAAACCGCCTGTTGCAAATGAATTAACATTGGCAAACAATAGCACAAAAAATATCGGCAGAAAAAAAACAGGTAATTTCATCAGGCCGCTAAAATAGAAAGAAAAATGCAAGCAGCAATAAAACAGTCTGGACAAATAAGTGGCATTTATCTGATAGTCAACTACTTGTACACAGTGCAATAACGTTCAGTTAACAAAAAGCAATGCTTGTATCGCAAAATTCCGGCTACCACCCGTTGGCCGGCGGAATACTGAATAAATTTCAATCCTTCATTTACCCGCTTTTTATCGGGTAATTCTTTCAAAATATTTAGAGATCTTTTTAATTTGCTCTTTGCAGGTCAGGAGAGGGTCCGATTTGTAATCCCATAGCTATCCCCTTCAATTAATTCTATATTTTGCTTACAATTTTCTTTACAATAAAAACAGAATCATTGTAAATACTTTCAACGTAAAACAATGGTTTTGCGTTTAATATTTTAATTCCACATCCAATTGTTTGCCCGATTCTTTTGCCTTCTTATCCAATGACATACCAAACGCCACACCAATTCCCATTCCTATTGGCAAGCCTATTCCTATCATGCCCAGATTACCTATACTCAACCCAAATGCAACCCCAATAGGTAATCCAAAAGCGGACATGCCAAGGGCAAGCCACTTGTTTCGGTTGTAGTTAATGGTAACAAGTTTAAGTTCCTTTTCAAGCATTGTTGCAATTTGAGTTTGCCTTTCTCCAAGCAATTTATTTAGGTCTTTAGCTGACCCAACAAATCGATTAATTTCGTCAATATCATTATTGATTGAACTGGCCATTTCAACAGGTATCTCCTTTTTATTAAGTGCACTGATCAGTTTTTGAAATGACTCAAATTTTAATAAAAACTTTTTTTCTGAACTAAATGCTGATTTTACTTGAAGTGGTTTAATTTCCATAGATTGTTAATGCTAGTTAAATTTTTAAGTTATTATCTTGTCTGTATAAAATATGTAAGATTTATTATTTCCGCAAGGAAAGAAAGGTCATTTATCGCACCGGCAACAAATAAATATCAGCACCAATTTGAATACTCTTTAACACGATTACGCTGCAAATGTTTTCCTTTGGCCAATCATCAGCAGTTAAAATGACGATTCAATTTTAGTGAGCAATTTTTAAAACCGTATTTTGCTCAATATTCCGGAAATGGCGCATCGCAGTAAATGCAATCAACGGAATTAGAATGCCCAGGTTACTGCACGGCAAAATCTATTTGTTGGCGATTAAGTTATCCATTCACCGTGTAGTCAATAAAAAACTTTCCATCAAAAGGCTCGTTCAATTTATTTAAGTTGTCTTCATCGTCTTTGCGAATCGATACCCGGTTGGTCTTTATGTTGGGCAGTATTTGATTGCGGTCGCCCACAAAAAACAGTTTTCCCCCGGTTTTACGAATCAGTTCTGCACCCAATAAATCATTCGGCATCGTATTTAACCAGCCGGTTTGAATTTTCTTAAAGTCCAACGTAACCATGGCCGCCAAAGTTTCGCTGGTCATCATTGCTACGCCTTTGCTTTTGGCAGTTCCGTTCTGGCTGAGGTGATGCCCTACTTTATAAAAGACGGTATTGTTTAATAAGTACTCCGCTTTTTTTGCCACAATTTCGCCATTAATTTTCACCGGCCATTCCAGCGCATCATGCCAGCTTTCCCAATTACCAAACTCTGCATCGCCCGGAAACAACAATACTTTTTCGCTGGCATCAAACCGGATGGCCAATGCAACACTGGTATTGTTGATACTACGCTCGTACCGCAAGGCAAGGCTACCGGCATTGTATAACCAGTCGTAATCAATTTTTCGCCAATCGCCCCCATGCTCATACCGATCGCTATACACATTGTTTGCGGCATTGGCTTCAAATACAGCATCAAAAGGTAAGTGCATATCGCCACCAACTGTATCGCCTGCATTCAGTGCTTCTATCAAAGCAACATCAACCGTACTTTTCTCTTCCCGCTTGTCAAAATTTTCCCCCTCCTTTTCTGTTCGGTTTAAATAGACCCGGCTTCGTGGTGGCCCCAGCACAAAAAAGCTGATGCCTTTTGCACCGGGCAGGTTTGATTTCACATCTCCCGGTTCTAAAAACTCTATTTTAGTAGTTGGTTTGATCACTTTATAGTCACGCAGCAATTGCACCATGGTTGGTTTGGGCGTTCCCGGGGCTGCGGCTGTATTGATATTGAGCGCATTTAAATCGGTAAGAGATCGGATAAACTGTTTGCGACCAGCAAGCATTGCAATGCCATTTGCTTCGGCTGCAAACAGAGATTCATAATAGTTGGTATCTGCCAGTCCATTCAATTTGTTGACTGCACTATTAAGCGCCAGCGCCATTTCGCTATGATTGGCCCGGTAATCATTTGCAATCGGATCCTGGTCATCTTCCGTCCATGCAAGCCATACTTTTTTAAAATTGATCTTGCTAAAAATATCTGCCGACTTTTGAAACCCGTTGATATGGTCTGCATGCTCGTGTGTTACCACCAGCAAATCAATCACACCCCGGGTATACGTTGCCAGATTTTCTACCAGCGGCTTAAATCCTTCTTTACTACCATTGATGCAACCGCAGTCGATCATCATTGTAAAACTTTTTGTATTGCCTTTTTTAAAATGAAGTACAAAAAAATCGCCGGTACCTGCACGATACATTCTTACTACGATTTTAGAGATCCGCATAAAAAGGTTAGATGACTTTGCCATGGTGATCAGTTAATGGGTGTGTAAAAAATTAAAAGGTTCGTTGTAGCTGTTTTGATTGGCCAAACCAAAGTAAGCCTGAAACTGGCTTTGGTGCTGCATCGAATCATGCTGGTATTGATGCAACGCCAGGCATCTGTTATAATTGAGCTGGTGAACATTGGTGTCAAGTGCATTTACATCCAGCAATGGTTTACTAATAGCATATTTTAATTTCAGCGTATCCAGATCAAAAATTAAGGTACAGCCACCGCTTACCTTAAACCCTGTATTGCCGGAAGCCCGTTTTATCAACGGCATATGGGTGCTGTTTTTTTCTACACTGATGTTGGCGTTTTGCACCAACGAAACAATGAGCTGGTTTACCTGGTTGCCATTGGGTCCTACTCTTGAAGCAACATGCAGTGAGTGGACAGAAAAAGACGGCGATGCGCCACCGTAAGCCGTGGAAGTGGGAATACCGAGTGCCTTCCAATTTTGACTAAACATCAGGCCCGTTAGTTTTTCAAAGCCACTTGAGTTATCAAATTTTACATTGAACCGGCGATGCAATCCGTATATTTTTTTATCGGTATCATAACTGCCGGCAATGTATTTTTGTGAGATGGCAAAAATCTCCGCCCGCTTATTGGTGTAAATAATTTCGGCCCTGTAATCACGCATAAAATTGACCAGTATTGAAAACAAATCCTGTAGACCGGTAGTATTTGGTTCGGGATAGGCCAAACTTTCGGCAGACAGGTATTTGATACCCGCAGGAAAGATGCCTCTTTTTCTAAATGCGTCAATGAATGCAAGCCGGTAGTCGCGGCTATCATTTGCTACCAGATCGGTATCGGAAGTGATAACGGCCCGCAAAAAATCGCCAAAATTGATATCCACAGGCGGACAGTAATCCAACGCACGAATGCACATATTGAGCACATGCTTAGCTGCCTTGGAAGCTTCTGCTGCAAGGCGGTTTACAAGATCCGGATTCAATTCGCCCTGCGGCAAAATACCGGTGCCCCCTGTGGCAATTCTTAGTAAATCGGCTATCCTGCTTTTATAAATCACCAGAAAAGCTTCAAACACGGCAGACACCAATATGGCACCACGTTCATGTGGGGTAGTGATGGTTCTGTATTCGTTGCCATCCGGCTGATGCGGTTCCCATTTTTTGGTGACTGGATTATAGTTGCCAATGGCATCTCTCAACGATCCATAACTGCCAATGGCCACGCCAAATTCCTGTGCCAGTTTACCCAATAAATTCTGCGAAGCCAGATCGCCCCGGGTAGCCGCTATCTGGTTTTTCAGTACTTCGGGAAAAGAGAAATGTTGAAACAGTGCTACGATGTCGGCGAATGCCTCATGAAAAGCCAACACATCGGGGTTGGTATCGTCGGTGTATTTTCTTTGTAAGCCATCTAGGATGGCATGGGTTGTTTCGTGTGCAACAATATCGTGGCTTAAACAGGTAAAGGTTAAATGACCGGGCATTTGTAAGGTGATATCTGCAGGCTTTGCCGCAAAGTAACCAAAGAGCAGCGCCTTTTTTTGCGGACTATAAAATGCATTGGCATCCCGCATTGCATGCGGATAAATTCTCAGTGCAGCCACATATTCATCCCGGATTTTTGTATTTGTAGTGTTGCTTTTACTGGAGCTCTTTTTTCCGTAGGCAGGCGGCAGCGTTTCTATAATCCGGTGTGGACTCCATAGCACCGGACGGCCCAATCCGCTTTCAAAATTTTTGATGGTAGTCATTGCTACCGCATATACCATTTGCTGATGAAACTGCGGGTTGCTCCCCGACGGATCAAAACCATCCTGCGCCAACAGGTAAGGATGATTGAGATCGACACCGGCATAAAATTTATTGACGGTAGGATCATAGTCGATAACTTCAACATATTCACCCATAGGGCCTGGTTGCAGTACTTCATCCTCCCAGGCAATCTTGTAGGTAATTTCGTTGATCAATGCCGTATCAATTTTTAAAGAAAGCGAAGGATCAAATGCATATCCGCGAAGCTTTCTGAATGGGGGCTTTTTAATCATAAAACTGTATTGGTTATTGTGCATGAGAAATGACAAATCAATGCTATTGAGCGAATCAATTACCTTGTATTTAATTAGGTGTGACTGGTGATTTTATCGCTGTCAACCTTTTTATAAAGATAATTTATTTTATGAGTTCCTTTATTACAAGCGCATTTTAATAGTTGATTTTATGTAACAGTTCAGCCCGATATTTGAAAGGGGGCGTCCTGGAATTGCATCATTAAGAGCATGGATGATTGGTATTGCTTGTTTGATGGCAGTAGCTAGATAGCTTCGGATATCTGCAAAATCTTTAGCACCTTTTCCCCTTCTAAAAAAACCTGATATTTTTTGTTTTACTTTCATCATGCGGATAGCCTGTTCTGCCCGGTTGTTTCCAAAAGGAATCAGGAAGTTTTTTGTAAAGGTTAATATTTGCTCTTTGCAACTATAAAATCGTTCCAACATGTTTTGGGGCTTATTTTTTTACAGCACCCCGCTTGCCAAAGGGAAAGACAAAATCATTTTACATGAATTTTCCCGCAGCCGTTGCGGAAGGTTGTGAATTATTAAAGGATGAAGAAATGGAATGGCTTATAAAAGACAGCAATAGTTTTGTTTTAAAAAGGGCAATAGAAATAAAAACTAACCTTTCCGAAAAAAAATAAGTTTTGAGCAAATGGAACTTGATAGCTAAAATCTTAAGTTGACACCGATGCCCGTTTGGGCTTAGCAAGCTTCAACCACCTTTAATCAATGTCAACCAGCTTCAACCACCTTCAACCATTTACCTTCTCAACCGGTTGCATTTAAAATTGTCTGGAGGGTTGCCAGCTTTGTTCAGGTTCTTATCTGCTAAAAACATTTTAAAAAAGGTTTGCAACCCTGTAGCGAGGTGCGACAATTTTAAATACGCCCTTCTCAACTCTAAACCATCAACCATGTTCAACCCGCAACCAGTAACCGGCAACCTTAAACCCACTAAATCCTAATTTCATTTAAGTAGGGATTTTTTGTTCCTTCGGAACAATAGGTGGGTAGCAAATTCAGATCAATTGAACAGGCGTTGAGTAGGAGCGCAATATTTTATCAAACTCAATCCACATAACGTTCGTAACGGAACGAAAATTCAAAATGCTAGACACTTGTTCTACCCACATATTGCCCCCTAAGGGCAGGTCTTCAGTTTTAACTAAATGACATTGCCCTAAAGCCAAAAACCCCCTAAACCCTATACCTTCAACCCTAAACCTATAAATCCTAAGCCTACTAAACCCTATACCTTCTCATAAAATAAATAAGCTACATTGTACACGTACTATCAGTTTAAATAGTATTTTAATGTTTTATTTATACAAACACTATTTGCCTGTGGCTGAGAGGTGGCGAAGCCGTGGCTAACGCTTAAAAAAAGATAGTATGATAACCATTACACTACAACCAATATTTCATAAAAATGCTGAGCAAATAGCGTTAATGTATCAAAACAAAGCCAGTATTAACAAAGAGGTAAAAAAAATAAAAGGCGTACAATGGAGCCAAAGCAATAAATGCTGGTACCTGCCACTAAGCAGACCAAATTACAACGCAATAGTAGCTGCAACGCAAGCTTATGCTATTGTGGATACTACTGCATTAAAGCAATATCTCTAAAAAAGAAACAAAATTGTAACCTTAAAAACAGCCGCCGCAGAGCAACCGGTATTAACCCCTTTAAACCTTAAAAGCTATCAAATAAGCAATGGCAATATGGAGCAATTGCTACGCATGGTACAGGCATTGCAATTAGCCGGCAACCCTTCCACCACTATTAAAACCTACAAAAACGAGTTTAAACAATTACTGCAATTGTTAAATCAAAAGGGAGTAGAAACCCTTACAAGCGAAGATTTGCGAAGGTACATGCTGCACTGTGCAACAGAATTAAAATTAGGCCCTGGTACACTCAATAGCAGGTTAAATGCCATTAAATATTATTTTGAAAATATACTGCACCGTGAAAAATTTTTTGTGGATTTACCAAGAGCAAAAAAACCGCTTAACCTGCCTAATGTGTTGGCAGAATCTGAAATGAGCAAACTATTTAATGCATTAAAAAATAAAAAGCACAAAGCCATATTATTTACCGCCTACAGTGCCGGGCTTAGGGTAAGT
>JBGSMI010000335.1:0-17495 GCA_041740215.1 Ferruginibacter sp.
CCGGTGAGCAATTCACAATATAAAGTAGAGTATAGAATTCAATTTGATCCCGGAGAAGATGTACCGGCCTGGATTTTGAATTTGTTTTCCACCGCTGGACCCTATGAATCATTTATTAATCTAAAAGAAAAACTAAAGCAGGTACAATATGCACAAATAAAATTCCCTTCGATTATTGACTAAATTTCTTATTATAGTTTGCCCTCAACATTTATAAATATGCATCCAATCATGAAACAATTTTGCATCGCAGTTTTACACCTACTGTCATTCCTTACAGTCTTTACAAACAATACTACGGCGCAAGCATCTATAGATGAGATTTTACCCGTAAGAGCATTTTGTATCGCAGCCCCAAAGCCTGATAACCTTGATCGATTTGTACAATTTATCAAGGAAGAGTTACCACTCAATAAGATCAACACCCTTATACTTCGGATAGATTTTAATTACCAGTTTGACAGTCATCCTGAATTGCGTGACAGCGGTGCATTGTCAAAATCAGATGCACAACAAATGGTAAATGCGTGCAGCCAAAATAACATTCGCCTGGTACCACAAATCAATTTACTCGGCCATCAATCATGGGACAATAAAATATCCAACCTGTTAAAAGTATATCCACAATTTGATGAAACACCCCATGTGCAAATGCCGGAGAAGTACGTTTGGCCAAATGAGGATAGCCTTTACTGTAAAAGCTATTGTCCATTGCATCCGGATGTACACGCCATCGTTTTTGATTTGGTTGATGAAATTTGTGACGCTTTTGAAACAGATGCTTTCCATGCAGGAATGGATGAAGTGTTTTATATTGGCGATGCAAAATGCCCGAGGTGTGCCGGTAAAAATAAAGCGGAATTGTTTGCAGGTGAAGTCAACAAAATACAAAATCACCTGGCATTGAAGAAGAGAAATTTATGGATTTGGGGTGACCGGTTAATTGATGGCCGGGCGACTGGTATTGGAGAATGGGAAGGTAGTTTTAATGACACCTACGGTGCCGTGGATTTAATTTCAAAGAAAGTAATCATCTGCGACTGGCATTATGAAAAAGCAGAACAAACAGCCGTTTATTTTGCAAACAAAGGATTGAATGTAATTACCTGCGCATGGCGAAATCCTGCAATTGCAAGTATCCAAACACAGGATATGGTTAAGTACCGTACGACTGCAAAATTGAAAACAAAAAAATATTATCGGGGCATGATGCAGACGATCTGGACCGGTGCCGCTTCTTTTTTAGATGAATACTATGCCGCTAAACTGGTTGATAAAAATGATGATAAAACGCAGGCCAATTGTTTCAAAGCAATTGCAGGTGAAGTGAATAAATTAGACATTATTGATTAGTAATGAGGTACCCGTAAATGTAGGTTCGATTTGCGAATATTGAATGTTGACCCAATGCTTATCGGCTACTGAAATATTGAAGATAACGCTCGTTTGTCTCCAACGACTCAATCTTTATAAATGCACACAAAGCTTGTGCCATCGCTGCTTTTGGCGCCGCGATACATACCGGCACTATTGAACAACAGAGAAATATTGCCGGATGCATCAACTCCAATCATTCCACCTTCGCCCCATATTTTTGGCAACTTGTTATTCACCACTTCGTTCATGGCCACCTCTAAATCCAGCTCCTTGTATTCCATCAGGCAGCTAACGTCGTAGGCTGCCACTGCTTTTATAAACGGCTCACCGTGACCGGTACAACTGATGGCACAGGTTTTATTATTAGCATAGGTGCCAATGCCAATCAGGGGCGTATCGCCAATGCGGCCAAAATTTTTATTCGTCATTCCACCTGTGCTCGTGGCAGCAGCAATATTTCCGTTTGCATCACAGGCCACCGCACCTACTGTTCCAAATTTCTTTTCCTTCATTTCAGCAGAGGAATGATCGAGTGCATAAGCGTCGCCATCTTTCATTTGCAGCCATTGGTTGTGACGGAAAGCTGAGAAAAAGTACTCATCGGGTTCCAATGAAAAACCATGTTGTTGGGCGAAATCATTGGCACCTTTTCCACTTAATAAAACATGATCACTTTTGTACATAACCGCTTCCGCAAGTAAAATGGGGTTTTTGATATTTTTAACTCCCGCAACTGCGCCAGCAGACAAATGCTTTCCCTCCATGATTGCAGCATCCATTTCATGTGTGCCTTCTTTTGTAAATACAGCACCACGGCCTGCATTGAACAATATATTATCTTCCAAAATAACAACAGCAGCCTTTACCGCATCAGTTGCCGATCCACCGCTTTCCAGTACCGAATAGCCGCCTTCCAATGCTGTTTCTAAACCCAGCAGGTAAGCTTTCTCCATTTCGTCCGTCATCTCTTCTTTTAAAATGGTTCCTGCACCACCATGTATTGCCAATGAAATTTTCTGCATATTGTTATTTGATTTTGGTGATATTGTAGAAACGGTTGTTTGTAGGAACAGGCCGCGGCCTGTTCCTACGTAGGTTTAAATATTTTATTTACAATCATCACTTCTTCAATCCGGTTCATACAGGCATGATCGCCCCGGTAACATGGCTTGTTGCCAAATACCGAACAGGGCCTGCATTCAAGATTTATCTGCACAATATTTGCTTCATCCTGCGCCCATCCATAAAACCCTGCAAAGGGATGTGTGGCACCCCAGATACTTACTACGGGCACATTGAATAATGATGCCAGGTGCATATTGGCAGAGTCCATACTAACCATGGCATCAACATTACTAATTATGGCTAGTTCTTCAGTAAAAGAATACCTGCCTGCCATATTGAATACCGAAAATATTTCAAGCTCCCACTGTTGTAATACAGTCGCCTCCTCTTTTCCTCCACCAAAAAGGAGTACAGTATTGTTGGCCGCTGTTAATTGCTGTACCACAGTTTTCATCTTTTCAATTGGATACATTTTTTCGGTGTATTGCGCAAAGGGCGCCACACCTATTATTTTTTTTCCGGAAGAAAAAACAGCCTGTAAGGCAAGCGGTATATCTATTCTTTCATAAACTGGTTTTTCCGTGTTCAATTCAACCGGCAAACCAACTAGTCGAAATACAACTCCATAGCGTTCATGCATGGAAGTAAGCTGTTTAAAAACTTTATCTGCTTTACGGGTAAGGGCTTTTTTCTCACTCCTGCCCTTATCGAGTGTTGCAACTTTTAATCCCTTTAATTTATAAAATAGGGTTAAAATTTTAGACCGTAAAACATTGTGCAGATCTACAACGGCGTCAAAAGTATGCAGGTTATTTAGTTCCTTAAATAAACGGTGCATACCTGCCACTCCTTTGTGTTGTGCTTTTAAATGGGCCGGGTAAAAATGACATCTTTCCAATCCTTCAAACAAAGGTTGTAAAAAAGCATTTGACACTACTGTAATTTCCAATGCAGGATTTTGCTGCAGTACATTTTGAATGACAGGTACGGTCATCGCAACATCCCCCAGAGAGGAAAAACGAATAACCAGTATATGCTTTGGAGTTTGCAATTGTAACGAATTTCTGATTTCGGGTTCCCAACAACTTTTGAAACCCACTGATGTCAAGGCCTATTCCCGATTTTTTTAAAATAGACTAAAGAAAATTGAAATACTTAACAGATTGAAAATCAATGCCGTTTAGTTAAGGGTGGTTGGTGAGACACCAACCACGGCTTCGAGCCGTGGCGGGTTTCCCACCCGCCACTTAAACTACTTAACTAAACGGCATTGGATTAAAAATTAGATATCTGCCAATTTTTAGTCGATTTTATTTTGCTGCTGATACAATACCGGATTCAATCCGGGATCATTGTACATCTTCATTTGCTTGTACACTTTCATATAAATAATGCCGCTGGCGATATCTTCCTGTAGTGTATCAATCGCCTTTGACAAATCCCTTCTTTGTTCAAGTAAAATAGCCAGCTTATCGGTGCAGGCGATAATGTGATCTACACTTGCATCGGTACGATGTACTTCTGCATTCATGTGATAAATTTTCAATGAAAGGATGGATAAACGATCGATAGCCCAGGCGGGACTTTCAGTATTAATTCTTGCAGTTGGCTTTGTCTGCACTGCACCATATTGTTGTAAAAAATAACTATCAATATATTCCACCATATCAGTTCTTACCTGGTTGGATGCATCAATTCGTCTTTTTAACGCAAGCCCATCTACCGGATCAATTTGTGGATTCCGTACAATATCCTCAAGATGCCATTGCACTGTATCTACCCAATTTTTGGCGTATAATGAATGTTCTATCCCCCCTCCCGGATACGGGTTCGTAATAGCGGTATCTACATCATCCGTCAAATGATAATCATGGATAGACTGATCAAAAATATCATTGCACAATTCACTAATCATATTTGAAAATTGAGATTAACTGGTTGATTTTTTATTACGCACTGCAAGATAATACAAAGGAATACCAATCAGCGTGATGATCAATCCCGGCCAGGTAAACTGTGGTTTATAAACAATCAATAACCCACAAAAACTAATGCCCATTAAGATGTAGATAATCGGTAAAACAGGGTAACCAAAAGCTTTATATGGTCTGTCAGCATCCGGGTATTTTTTTCTTAGAATAAAGATACCGGCAATAGTTAATACATAAAATATCACAACAATAAAGGAAACCATATCTAACAGGTCGCCATACCTGCCACTAAGGCACAAGGCACAGGCCATAGCGCACTGTATCCACAAAGCCCATTCAGGAACTATATTTTTATTTAAGCTACCGGCCTGTTTAAAAAACAATTGATCCTTTGCCATAGTATAATAAACCCTGGCACCTGCCAGTATCAATCCGTTATTACAACCAAAGGTGGATATCATAATCATTACTGCAATGATGATGGTTCCGCTACTTCCAAAAATGGCTTCCGAAGCGCTTAGCGCCACCCGGTTGTCTTTTGCAAACGCCAGTTCATGCAGGGGTACAGTTGCCAGATAGATAATATTGGTTAATACGTAGATAATGGTAACGATGAGCGTACCTAAAAACAAACTGAGCCCAATATTTCTTTTAGGATTTTTTATCTCGCCTGCGATGAATGTCACGTTATTCCAGGCATCACTGCTAAAAATACTACCCACCATTGCACTTGCCATTGCGCCCAGGGCCGTGCCCATTAACAGCGGCTCAAAACTGATGGTATCACCTGTTTTAGTGAGATGTTGCATAGCCCATGGATTCTGCCAGTTCGCCTGCCACACATCCCATTTAAAAGCGATGAAGCCAGCGATTATCAAACCAAACAAGGATAATAATTTAGTTGAAGTAAAAATAGTCTGTATGATTTTTCCGGTTTTTATTCCTTTGGTATTGATAAAGGTTAAAACCATAATCAAAACGATTGCTACCAATTGTGCATAGTGAATATTTAATCCCAGTACATTAAAGGTATTTACGTCTTCCCATGCAAGAATTGGAAAAAAATAGCCGGCAAATTTTGCAAAGCCAACCGCTACGGCAGCTATGGTACCGGTTTGAATTACAGCAAAAAAACTCCAACCATATAAAAAACCAATCAAAGGATTGTATGCTTCTTTGAGGTAAACATATTGTCCGCCAGCCTTTGGATACATGGCGCTTAATTCGCCATAACTCAGCGCCGCAGTTAATGTCATAAACCCGGTGATGAGCCATGCAGCTATTAGCCACCCGGCGCTCCCCAAGTCTTTTAGCATATCCGCACTTACAATAAAAATGCCCGACCCTATCATAGATCCGGCAACAATCATGGTAGCATCAAATAAACCCAGTGATGGCTTAAAGGCAGATTTCTGTTCTGTTATGAGAGACATTGTTGTAGAATTGGTTAGTAAGATAAGTCCGGGCATAAAAAATTCCCGTATTTAAAGCGGGAATGAAGATATATCAATTGATTGAATTTTTAAAACGTGCTTTATTTCATTTTATTATTGAGTCCTTTTACAATATCAGAAGTGATATTAAAACTAGAATCTTTGTATAAAAAATAATCAAGCCCGGTGCCTGTGGTAAAAATAAGAGTATATTTTTTTTCTAAATTATATTCATTCATAAATTCTTTTAGTTTGCGCTGCATGTCTTCCATTATTCTGGCTCCTTTTTCTGCAAGACGTTGTGTCTTTTGTTGCTTTACCTGCTCAATCTCCTGTTGTTTCAATCCAAGTTTTTCCTGAAACTCCTCTGCTTCCTGCTGGGTAATTGAATTTCCTTTTTTTAAAAAATTGTCTCTCAGGGTAGTTAGTTCACGGTAGGAGTTTTCATATTCATTGGCGATGGTTCTTTGTTCGGCTTCCAGTTCTACTTTACGTTTTTTTATAAAAAATACATTATTATTCAACGAGTCTAACTCCACATAGGCCATCACAATCTGGCTTCCTTTAGAGGTATCATAAGTATTGCGAATTTTATTTTTTTCATTCATCATTGGCTTTTTGCCACCCGAAAAGTGCAGGTAATACAATATACCTACAGCAACGATTAATACAATATTTACTACCAGGGAAAATTGTTTCATGCCTTCAACTTTGTTTGGGGCAAGATAGTTAGATTGAAAGATTTGGCAATAAAATTGTATCAAGTTTTAGGAAAGGGTTAACAGCATAAAAATCCTAAATGCAATATGCATTACAAAGAGCTGAAAAATACTGGATGATGTGTGAAGAGTACGAAACCTATAATGTATTAATGCTTTAATTTTTGTTTAATAATGAAGTTGATATAAAAAACGATTCCTTTTTATAAAGCACCCATTCTATTGAACTTTTTATTCATTTAGTAAGCCATTTAACAACCTGCGTAAAAATCGCCGAAATCTTTGAAACTGGGTGGCGGGTGCATTTAAAATTGTGGGCAGGGTGGCCAACCTTGTGCAGGTTCTTTTCTGCTAAAAACACTTTAAAAAAGGTTGGCAACTCTCTATTAAGCTGCGACAATTTTAAATACGCCCCTGGGTAGCTTTAAAGTCAAACTATTTTTCAAAATTATTGTATTGATACAAAAATTAATTACATGAAAAAGATAAAGTGGCCTATAATCATCGTTACTACGTTTGCATTTTTCTACCAATTTACACCGTACGTTGGCTTGTCAGATGATTTTATTTTAGTGTTGTTTTTAATTTCTCCAATTGCTGTAATCTGGATGGCTTACCAGATTTTAAAAAATGGTACGCCTACGGAACGTACATTTAACGAATACTTTTATGAAGATTTGGATTACAAGAGAAATGATGTGGACTAATGTTTTTAAACCGGCTGTTGTTATAATCCGTTGCAGGTAAAGTCTCTGCTGCACCTATTCAACTTAAATATGAAAAATCTTATTTGAAGCAACGGCTTGCAAGAAAGCCAAATGATTGCCGAACGATCTTGTGCTACAAATGATTGATTGTTGTTTATGGCATCAAACTAAAACTTTATGACGACTTAAACTAAAAAAGCCGCAACATTTATGTTGCGGCCCTTCCTTTAATTATCATCAATTCCTTACTTCACTTCTTCAAACTCTGCATCGGTCACATTTTCCGTATTTGCACTGCCATCACCATTTGGTTGGTGTGCGCCTGCACCTGCATCGCCCTGAGGTTGTGCACCGCCATCTGCGCCTTGCGTAGCCTTGTACATTTCTTCGCTGGCTGCTGTCCATGCTGCATTCATTTCTGCTACTGCCGGATCAATTGCTGCGATGTCCTGTAATTTGTGCGCTTCTTTCAATTTAGTCAACGCTGCTTCAATCGGTGCTTTTTTATCAGCACTGATTTTATCGCCGTATTCTTTCAGTTGTTTTTCTGTCTGGAATATCAAGCTATCAGCCTGGTTAATTTTTTCAATTTTTTCTTTTTCTGCTTTGTCAGTTGCTTCGTTCGCTTTCGCTTCATTCTTCATCTTTTCAATCTCATCTTTGCTTAAACCGCTACCAGCTTCAATGCGAATGTTATGACTTTTTCCAGTGCCCTTATCCTTAGCCGTTACATGCAATATACCATTGGCGTCAATGTCAAAAGTAACTTCTACCTGGGGTACTCCACGTGGAGCTGGTGGTATATCCGTTAAATTAAATTTACCCAAACTTTTATTCTGACTGGCTAAAGGTCTTTCGCCTTGTAATACGTGAATTTCGACACCTGGTTGGTTATCACTTGCGGTACTAAATGTTTCAGATTTTTTCGTTGGAATGGTTGTATTGCTTTCAATCAACCTTGTCATTACTCCACCCATGGTTTCAATACCCAAACTCAACGGGGTAACATCCAACAATAATACATCTTTTACATCACCTGATAAAACACCTCCCTGGATAGAGGCTCCTATTGCAACTACTTCATCCGGATTAACACTACGATTGGCTTTTTTACCAAAAAATGTTTCTACAATTTCCTGCACTTTTGGGATACGTGTACTACCACCTACCAATATTACTTCATTGATATCATTGATGGTTAAGTTCGCATCTTTTAAAGCCAATTCGCATGGTTTCAAACACCTTGTAAATAAATTATCGGATAATTTTTCAAACTGTGCACGTGTTAGTTTTTTTACCAAATGCTTAGGTACACCATCTACTGCCGTTACATAAGGCAGGTTAATTTCAGTTTCTGAAGAAGAAGACAATTCTACTTTTGCTTTTTCGGCTGCTTCTTTCAAACGCTGCCATGCCATTGGATCTTTCCGCAAATCGATTGCCTCATCTTTCTTAAACTCTTCGGCTAACCAATCCATTACTACTTTATCAAAATCGTCACCACCTAAGTGAGTATCACCGTTGGTGCTTTTTACTTCAAATACTCCTTCGCCTAACTCAAGTATAGATATATCAAAAGTTCCGCCGCCTAAATCAAATACCGCTATTTTTTGATCCTGATGCTTTTTATCCAAACCATAAGCCAAAGCAGCGGCGGTTGGCTCATTGATGATTCTGCGGACAGTTAATCCAGCAATTTCACCAGCTTCTTTGGTTGCCTGGCGTTGTGAATCATTAAAGTAAGCAGGCACCGTAATAACTGCTTCGGTTACTTCCTGACCGAGGTAATCTTCTGCAGTTTTTTTCATTTTCTGCAAAATCATTGCACTAATTTCCTGCGGAGTATATAGCCTGCCATCTATGTCAATACGAACTGTATCATTGTCACCTTTTACAACTTTGTAACTGCTATGGTTTACATCTTCCGTCACCTCGTTCCACTTATGCCCCATAAAACGCTTAACACTCATTATGGTATTTTGCGGATTGGTGATGGCCTGACGTTTTGCCGGATCGCCAACTTTGCGCTCCCCGTTCTTAAGAAAGGCAACAATAGAAGGTGTTGTACGTCGACCTTCATCGTTTGCAATTACTACTGGTTCGTTGCCTTCCATTACAGATACGCAACTATTGGTAGTTCCTAAATCTATCCCAATTATCTTTCCCATGATTAATTTGTTTTATTGTTCGTGGAGGAGTATTCAATGATTGTGCCATTTGGAGATCAGGTGAAAAAATGGCAGTAACGTGTAATTGATAATGACAAGTCATCCAGCGGCTGGTTTATAAAGTGTAGTACAGACTGGTGTGTAAAAAATGTAGCTTTTCCACAGGGAAGTACAAAACATTCAATAATGCCATATCCGGATGGGTATACTTCTAATGAATTTAAATCAGCTAAAAAGTTGTTTACCGGTTGGGGGCTTTGGCATTTTTCACTTTAAATGTAAAGTGCTTCTGGCTTAAATAGCTGAAGATGATGACGATTACCGTTGTAAGAAGTTTTGCAATGGTTGGAAAGACATGAAAATACTCTACAAATATTTTGATAAAAAGATAATTAAATAACAAATTCATTAATACAATCACAAAATATCTGAAGAGCTGTATATGGCCTTTGATGCTGGAATCTGTCCACACAATGTACTTAGATAAGAGAAACCCTACCGGAAAAGTAATTACAAATGACGACAAAAAAGCAGCAATATGCGGCTGGAAAGCGATAAATCCCAAATCGACAATTTGCTTTTTATAAACAAAGTTGTATAAGATAAAAAAGAGAGAGATGTCTAGCGTCACATTGGTACCACCACAGGCGGCATAACGAAATGTATGCAACGGCATCAGTTTTTTAAACGGAGGATAAAAAAAATCAATTAAAGTGGTAATGCCATTTCTAACCATATTTGAAATAATGGATGCTAAGGTAATTTAATTTTCCAGCAGCTTTTTCAAAAAAATATCCTGCACAATGGCAGGATACTTTCAATGCTGATTTAAATAATCTATAAAGTGTAACGAATAGCAAAACCACCCCAATTACCGGTAAAACCATTGACGTCACTACTACCAAATTCAAATGATGGCTGCCAATCAATCGATAAATTGATGGGTGCTTCTGAAAATTTGTAATCCAAACCCAATACACCATCAATTCCAATAGAAGTTCCGCCACCGTTTTTATTATTGTAAAAACCTACGTGCGCACCCGGACCTACATACCATTTCAACCCTTTCACATCATTAATGTCATAATGAATTTCATATAGTCCAGTTACCCTTAAACCCCTATTCCAGAAATAAGCCAGTCCTTCCAAAGCATTATTGCCATTCACAAAATGCTTCACGGAAACAGCACCCGGATAAAATTTAACACCTACGGCTGTTTGGTAGTCGGAAGAATTGAAGGATTTGCTTTGTTGAGCTACCACATTGGAAATTACCAGAACAGCAATAAACGCTGTCAAAAAAAACTGTTTTTTCATTTTATCTTTAATTTGGTTTAAAAATAGTTGAGTAAAAATCATGCCAAAGCATTGGTTACAAAATCATTATAACACTATAATTACTAGCTGTATAGCTCTTCCTTCAAGGCTTTCACCCTATCATCCTGCAGGTATTCGTCATAAGTCATCAGTCGGTCGATCATCCCCTTGGGTGTAATTTCTATTATCCTGTTAGCTACGGTGTTCATGAACTGGTGATCATGAGTTGTTATTAAAACAACACCTGGGAAGTTTAACATACCATCATTGAACGCCGTGATACTTTCAAGATCAAGGTGATTCGTTGGCTCGTCTAACATCACCACATTAGGATTCTGCAACATCATTTTACTCACCATACAACGCACTTTTTCACCTCCGCTTAACACGTTTGTTTTCTTCAGTATCTCATCTCCGCTAAATAACATCTTACCTAAAAATCCACGCAGAAAATCTTCATCTACATCCTTTGTATTTGGTGGAACAAATTGACGTAACCAATCCATCAGGTTCAATGTTCCGGTAAAAAATTCGGTGTTATCATTGTTCAGGTAAGCTGAAGTGATGGTTGTTCCCCATTCGTACTTACCATGATCGGGCTCTACTCTTCCGTTGATAATTTCAAAGAAAGTAGTCAATGCCAGTGGGTTCTTGCTAAGGAATGCTATCTTTTGTCCTTTAACGATATCAAAAGTTATATTGCTGAACAAAGGTTTGCCGTCCAGCGATTTAGACAATTTTTCAACGTTCAGGATCTGGTTACCCACTTCTCTTTCCGGCTTAAAGATAATGCCCGGATATTTTCTGTTACTTGGTGTAATGTCTTCAAATACCAACTTGTCCAATGCTTTTTTACGGGAAGTAGCTTGTTTGGATTTGGAGGCGTTTGCACTAAAACGGGCAATAAACTCCAACAGGTCTTTTTTCTTATCTTCCATCTTCTTATTCTTGTCGGAAGCCTGCCTCGACGCCAATTGAGAACTTTCATACCAAAAGGTATAATTACCGGTATATACTTTAATCTTCTGCTTATCAACATCCGCCACATGGGTACAAACTGCATCTAAAAAATGACGATCATGACTAACTACGAGAACAATGTTCTGATAGTCTGCCAGAAAATTTTCGAGCCAGCTAATGGTTTCCACATCAAGGTTATTGGTAGGTTCGTCCAGTAGTAAGATATCTGGATTACCAAAAAGAGCCTGTGCCAGCAATACTCTTACCTTAAGGTTAGCCGCAATGTCCTTCATCATTAACTGATGCATTTCTTCCTTTACGCCCAACTCATTGAGAAACTGGGCGGCATCACTTTCTGCAGTGTATCCTCCCATTTCGCCAAACTGGTGTTCCAGTTCCCCAGCTTTCATACCATCTGCCTCGGAAAAATCTTCCTTCATATAAAGCGCATCTTTTTCAATCATGATATCCCACATTTTTTTGTGGCCCATCATCACAGCATGCAAAACTGTTACTTCGTCAAACTCAAACTGGTCCTGTCTTAAAGTAGCCATGCGCTCGCCAGGAGTAATGTCCACAGTTCCTTTGTTGGGCTCGATTTCTCCACTCAGTATTTTGATAAAAGTAGATTTACCGGCACCGTTGGCACCAATAACACCATAACAATTTCCTTTGGTGAAACTGATATTCACTTCATCAAACAATACCCTTTTACCGTAGGCTAACGTAACATTATTAACGCTTATCATATCTTTAAAATGGGCGCAAAGGTAAAGAATTATAGCAAATGGAAGTGCATTAAAACAATGGGTAATTCGGCTACTGAAAAAAGGGAATAATGGAGATAAGTATTATGGTAAGCATAAAAGTCTGTTCGATTTTTGAATTTTAAATGGCGAATGGCAAAATACTGAAGATTCACAATACGCACTTCACCCTGAAAAAATTTTCACTAAGCCCGTACCGATTGGCTATTTGCCCGTAATGATCAATTTTTTATCCGTGGCCAGTGTTACCACTACATTGGGCATTAGATGCAGGCTTCTGCAATTAGCATCTACGTTGATGTTGAGGTTGTGTAACGTTCCCGGGAGCACCTTTACATCCGTATTTTCATCAGGGATCAAGCCGCAACTCCAGTTTGCTGCATCATCCCATGCAGCGCTATTTGCACCGGTCCACTTTGTTTCAAACTTCAATATGATTTCTCTTGAAAAACCAGTACCGCTATTCCCCGTTACCAAACACCTGAAAATATAACCATAATTGGAAGTTGGAGGAGCGGTTAATGTAAGTGTTGAATTATTTGAGCCTGAATAAAGTGCATCATCAACTATATCAACGAAGCCAGCTCCATTATCCATTTGCCATTGGTAGGCAATTCCAGTAATGGAAGAGGTAAATATTCTGTTGATGTCCTGACAATTACTATTTGCAGCAGCAAAGGGTCCTTTTAAAAAGCCAGTTCCGGTACCAATGCCCCCTGCATTCAATCGTTTTACGTAATATTCGGCATATTGTATCGAATTAATCGAGCTATATTTCCACGACGTTGTTGTGGGGATCGTTTCATTATAATACGTTTGAAAATGACTTAAAGGAACATCAAATCCTAAAACGGTCGAAGGAGGGTCTACTGTAAAAAACACCAGTTGCTCCGGCGAATTGATGGCACCATTAACCGCCCTCGCATCTGCATAATCTGTAGATGACCAAGGAAAACGAATCAGTAAACTATCAGCCGGCTGGGTTGTTGCACGAATGGTCCAGTATCGGTTTAAAGCAGTCCATGCCACACCCGGCGTAACATAACTTGCGGGTGATAAATTATTTCCCTCGGCTATCCCATAACCAGGAGTAGTTTTAACCATTACTTTAAATATCCCATCTTTAATGGTTCCAATTTGCCGGCCCTCTTTTTTTACAGATAATAATAACAAACAATCTTTATAATAATGGGTCCATCCGTTTTTGTCCGTGTATTCCCGGTTGGCTTCTACGGAATCATTTGCCCTATCCAATACAACATCGCCGGTTACAAACTGGTATTCATAAGCACCCAAATCGCTTTGCCCGTTGAAAACCCGTGGCTGGTTTAAAATATCAGTAAAAACAGTTGCCACTGCTGCATTGCCACCAGCATTTACGGCAGGTGAACAAAACGCAGGTTGCAATCCATCATCCTGAGTAAAATAAAAGTTGTCGCTTCCCGCAATATTGACAGTGTCTCTAAAACCTGGATTTAAAGCCAGAAGGTAAGCTTCATTGGTAAAATAATTTTGGGTAATACTATTTTCTACTGTCGCAGTAGATCCACTCAAACTAATATCTGCACTATCAGTGGATGTAAGAAACTTATTGTTAAAAAAAATTGAATTTGTTACCGACAGATTTGAGTTATTCTCCGCATATAAAAATCCTGTTTTCAACACAGCGGGTAAATTGGAAATCCCTATTTGATTATTAAAAAAAGTACAGTTGGTTACAACAACATTACTCTGATTGGCATATAGTACAAATCGGCCATTATTGGCAGCAAAAACACAATTGATCAGTTTTGGCTGACAATTGAGTTTTGAAAAAATAGTACTGAATATAAGGTCCAGATTGTTTACAAAAAAGCAATTGAGTATAGTAGGGTTGCTATTGTTCTGACAGGCAATTGAAGAGCCTCCTAAAGCGGTATTATAAGAACTGTTGTTTCGGAAAACACAATTCTTTATTTGCGGACTGCTCATCACCAGATTGATGCCTACACCCTTCAGGGTATTATTTGCAAACCCATTTTCAATAATAAATCCGTCCAGAACAGTACTGTCTTTTAGCTGATTGCCATTCACAATGGTGGAAGCATTATCAAAAGGGAACAAGGGATTACCTGCTTCCCCGCTTAAAATGGTTTGATAAATTCCAAAATTTCTGTCTGCATCTGTTGGATTGCCTAAATTGGGATATCCACCCAGGATTACTACGCTGTCTTTTAAATTAAATGGACTACCTTCTGTAAAGTATATCCCCTGTGCAACTCTGATGGTATCACCCGGAACTGCATTGTTTAACGCGTTGGTTAAACTGCTGAATGCATCCTGCCAGGAAACCCCGCTGTTGTTACCAACGGCACTTGCCATCACATACCATGAAATTGCAACATCAGCGGTTTTGTGTTTTTGTAAGTTATCAGATAAACGATGATAGCTTACTAAGCTTTTTTTGACGTGGGAAATTTTACCGGAAGGTAACTCAGCACCTTTAGCAGGCCCAATGATCGCAACAAATACAATAAAAAGAGCTGTTACTCTTAAATAAGTAAAGTTTTGTACCATAAGCTGGATCAGAGTATTCAAAAAATTTATTTTATACGTCCTGTGGCATATAAATAAAAATGGATTCAAACAGGAATTGTTCAGAGGCTTTACTCCTCATAAGCGTAATAAGGTGAATTTTATTGTGTTATCAAATGGCAAAAAGTAAAAATTGCAAAATTGAAATAAGTATTTTTGCAGCCATTTAAAATTATAACATGTCTATTGTAAGCAACATACAACAAAAAGTTACCGATGCATTAAGTGCTGTTTTTAACCAGCCATTTACCGAAAAAGATTTCCAAATTAACCAAACCAAGCCTGAATTTAACGGCGATTATACCGTTGTAATGTTTGCTTTGGTAAAATCATTGAAGTTATCGCCGGATGCAATCGGAAATCTGTTGGGAGAATATCTTGTAGCGAATAATCCGGATTTTTTTACCCATTTCAATATCATCAAAGGATTTCTAAATCTCAGCATTTCGGATGATTACTGGGCCGGACTGTTGCAAAAAAATCATAATAATAATGCCTACGGCCGCAAGGAAAAGAATGGCAAAAAAGTGATGATGGAGTATTCTTCTCCCAATACCAACAAGCCGCTGCATTTGGGCCATTTAAGAAATATATTTTTAGGATGGAGTGTGGCAGAGATTTTAAGGGCCAATGGATTTGAAGTAATAAAAAGCTGTATTGTAAATGACCGCGGCATTCACATCTGTAAAAGTATGATAGCCTGGCAAATGTTTGCAAACGGCGCCACTCCAGAATTGACCCATACAAAGGGAGATCATTTCGTAGGTGATTATTATGTAAAATTTAATGAGGTCTATAAAAATGAGGTTACTGCACTAATTGAATCCGGAAGGTCGAAAGAGGAAGCCGAAAAAGCGGCGCCTGTTATGAAAGCTGCCCAGCAAATGCTGCTGGATTGGGAGGATGGCAAACCGCAGGTAATGGAGCTCTGGAGCATCATGAACAGTTGGGTGTATGCAGGTTTTGACGTTACTTATAAAAAGATTGGCGCCGACTTTGACAAAACTTATTATGAAAGCAATACCTATTTGTTAGGAAAAAATATTGTGCAGCAGGGGCTTGACAAAAAGGTGTTTTTTAAGAAAGACGATGGCAGTATATGGATTGACCTGACCGCAGATGGATTGGATGAAAAGATTGTACAGCGTAAAGATGGTACGTCTGTTTACATTACACAGGACATCGGCTTAGCCCTTCAAAAATATGAGGAATATAAAATTGACCAAAGCATTTATGTAATTGGTAATGAGCAAAATTATCACATGAAAGTGCTGCAATTGATTTGCAAAAAACTGGGCATGCCCAACGCAGAAAATATTTTTCATCTGAGCTATGGGATGGTGGAATTAACCTCCGGCAAAATGAAAA
This sequence comes from Ferruginibacter sp., assembly GCA_041740215.1. GTDB lineage: Bacteria > Bacteroidota > Bacteroidia > Chitinophagales > Chitinophagaceae > Ferruginibacter. The sequence continues at coordinate 16,387 of JBGSMI010000335.1, forward strand.
GTCGTGAGGGTACCGTGGTAGATGCAGATGAGATTGTGGATGAAATGGTGAGTACATCGCAAAGACTTACAGAGGAACTTGGCAAGGTAAAAGATTTCACGGCAGAAGAATTAAAGGACTTGTATGATATCATCGGCCTGGGTGCGATGAAGTTTTACCTGCTGAGGGTTGACCCGAAAAAAACCATGATCTTCAACCCGGAGGAAAGCATCGACTTTCATGGCTTTACTGCTCCCTTTGTGCAGTACACCTATGCGAGGATTAAAAGTATATTAAGAAAAGAATCCACTAACGCCGCATTGTCTCAAGAGAATAGTAGCCCTGAAGAAAATAGGCATTTACTCAGTCTTGAAAAAGAAGTGATTGTAAACCTGGAGCAATACCCGGCTATTCTAGAACAAGCGGGTAATGAAAAAAATCCATCTGTAATTGCTAACTATGTTTTCAATCTTGCAAAAACTTTTAATTCTTTTTATGCAGAGCACGCTATAGCCAATGCAGAATCTGATGCAAAAAAACTGCTCCGTTTGCAGATAGCTGGTATGACTGCGAACACCATTCAAAGCGGTATGCAATTAATGGGAATAAGGGTACCGGAAAGGATGTAGATAGCGCTTGGTCAAGTTGATCGGTTAAGTTTCATTTCTACTTACCCCCAAATCAGATTACAGAGCAAAAACGTTCAAGAAAAATAGTGGGAGATGATATAAAATCCCGGCCTCCTTTTATTGCAAGAGCTTTAATCGTTAAAAGACTAGCAGGGTAATTCCAACAGCAATATTCCGATGTCTTTATTGGTATTTCAGGCTTCTTCCTGCGGCAACATCTTTCTCAATCCGTCAACAAAACTCATTGGCGCAAAGCCCAATTCCTGTTTTGCTTTGTCAATTATAAAACCAGTTTTTGCAGGCCGTTTACCAGGCTGTGAAAAAATGGAAGCGTCTACTTTTTCAATCAGGCTGCTATCAAGATGAAGATAGTTGGCTGTTAATATTGCCATCTCGTAAGGTGTTAACATCTCAGATCCTGAAATATGAAATAAGCCAGTTGCGTTTTTTTCAACTACCAGTAGAATTCCTTGAGCAAGATCTTCCACATAGGTTGGCGTT
>JBGSMI010000098.1:0-3784 GCA_041740215.1 Ferruginibacter sp.
AACCGCAACAAAAATCATTATTCAATTTTATTGATACCGCTATTTCTAATAAACGGCTCAGGGATACTTTAAACAATGCTCTTAGTGTAGCTTCTTAAATACAATGTGCAAAACTTTTTAACGTCTTATGTGGTGGTTTGTGTTTCGTATATGGCATAAAAAACTATCCCGTTTTTGTAACTAATGGTATAATAAATTCTGCTCTCTGCTAACAGCCCGGCACTGGATACCCAACATACATACCCACGCCTCATCCGATAGCTATCGGATCCAGCGACTAACAGCTTTTCGTTTGCCCACATACCTGCGCCTGGGTGGTATCAATGAATGTTTTGGCTGTAAATTTTTCAAACCCATTTTTAGGAAGCTCTTTACCGTTCATTTTTAACTGTTCCCATAACAAATGAATGTGATTAGGCATTATTACATATCCATATTTTTTTACCAGTTCATTTTGTACCAATCACTACAGGCTGTTGATAATGATCATTTTGTTTTCATCCGAATTTAGCAAAGGCTGCCATTTATTTATGGTGATTGTCCAAAAATAAACCTCATTTAATGCTATATATGAATTTCGATGGCCAAAATATTTATAGTCTTTTGCTTTCATTTTTATGTTAGATCGTTCATTTTGCTACAGGTCGGTGAAGACACCGACCTTGGAGAGTACAACGTAATTTACTATTTCAAAGAACTTGTTATTTATAACTTTTAGTCAAATTGTATTTCAAAATTTAAATGTTGAAATGGATAGTCAGATACCGACCACGGAAACAGGAGTTCTGAATTTAAGACAGAATTTTGAAAGTCATAATATCTTTGATTTTCAACGTTCAAAAAAAACGTTAGTCAGAATTTTAAGTGCGACCATTTTTTATTAAAAAAAGTAAATCACATTTAATAAAAAAATAATAAATTGAAAAACTAATTTGTGTATCACTAATTGTTATACTTTTAAAAAGTCTTTGTGGTTGTAATTCAAATATCCATAAAAATGATTTAGAGGCAAATCGAAAATTTGTAAGAAAATATCATCAGGCACGGTGGTAAATGGTAAGAACCCTAATTTTTATTACACAAAAATTTATACTATCATAATTAAATAAATGCTTTAACCATTCATATGAGTCAAAAAAAAACAATTAATCAGGAACAGAAATCCAATTTTGGAAAGCAGTTGATTACTTTACTAATATGCCTTACAGGCGTTGTTTATTCAAATGCACAGTTTGTACAACAGGGCCCCAAATTAATAGGAACGGAGATCGTAGGTGAGGGATCCCAGGGATTCTCTGTTTCTATTGCAGCAGATGGTAATACCGCAGTTGTTGGTGGGCCTTTTTCAAACGGTTTTTTAGGGGCTATATGGGTTTATAAAAGGGTCGGTAATAACTGGATTCAGGATGGACCAAAACTAGTAGGTACTGGCGGCATTTTTTCAACTGATATATTTAAGGTTCAGCAAGGTTTTGCCGTTGATATTTCGGCTGACGGGAATACAATAATTGTAGGTGGGCCTCATGATGATTGGGCAATGGGTGCAGTATGGATATTTATACGCTCTAACGGTGTATGGGTTCAACAAGGACCCAAACTAGTTGGTACTGGTGCAATTGTGGGCAATCATTCTAATTCTATTCGACAGGGGTGTTCTGTTTCAATTTCTGCAGATGGAAATACGGCTGTTGTCGGTGGGGAATCTGATGGTATTAATGCACGTCCTTTGGGAACTACTGGTGCTGTTTGGATTTATACCCGTTCAAATGGCGTCTGGACTCAACAGGGACAAAAACTAAATAGACCAAACTCAAATGAAAGATCTTTTGGCGAATCTGTATCTATTTCTGCAAATGGGAATACAATTTTGATTGGTGCAAATGATAATTTAATTGGTGGCGCTTGGGTTTATACCCGTTCAAATTCGATATGGACACAACAGGGTCCCAAATTAATAGGAACAGGAGGAGGGGCCCAAGGTCAAGGTAATGTGGTTGCTATTTCTGCGGATGGCAATACTGCGATTATTGGCTCTTCGAACTATAATTTAAGTGCCTGGGTTTTTATTCGTGTTGGAGCTGTATGGCTTCAGCAAGGTTCAAAATTGGTGCCAACGGAAACGGAGGGCGTTGGGGTGTCTTCACTTGCGTTGTCAGCAAATGGCGATAAAGCAATAATAGGTAACGCTTATGTTAATTCTACTGTTGGCGCCGCTTGGGTGTTCGATCGCAATAATAATGTATGGTCTCAAACAGGTCCAAAAATTGTAGGCGCTAATTTCATTGGACCTGCTAGATATGGTTTTTCAACTGCAATTTCAAATGATGGAACAACATTGATAGTTGGAGGACCAAGTGATAATGAAAGAGTAGGTGCAGCCTGGGTATACACAACAGGCATAAAAATCGACAGTTTTTTGCCCAAGCAAGCTGCTGTCGGCGACACTGTAAAAATTTATGGTTCTGGTTTTCAGGCAGTTTCAGGCGTGAGTTTTGGCGGTACACCCGCCGCCTCGTATTGGGTTGATTCTACTAATAAAATATTTGCAACGGTGGGCAATGCAGGTACTTCAGGCAATGTAATGGTTACAACGCCGTTTGGTTCAGCAACAAAGTCAGGCTTTACAATTGCATTACCTACTATCACTAATTTTAATCCTGTTATTGCAGGTGAGGGTGCTACTGTAACCATTACAGGTACTAATCTCACAGGAGCTTCGGCCGTTAGTTTCGGTGGTCTGCCTGCTGTTTCCTTTACAGTTATATCCAAAAATACCATTAGCGCAAAATTGGGCGAAGGAACATCGGGAACTGTATCCGTTACCACACCCGGAGGCACAGCCACCAAAACTGGATTTTATGCTATACCTACCATTACTGCTTTTACACCTGCTATAGCTGGTGCCGGAGAAACTGTGTATATAACCGGCACTAATTTTATTGAAGTATCATCGGTCAGCTTTGGTGGCACACCCGCTGCATCATTTTTTATAAATTCCCGTAATAATCTTACTGCTGTATTGGGCAAAGGATCTAGCGGCACAGTTACCGTTTCCACTCCGGGAGGAACGGCTATAAAAACTGGTTTTATTGCAAAGCCAACCATTACCAGCTTCACACCATTTGCTGCCGGAGTCAACAATACAGTTATCATTTTTGGAACCAATTTTACCGGAGCTACAGCAGTAAGTTTTGGCGGGATTGCATCAAATGGATTTACTGTTTTGGGAGATAGCATTATTACCGCAATAGTAGGCCCGGGTGCACCTGGCGATGTTGCAGTTGTTACGCCTGGCGGAACAGCAACTGCTCCCGGATTTGCCTATGTAGTTGTACTTTTTCCACCACCCGTGGTAAATTCATTTTCCCCTGCTTCTGGTACCAAAGGAACTTTAATAACAATTAACGGTAGCAATTTTGACAGCGTAAAAGCTGTTAGTATTGGTGGGGTAACTGCCACTTCGTTTTCTATCAATAGTAATATCTCTATTACTGCAGTGGTAGGCAAAACAATATCAGGCAATGTATCAGTAACATCAAAAGGAGGCACAGGCAGTAAGGCAGGGTTTACGTATATTACTCCTGCACCAACCATTACATCTATTTCTCCTTCTGAAGGCGAATCAGGAACATCCATAACTATTAAAGGGACAAATTTAAGTGAAGCCTCCATTGTAAGTTTTGGTGGTGCCACTGCCAGTTCTTTCACTATAGCAAATGACAGCACTATTATTGCCAAACCAGGTACAGGCACATCGGGTAGCGTAGCTGTTACCAGTCCGGGT
>JBGSMI010000285.1:0-22150 GCA_041740215.1 Ferruginibacter sp.
TGCACAATTAGATGTAAACAGCATCAGCAAAGGTTTGCTTATTCCAAGAATGACAACTTTACAACGCACCGCAATTGCATCGCCTGCCAATGGCCTGATGGTGTATGATACCAACCTTTCGGCGTTTTATTTTTACAATGGCAATTCAGGATCCTGGAATGCGGTTAACAGTGGCGGCGGAAGTAATAACTGGGCTACCAGCGGAAACAATATTTACAACAGCAACACCGGCAATGTAGGCATAGGATCAGGCACAGGGTTAAAGGAAAAACTCTCTGTTAAGGGTAACCTTTTTGTCACTTTTACCAATCCCAACGACCTGGTAAATGGCGGCAACCGGGCTGCACTCAACCTGCATGGAGCCAACACAGGTGGTGCTAGAATCAATTTTTTAAATTCGGATACCAGCGTTGGAGCTCATATCACTTATTATCGCCTCAGCAGCCAGCTAAATGAATTTAGCCTGAATCATGGCAGCAATTCCAGGCAGATTAATTTGCATGAAAACGGCAATGTAGGTATCGGCAAAATTCCAACAGAAAAATTAGATGTAAATGGCACCATTCGCAGCAGGGAAGATGTGATTGTGGATAATAATGTAACTGCCGCAGGTAAGATGCAAGGTTTTGGATTAGTATCTACCGCTGGCCTTACTGTTGCCAACGCATCAACATTTGGCAGTGGTGTTTTTGGTGTAACTACTGCTCAGTTTACTGGAGAAATAACTTCTAATACTGGTGTTACAATTAATGATGCCGCAGGCACACTTACGTTAAAAACCGGGGGCGATGATAAAGGTTTTGTACAATTGAGCGGCGACGATTTACGGGTGGGAACTTTTTCCAGCAACACAGCCGGTAAGTTTCACATCCGCACCGGCGGAAACAATAATCTTACAGTTACCGGCGATGGCAATGTGGGAATTGGAACATTAAACCCATCAGCAAAGCTGCATGTGATCGGCCGGACCTACATTAGGGGCAACGGCGAAGTATTATCTATTGATGGTACATCTAATCCCAATATTGCTTTTTATAATAGCGGGGTTTATAAATCATTTATATCACAGTCTCCATCAGAATTATATATTGGAGTTAACAATGCAAAACTTCATCTTGATGCAACACAAGTTGCTATTGGTGGTGTTATTGATGAAGCATCAGCATATAAATTGACAGTTACCGGAAAAGTTATTTGCGAAGAACTGAAAGTGCAGTTGCAGGGCGCCTGGCCCGACTATGTTTTTGAGAAAAAATATGACTTGATGCCGCTATCTCAGTTGAGAAATTTCATTCAAGATAATAATCATTTACCCAACATACCTGCTGCTGCATCCATACAGAAAGAAGGAATGGAAGTAGGAGAAATGCAACGTAAAATGATGGAGAAGATAGAAGAGCTTACGTTGTATATACTTCAGCTTGAAGAAAAAGTGAACAGCCTTTTAAAAAAATAAATAAGCATCATTTTAAAACAAATTTAAAGAGTATGAAAAAAGTATTTTCATTATTGCTGCTTTTGTGCTGCGTGCAGCTTTTACCTGCTCAGGAAATTGAGAACTGGTGTACAAAAAAAATGAGAAAAACAGCAAAGCCAAAAGTAGACAGTGCATTGTTACGGCAAAGAATGAGAACACTGAATGTAACAGCCACCACACCGTATCAAATTAAATTATTTGTGGTGATTTTTGCAGATGACAACGGTTCCAATATTGCAGCTTCACAAACAGATGTACGCAGGCAAATAACAAATATGATGAACTTTTACCGTTCCCATGATATATGTTTTGCCCTTGGGGCCATACAGCAGGTAAACAATAGCGACCTGAATAATATGATAGCAGATGAAGAAGAGGCTGAATTAGAACCATACCAGCGCAGTGGCTTTATTACGATATTTGTACATGCCAAACTTTATGATGAAGGTGAGACTATAAACGGTAATGCCTATGGTATTCCTAATCATTATTTATCCATTTCAGGCCAGGCAGTAGAAAATACCACTAACATCAGTACCCTTGCGCATGAAATGGGTCACTGCTTTGGGTTGTATCATACATTTGAAAACATACCGGTTGTTGGGGGAGAAGAAAATGTAGCCCGTTCTGGTGGATGCAAAGATTGCGATACCGATGGCGATTATTTGTGCGATACACAAGCCGACCGGGATGGCACTTCAGAAAGCTTTATCGATCCTGCTACCTGCACATATACAGGGAGGCGTCGGGACGAATGTGGGTCACTACTATTGATGGAACCAGAAAATATTATGGCCTATGGCAGGCGAAGCTGTCGAAAACGGTTTTCTGCTGGACAGGGAAATCGTTGCCGTGATCACATTGTATCAGAGAGCACACTAACTGACGCACTTGCCGGAGAAAATTTCAATATTTTTTTCTCCACTTTTATCAATAGTGATTATAAAATTTATGTGGCAAAGAATACGGTAACTTTTAATGCAAGCAATTGGGAGTCCACTGGCTCAGGTAAGGTAAGTGCTACAGCGCAAGCCATTGTGGTAAAAGCTGGTACACAGTTTAGGCCAACATCAAATGCTGGGTATGCAGTGCTTAGGGTAAACCCATTTTGCCAGTAAGAATTTTAAGGCCAATAATATTTGCCATATTTTTTGAATAATTAGTGTTTTCCGTTGCTGGCTATTACATTTGAAGCTACAAATCTTTGCAATAAAACTTATTCAAGATCAAGTAAAATGAAACATTTTTTTCTATTATTCTTTGGATGCCATTTACTGTCCTCTTCTCTGCTTGCACAACTAAAATACCCCGTTGCCCGCAAAGAAAATTTTGATACCACTATTTACGGCAAAAAAATAAGCGACGATTATTTTTGGATGAGCCGTACCGCTAATGAAAAAGAAATGCTGGACTTTAGTAAACAGCAGGGGCAATTAACCCAAAGCATTTTAGACAGCATACCTGGAACAGAAGCTATAGAAAAGGACCTGGGTGACGCATACGCTGCATTGCAGGATGATGTATGGAATTTGAAAACAGCCGGCAGTAGTATTTATTACCAGCGTGAAATACCTGGAGAAGGTGTTTGGCTTTGCAGGAGAAAAACAATAGACGCTCAGGAGGAAAAGTTACTGAGCAAAATATTAATCAACGGACAAAAGTACAGTGTTCGCAAAAGAGTTTTCGCACATAATAAATCCTTGCTGGCATTGATGCTTACACAAAGCGGCGAAGCCAATCCGCACATAAGAATTTTTGATTTGGATAAAAAAGAATTTTTACCCGATAGCATTGCGCCGGTAATGTTCAACGATTCAAGAGGTGTATCTATGGCCTGGTTGCCGGATGATAAAGGATTACTTTATTCACAAGCGCCCCCCACCAGCATCAGCAACGAAAAATATTACAACGGAAAAATAAAATTGCATCTTGCCGGAACAGATCCTACAAATGATGAAGCGGTTTTTGGCAGTGGCGTTAATCCTGAAATTGCATTGAGCAGTTATGAAACCCCGTATATATACAGTTTTAAAAACTCACCTTACCTTATCGCAAGAGTACGGGCCGCTGATGGCGACAACTATGCGTTTGCGGTTCATTCATCCAAACTCAATGGGAAAAATACACCGTGGAAAAGACTGAAAAATTACATCAATATGGGTGATGGATTTGATGCGAATGGCAATTTTTTATATGCTGCTACAAAAGGAAGCCCACGCTACCAGGTAGTAAAAATAAATATGGAAACCGGTGATGCGCCGCAATCCTTTTTACCACAACAGACAGATGTAATTGCCGCCACTGATGTTAATTATAGTTCTGGTATCATTGCAGGAAAAAATGTTTTGTATGTTTTGCTGAGAAGAATTGGCAACATGCAAATAATGAAAGTGGACTATAGAACAAAAGCAATTGCTATGTTGCCCATCATCAACAGAGGCGCTATTGCAGAGTTGTCTTTATCCGGCGATAATGATTTAATATTTGGCAGCGGTTCGGCAATTAAAAGCATGCAGTACATGCATTACAATTACAACAGCAATACAATTGCGGCTGTGGCATTTGCTGCTAAAGTGTATGATGCAGGCAATGCATTGGCTACCAGTGTTATCATGATCCCATCACGGGATGGTAAAATGATACCTGTTTCGCTGCTGTATAAAAAAGAGCTGAACCTGAAAAATAAAAACCCACTTTTAATTGACGGTTATGGCAACAGCGGTTCCTCCACCGATCTTTTCTACGATCCCTCTTATTTACCCTTTATAAATCGAGGAGGAATTTATGCCTATGCCCATGTTCGTGGTGGTGGCGAGCTGGGTGAAGATTGGATAACCGATGGTCAGTTTCCATACAAAATGAATGGCATTAATGATGTGGTGGATGTAGCGGCCTATTTTGTAAAAAACAATTATACATCGCCGGTAAAGCAACTGATAATGGGTGGCAGTGCCGGCAGTTTTCTGGTGGGTATGGCTGTTAACCAGCGGCCCGACTTATTTGCTGGCGGTCTTTTTTTATCGGGCTTGCCAGATATAGTTACCTCTAGGGATGCCGCTTTTGCAAGAGAATCAAAAACCACAGGCCCTATCGATACCAAAGAAGGTTTCCTTAGCAGTTATAGTATCAGTGCTTATTACCAGATTCCATCAGATAAAAAATTACCGGCTATGCTGATTACACATGGCGCTACCGATTACATTTTAGCTATGCACCCTGCACTGAGGTATGCTGCTAAGCTGCAGCAGGCACAACAAGGAGACCGCCCCATTTTATTATTGGTAGATTGGAACAGTGGCCACGCTGGCAGCGAGTATGAATTGCTCTACATGCTCAAATTTGCGCTTTGGCAAACGGGGCATAAAGATTTTCAGTTGAAATGAACCTAAGCGGATTCCTTTTGATACTATAATATAAGCTCTATCATTTTAGGTGATTTTGGAAAAATAATTTTTGCGGATTAATAAGGTCATTTGTATAAAAATGAAATCAACTTTTAAGTTAATGGATGTGAAAAAGCTTTTACCAATTTGTTTTTTGTTCATTTTGCCAGCAATCTCCTTTTGCCAGCAAAACAAATATCTATGTCCATGTAATAAAATTGGACTTGATACTGCCTGGGCGAGGACCAATAAAGTTTCCTGCTATTTAATCCCGGTTGAAAAAGACATTGCAAAATCCTCCGCAGGAAAATATTATTTGGCTGCAGCAGTTGCTTCTTCTTTAACCGCAACCAATGAAGCGCCATTGCTCTATTTACATGGAGGGCCCGGTATTGCTACCGTGGAGAATATCCCTAAATATTTACAATCCAAAACGTGGAAAACGTTAAGAGAAAAACATTCGCTTGTATTTTTTGATTACCGGGGAACTGGTTTTTCTGAACCGTCACTTTGCCCCGGAATGCAAGATTCTTTGGACGTTTTTTCAAAAACAAATCCTTCAGCAAAACAAAAAAAAGAGTATGAGGTTACACGCTATAAAAAATGCAGAGAGCAGCATTTAAAAGAAGGCATTGATGTGTCAACTTTTAGTGCTGCCCGATTAGCTGCTGATGCAGAAGGCATCAGAAAAAATTTACAAATTACCAATTGGAATTTGTATGGCGTTTCGTTTGGCACCACCGTAGCATTAAATATGATACGGAATCATAGCAAACATATCAAAGCAGTAATTCTTGATTCACCTTTTCCACCCAATTCACCATGGCTAGATTTTGTCCGGCCATTTGATACCTGCTTTAAAGTACTGGAAAAAAATATTTCCGCTGACCTAATTGCTGCGGACGCATTCCCTGCTATGCGGAATGACTTTGTAAATGCAATAAAACGGCTGAATAAAGTTCCTTTTAAAATAAGATACGGCAGCTACTCAAGCTATGATATTACTGGGGATGATTTTGCATGGGGAATTTGGAGTGCCATGTTATCGCCGAAAGCAATACCGCTGGTGCCTATTGCTATAAAAGAAGTTGCCAATGGCAACGATTCGATTCTTTCAAAGTTGATTGCTGTATTCAGCAAACCCAATTCTTATGGTAAATTCTCTGCAACACAAAGCAGGGCAATCATGTGTTACGAAGGAAGGCCACGTAAGCCAGAAGATTCGGAAGCATCATTGCTTACGCAGTATCCAGACTTTGCATCCTTCATTAGCGCATTTGATGAAGCCATCTGTAATGTATGGCGGCCCGACATAGCAACCGAAAAAACATTTGAACCGGTTGTCAGCAATGTTCCTGTACTAATTCTTTCCGGCGAATATGACCCGGTTTGTCCGCCGGTATTTGGAGATATTACTGCTGCTACGTTATCAAAGTCTGTCCATTTGGTGGTGCCAGCCGCATCACATGCCGCCATTCATGCAGATGATTGCATCCGGAATATTGCAGGTTCATTTTTATTAGATCCATCCATAAAGCCCGATGAAAAATGTGTAAGGGAGCGGATGAAATTAAATTTTGTTACTGCTGATTTAAGAAAGGCACTAGATGGTTTAAAAAATTAGAACATGCAATGTTAAAATGCTTCTGCTAACTTTACACAAAACAAAAAACTATGCCTACTACAGTAACATAAACCAAAAAAGCTACTGTAGCCAAAAAAACATCTGTTAAAAGGCTTAAAGAAACAAACGATATAATCAACAAAGTATCAAAAGCAATAAATAAAGGCATTACCAAAAAGTTTTTAAAAGATTTACTGAATGATAGTAATAACTGATAGCAATATCATTGTTATTGCCTTAATAAACCCACTGGCCACATTGCTGCAATATTTAAGGCTAAAAGCCAAATACAGTTTATTGCACCATCTTTTTTGCTTACAGAATTGATGGAGCATAAGCAAAGAATAATGAAAAACAGCTCTCTTTCTCCGGCTGATTTTAAAAAAGAGTTGGCATGGTTAAAAACAAGGATACAATTTGTTGACCTAAGCAAAATACCCAAAAAGTATATAAAAGAAGCTTACAACATAGTAGCTGATATTGATATTGGTGATACTTTTTTTGTAGCATTAAACAGATACACCCACCATAAAATTTGGACTTCAGATAAAGTTTTAATAAACGGCCTTTAAAATAAGGGTTACAAAATTTGTGTTACCACCGCAATGCTGAGATTAAAAATATACAAATAGCAAAAAACTATGCCTACTACATTAAAAAAATAAAAAAGCCAGCTACAGCAAAAAAAGCAGCAACAAAAATAGTGGCATCTTTATTTTTTATTTCTTCTCTTAAAGCTGCAACGTATTAAGTAAGTAGGAGAGTGTTTTGTCCTGGACTGCAATTATTTCAGTTTGCTCTTTGTGGTTAAAAAGCAAAGCTTTTGCAAAACGCATCCATAAAACGGAAATAAATAAATGATCGACAATATATTTTATATACCCTGGCTGGTTTTTTTCAGTTGCTCTCAATCGCCATCCAGCAAATCTTTTGCAGGTGCCGGTACAATAGCACAAACCAAACGACAACTTCTTTCACTGGAACGTAAATGGCTGGCAGCGGAATTTGCATTGGACACTGCTTACATTTCCAGCTTGATTGATGCAACATTTATGGTCATTTTAGCCGGTCGTATTTCAAACAAACAGCAGGAAGTAGACAATATCTATAAAAATCACCCTGCCATTAAAAAGTTTTTTTGTGATAGCAATTTGCAGGGCATTGGCTTGTATGTTAAGTGCGCTATATACAGAAATTATAATTGCCCAAACCGCACAGGATGCCATGAGTACTTAGTGGAGCAGGGGCTTTACACCTTCTACAAGTTTTACGGCCTACATGGTATGGCTGTATGAGACCATTGGCCGGGAACTTTCATTTTTTCTAACTGCCTGGATGAGTTATACGGTTCCTTTAATTGGGCTGGTTGCTAAAGCGTTATTATTCCTGTCAATACCAGGAATTATTTTTCTTATCAAAAAATATTCAGTTGATATACTGATCTTGTTTTCGCCACTCGTTGTTGCGGTAATGCTTGCCAGTTTTAAAATATTGCCTTTTGATAGCCGTGTGGGAGTTTATGCAAGCTGGCCCTTAATCATCAGCGGTATGGCAGGAATTTATGCGTTGCAGCATTGGCTACCCATTGTATTTAAACCTTTTGTTACAGCAACAGTGGCTTTAATAATTGCATTATCGGTTATTTTCTTTACCATTACAAAGCCATCTGAACGTCTGCCCATGCAGGGGCAGCCTGCACAGCCAGTTTTGCATGAATTGAAAAAGCAACTGCCGCCCGGCGATGTATTATTTGTCTATTTCAAAGCGAAACATGCACTGCATTTTTATGGTGTAACAGAAGGCATTACAAATTATAAAGTGGGTGGTAATTACAATACTATTGAACCACATTTGCGCCAATAAGATTCTTTAAAAGGTAACAAACGGGTTTTGTTTTTTCGCAGTGGACAGAAAAACAACGTTTCCCGATAGCATCAAAACTTATTTGGGAAACGTAATTGGAAAAGAGATAGGAAAAATAGCTGACCCTTACGGTGGATTGGCAGATTTGGAAGCCGCGGCATTGGTGGCATTGAAATGAAGGATTACTTTATCAATCTTAGTGAACGTATTTTAGATTCATTTGGTGGCGAAAAAAGGGTAACCATTGAATGTGCCATGGACTAGTTAGATGTGGATATTGATACGGCTGTTCCGCTCGGCCTGATTGTAAATGAGCTTTTGACCACCACCTTAAAATACGCCTTTCCACAAAGACGCCCTGGTAAAGTGCAGATTAAATTGCACAAACAAAAAGACGGTGTACTGCAATTGGAGGTGTCAGATGATGTAGTAGGCAAAAGCGGTATTACCCACGGTACAGGTTTTGGCGGGCAAGTCGTTGCACTCCTCACCCAACAATTAGCCGGCACAATGAGGGAAGAAATAACCAATGGTACCAAAATTTATTTTGAATTTAAAACAGGTAAAGCGGCCTGATATCAAATCAACCATTCATATTCAATCTAAAAATAATTCTCTACTGCAAACTGGTATTGTGCAATAAATGTTTCTTTAAAAGCTTGTATATTATTCAATTCATAAAACAACAGGATAGCTTTTGTGTAGTCTGATGGGCTTACACTCCTATACGAAAGGGGGCACATATTGGCACTCATGAGCATAGCATTTGCAAGCAGACTTGCAGTTCTTTTATTACAGTCATCAAATGGCTGTATATAACTAATTAACAATACCGCTGCCAATGCCTTTTCATAATAGCTAACATTTGAATTGACATAGCTACATAATTGTTCAAGCCCATCTTCAACAATAAGCTGGTTATCGGGCGGGGTATATTTGGTACCTGTTATGCGTACCAGTCTTTGTCTGATAGTTTTTGAAATACCCATATCCTTTACAAGCAATGCATGCAAATCAACTATTTTGCTAACTGATATGTTTTTAAATTCCTCTGCTTGATCCCTTGTATATTCTATTGCAAATTTATGGTTCAAAAGCATCCTTGCTTCTTCTGCTGTATTGCCGGCAGATGGTATATTGTATTTTAGCAATTGCTCTGTATCCAGCAAATCATAGGTATTACCTTCTATTTGAGATGATTTCCATGATAATTCAATCATTAGCCGTTCAAATTCCTTCTTTAAATTTATTGAATTTGTCTCCTTAATTTTTTTTCTATAGATGCTGGTAAACTTATCTAAATCGGAAATTTCTTTTTCAGAAAAAAGAGACATTTTTTTAAATGTATCAATAATAAAAGGATTGTATCGTTCCATTACAACACGCTTATCTATATTTATCTTAAAAAAAATTGTTGGATCAATATTAGCCTTTATTAAGCCATGCAGATTGGCTTTGTACCTGATACCTGGCCCTTTACCTACGGCCAAAATAAAATTATCATGCTTTAGCTTTGAAAGTTCCCTGTTAAGTGTAGAGATAGAAATTTGACCGGCTATTTTTTCCATAATAGCCGTAATACCTATAGCTTCATTTGCTAAGATTATGCCCAATATCTCTATTTGTCTTTTTGTATCCATATTATTATCCTGTCACAAATCTAACATTATCCTCTCAAATTGACAGAATAATACACCTGATATGACAGGATAAATTTCATGTTTTGTAGTAAAATAAACATCCATATTAATGGTAAATGTGGCTGAATTTTTAAAAATTACAATGAGTAAGTTCGTTCATACTGCTATTAATGCAAAGCCTAAATCATCTATACAATACCTGCCAATAGTATTTCTACATGCAGCATCAACTCTTAAAAAATGTATAACAATAGCATCAGCCTCCATAGCAAAACTACACATAGCATCAAAGCAAGTGATGCTATAGCATGTAATGCTAAAGCAAATGATGCTATTAATAATGACGCTACTACAATTAATACTACCTGGTGTTGGAAGCATTAAACAAAATTTAATTTGGCCAGACAATAGCTAAAAGGAGCAGTCAAAAACACCTTGATTAAACTGAATACGCTCTGCATCTTGATAAATTGCTTTTACAATACAACTGGCAAAACCATAAAATCCAAGACAACTTTTTAGAAATGTTCTTTTTTGAAGACGCTGTAGATTTTCTCCGGTAAATAAAACCACAACTTCGGACAGTATTACCAGCTATTCGTCCGCAATCACTACTATATATTAAACCTATTATGTAGGTTTAAGTGGCTTTCTAGTTATCCGTTTTCTATGGTAATTTTTGTATGTCAATCTTTTAAAACAACATAAAAACAAAAAACCATGAAAAAGAACAGGCTCAATTCAACTACAGCAATTTTATTGGCTGTAATATTTGCCACTGGTTGCAACAATGCCACTCCTGCAAAAGACGAAACTATAGCAAAAGAAGAGGCAGAAACATCATCACCGGCCATGGCTCAAATCACCAATCCAAATTTCACCATAGCGCCGGTTGAATACACGGCGCTAACCGAACAATCGCTGAACCATTTGGCAAAATTTGAATTTGATGCCTGGGAAGCTACCCTTGCAGATAATGTGATGTACACTTTTCCCGATGGTGATATAGATACCCGTACCAAACTGGAAGGAAAAGCCGCCGTAGTAGGCTGGTGGAAGGGCTGGAAAGAAAAATCCGGTATTGAATCTATGACAATGACGGAGTTTAATCATTTTCCACTGAATGTAACTGAACAGCCCAAAGGCGGTGCACTAATGGGCAATTACGACTTTGTTTATTTCTCCAACAAAATGGTTTTTGCAGGAAAGCCAGTTGCACTGCGAATGAATTTTGCTATTCATTTTAATGCCGATAAAAAAATTGACCGGTACATTACTTATTACGACAGAAGTGTGATAATAAAGGCTACTGGAAAAAATATATTGGAGGAAATGAAGGCGAAAAAATAGAATAAATTTTAGTCACTGAATGGTGAATACAATTTCCAAAAATTTCTTTTTTAATTATTGTAATCCAGTTTTTTTACAACTAAATCAAACCAACATGTACAACAAATTTCTATCTACAATGAAGATGTTTATTCTTCTGTTATTGCTCTGCCCTTTTATAGGAATGAGCCAAAGCAAAAATGTACTCACCGCCCGCCGGGTATTTCCAAAAACGGACAAACTGCTGGAGTTTGAAAAAGTAATAGCTGCCCATGCACAAAAGTACCATAGCGGCGATACTTACTGGAGGGTTTTTGCTATCCAATCGGGCGAGGATGCAGGTGGCTTTCAAATTTCTGAAGGGCCATCAAGCTGGGCTGCATTGGATTGAAGGGAAGACATGGGCGCTGAGCATAAATTGGATTGGAAAAAAGGTGGTCATCTATCTAACCGACCGGATAAGCGTTAGCTATTCAGTTTACCAGGATTCGCTGAGTACGATTGCACCCGGTGATTTTTCCGACAAAATTGCTGTTGCACATATCTATCCTAAAGTTGGTAAAAATTTAAAGGTTAGAAATCTGATTAAAAAATTAAAAGCAGGCTGGGTAGCCGATGGCTCTACCATTGCTGTATATGCAGCCAATTCTTCCGGGCCTTCACAGTTTACAATTGTTACAAGATATAAGCAGGGCCTCAAAGAAAAAGCACAAGGCTTTCGCAAACCATTTAAAGGAACTTTTGAAGGAGTAAACGGAGAAGATTCTTATGATGATTACCTTGATCAAATGGGTGATTGTGTAGATAATGTTTGGAGCGAAATGCTTTTTTCTGCGGAAAGACCTGGGTTCAAAATAATACCAGCGGGCTGATGCATCTGCAAAAATAATAAAGGTAACGACTGCTGATAAAAAGCAATAATAAACTTTTACAAAAAGAGGAAACTTCTCAATTAGCAGAACACTTAAAGTGATTTATCACCATAACTCGATTACAGTCAATAAAAAAATTAAACAACCAATAAAATTAAAAAAAATGAAAAAGTCAATAAAACTCTTGGCACTTGTTATTACCATTGTAACTACTGCCGTAACAGCTTTTGCCCAAAACCCATACGGCGAAGTGAATTTTGTAAAAGTACATGCAGGCATGGGAGATAGCTATTTAGATGCAATGAAAACGATCAAGAAAGTAAACAACGGCCTCAAAGCAAGCAAAACCATTAACAGTTATCAATTGTACCGCCGGGTACTTCCTAGCGGCAGCAGCATGGATTTTAATTATGCAACGCTTACGGTGTTTCCAAGCGGAAAAGAAATGGAATCCCGTAAAGATTGGGGACCATGGGATGCTCCGATGAAAGAACTTTCTGCAAAAGAAATGATAGAAACATTAACCTCATTAAACACCTTACGCACAGTGGTAGCTCGTGATTTATACAGCTTTAGGTTTGGTGTAGGCAACTCAATAAAAACAGGTGATTATGTAATGCTCTCTCGAGTAAAAGTAACGTCTGCCAATATGGAAGCTTACGAGAAAATGCTTGAAACAGCAAAGCTTTCAGTGGGAGAGGCTATGAAAGATGGAAAAATAAAAGGATGGAATGTATGGAAACGAACTTTTGCTACCAATATTGATGGGGCAAGCGATTTCACTATTGGTTTTACGTTTTCTACAATGGATGAGGCGCTGACATGGGCAAGCGGAAAAGTAGATTTAGCCGCATACTTTAAAAAAGCATATCCTAAAGATGATTATAACGCTTTTCGTACTAAACAGTGGAGTCTTAGAGAAATTGTAGCACAAGAGCTTTGGGAACTGGTAGACATTACTGATTAAAATAACCCATTCTCCATGTTGATAGATAAACAACCTCATCATAATAAAAAAATTGATGGGGTTTGTTTTGTCTTTCATTTGAGGAATTAGAAAGGAAGATGGTTCGTGAATACAGAAATCATGGCTTTGATACGACGACTTTGAAAAGCCAGCTTAGCAATTATTTTAATGATGAACCAGATAAACAATAATTATGGCACAAACAAATAACCTTCAGCTATTACAAAAACCAACTTCACTTTTTACGCTTGGAATTGTTTTGTTCCTTTTTTTATTTGCCGGAAGATTTATTGTAAAAGATGCCTTGCCTTATTTCGGTTTTGATAAAGAAACTTTCGGTAGGTATTGGGATTTTAAGTGGCCGCTCATCGGGCATATTTCCGGTGGCTTTATAGCTTTGGTCATTGGGCCATTCCAATTTTCGAAAACATTCAGAAACAAATTTATGACCACCCACAGATGGATGGGGCGCATCTACTTAACTGCAATATTTATTGGCACCATCAGTTCAACTTATTTAGCGTGGACAAGTGCATACAGGGTAAATTTTTCATGGGCTTTTGGTTTACAAAGTTTGGCTTTTGCATGGATTACAACAGCAACGATGGCTTATGTTTCAGTAATGAGAAGACGTATTCTTCAACACAAGGAATGGATGATTCGGAGTTATGTGGTGACTTTTGCATTTGTTACTTTTCGTTGGCTCAATGATCTAACGATTGTAAAAAATCTAATGTCAGCATTTGAGGAAAGAGGACCCACAATAATTTGGCTCTCTTGGACAATACCACTACTTATAACTGAAATTGTATTAAGCTGGAAAAAGAAATAATTAAAACGGGTTAGCCGAAAACCAAATAGAGTAGGCATTAAAATTTAAATTAAATCAAAATGAAAAAAATTGTTGCTCTATTTAATGTTGTTGGCTATACTGCTGAACAATACAGCCAGGTAATTAAAGACCTTGAAGCCGCAGGGAAATTGAAAGATCCAGCTTACTTGAATCGTGTAGTTGCTCAACAAACCGATGGTTTGTTAATCATAGATGTATGGGAATCAGAAGAAGCATTAAATGAATTTGCTGAAACGCTGGTACCCATTCTCATAAAAAATGGTGTTACGCCAGCCCGTCCTACCGTGCTTCCACTAATCGATATTACTTCGTAAGTGGGTGAGCAATTATATCAAACGGACGGATAATGTAAAATGAAACGTCGGCAGGGTTTTGAACCCTTCCAACGTTAAAAAACGGGTTAGCCGAAAAACGATTAGAGCAGGCAATCAAAATTTCAATTAAATAAAATGAAAAAAATTAATTTATTACTTGCTTTGGGTATATCGTTTGGTATTGCTTCTTGCAATAGTGGTAGCGAAAAAACTACTGATGCAGAAACCAAAAACACTGCAACCACAATCGCAAATGAGCCTGCCATAAACGGCCCTACGCTGCCGATGGATGTAGTAACTATTTATCATACTGTAAAAGATTACATTCAATGGCGGCCAGGTTTTGATGCTGACTCAGTAGCAAGAAATGCAAGTGGCTTATCATTTGTTGCAGTTGAAAGATCTGCGGATAAACCAAATGATATAAAGGTAGTATTAGCATCATCTGATATGGCTAAAGCAAAAGCATTTATTGCCGACCCCAGGTTAAAAGATGTAATGGATAAGTTAGGGGTAACTACTAAGCCTGTAATAAATTTCTGGAGCATAATAAGATTCAATCCGGGAAAACGAGTACCCGGTGGAGTTTTACAGGAGTTTACCTTAAAAGTGAAAGATTTTGATGCTTGGGTAAAAGTTTATGATAGCGAAGGGCCGGCAACAAGAGCAGCCAATGGATGGGAAGATATAGTTTTGGGCAAAGGCAAAGACGACCCCAACATGGTTCACATTGTATTTGGAGTTACAGATATGGCCAAAGCAAAAGCGAGGTCAGCAAGCCCTGAACTTAAAAAATTAATGGAACAGGCTGGCGTAGTGGACGCCCCAACTATTACATTTTATAAAGACGATTCAAAATAAACATAAACTTTTTGAGAGACTGTTAAAACAGTTTGTTTTAGCTCTCTCTCTCTGCATAAAATCATGCTCAGCAAAGTCCCTATATTTCGCAGTTTTAAAGAAACAGTTTCAAACTGTTTTATTCATTATCGTATCGGAGACAGAATACATACAGCTTCAAAGTCTGGAGACTTTGAAGAGCAGGTTTAAACGGAGTTAGCAATGTAAGCGACAAGCATACTCCTCAACCTATTTTATTATGAAACTATTTTATTTCCTGCTTCTTCTGCCTTTTTATGCTGTATCGCAGCATAACAGCAACGGTTCATTAATAGCCAAAAAATTTATTAACTCATTAGATAGTGTACAAAAGCGTAAAACTGTTTTTTTGTTTGATGAAATGTCACGCTATGATTGGCATTATGTTCCTGCTTCTGCAGTTGCAAGGCAGGGAATTGCTGTAAGAGAATTAAACAGTATTCAAAAACAAAACATTTACAAATTGCTCAAGACCTATTTGAGCAGAACTGGTTATAAAAAGGCTCAGGATATTATGAATACCGAGTATTTATTGAAAGAACTCGAGCCGAATAGCAAAGGTCGTATCCCTGAAAATTATTTTGTAGCCTTCTATGGCAATCCTGGGAAAGTCAAAACATGGGGTTGGAAGTTTAGCGGGCATCACCTTGCACTTAATTATACCATTGTAAATAATCAATTGGCTTTTGCTCCCTTCTTTTTTGGAGTTTATCCTGCTGTAAGAACGAATGGTGAAGGCAAAGAAAAAAAGTTATTTAAGGAAGAAGAACAACTTGGATTTAAACTGGTAAACGCATTAACACGGGAACAAAAGTTGAAAGCCGTATTCAGGCTAGAAGCATTTGCAGATATCGTAACAAAAGCTTCACCAAAGGTTGTGCCTTTTGACACAGCGGGTATCATGGCAAAAGACCTTACCTACGAACAAAAGCACGTTTTAAATCAACTGATAGTAATTTATCTTTCTCGCATGCCGCCTAAAATTGATCAATTAAGAATGAAAAGAATTGTATCAGAAGATTTTAATAGAATAAAGTTTGGATGGGCAGGCAGCTTAAAGTTGGGAGAACCGCATTACTACAGAGTACAGGGCAAAACGTTTTTAATTGAGCTGGACAATACGTAGAATAATGCCAATCATGTGCATACCGTGTGGCGTGATTTTGATGGTGATTATGGAATTGACCTCCTGAAAGAACACTATAAAAACAGCAGTCATCATCATAAATAAACCAGTGATACCCAGGCGCTATCTACCCTGTTCGTGTTAACAAAAGCTATAACAAAGTAATGAACCAAAATCATAAGACAGCATCAACTAAAAAATCAAAACAATGACGAACAGTTTGCAACCGCAAGTACATAAAACGTATGATGGGCTCGATACTTTAAGAGCTTTAGCCGTTATCATGGTTATTCTTTTTCATTACCCAAGGTGGTTTCCGCATCCTGAATGGTTTCCTGATGTATTGAAATTTGGATGGACGGGTGTTGATTTGTTTTTTGTGCTGAGCGGCTTTTTAATTTCATCGCAACTGTTTGCACTAATAAAAAAAGAAGGTTCATTTTCAATGAAGGAATTTTATATCAAACGGTTCTTCCGCATTCTTCCTGTTTATTATTTTGTGCTGGCACTGTATGTTATTTTTCCGGTGTTAAGCGCCCCGCAATTAATGCCCCCCCTCTGGAAGTTTTTAACCTTTACACAAAATTTTGCAGCCAACTTTGAAACACATCGTGGATTTGGTGTAGTATGGTCGCTTTGTGTGGAAGAACATTTTTATTTGCTGCTTCCGGTAACACTTTTATTCCTGCTCAAAAATGGCTGGTTTAAAAAAGCAGGCATTTTGCTGCTTGCATTGTTTATAGCCGGGTTACTGTTAAGATTAAACAGTTATTACAATATATATCTTCCTCAAACTAATGGAACTGATAACAGGTCATTGTGGGTATCCACCATCTACTATCCCACTTATTGCCGTTTAGATGGATTGCTGGCAGGCGTTGGCATTGCAGCATTATATAATTACTTACCTGCGGCTTTTGCACGGTTAACGAAGTATGCAAATGGAATAATTGCAGCAGGTATTCTGTTGTTAGTCATTGCCTGTTTTGTTTGTGAAAACCCGTATGGTTTTGGCCGGTCTATTATTGGTTTTCCATTAGTATCTCTTGGGTTTGGATGCCTGGTACTTGGTGCAATTATGCCCGGCAGTTTTTTGTACAAATGGAAATCAGCCGTGTTATCCATGATTGCAAGACTCTCTTATTCGCTTTACCTCATTCACATGGGTGTTATTTTAATGGTGCAAAAACTTTTTGTTGAGTGGGGTATAGCCAACGACAGTAATTTGATGTTTGTGCTTTGCATGTTTTTTTGTGTGGCATTTTCCTTACTGCTGCATTACAGTATTGAAAAACCATTT
This sequence comes from Ferruginibacter sp., assembly GCA_041740215.1. Taxonomy (GTDB): domain Bacteria; phylum Bacteroidota; class Bacteroidia; order Chitinophagales; family Chitinophagaceae; genus Ferruginibacter. The sequence continues at coordinate 17,628 of JBGSMI010000285.1, forward strand.
ATGAAAATGAGGGAAAGGTTTTTAAAACCTGCTGTTTCATTGCAGGGAGAAATGAAAATAGCTTATGTGGCAGCAAAAGAAAATTGAACAGCAACTTTACTCATGAAAAAAAATATCACTTGCAACAAATTGTAACGTTCGTAACAATTAATCTTCTGCCGGAGGAGCAGGAAACAAGGCAAGGAGATTTAGGGTAAAATCGGGGAAAATAACAGAGGGTACCGCTTCTTCGCTTGTAAAAATAAGTGGTCTTCCAAAGTTACCATCCTCTTCTATACTAAATTGAGTAAGGGTTTCATGGTTGTAATCAACAATCCAGTATTCCCTCACGCCGGATTCGGCATAGAGTTCTTTTTTTATTTTCATTTCACGGGTGGAGTTGCCGGGTGAAAGAATTTCAACAATCAAATCGGGAGCACCAAGGCAGCCCCGGTCGTCGAGTTTTGATAAATCGCAGATAATACAAAGATCGGGTTGCACCACATTGTAGATGTCTTTATCTGCTTTTTGCGATTTCTTTTTATCATACAAGCGCACATCAAAAGGAGCAGCATAAGCTTCGCATCGGTGCTGTTTGAAATGATTAAAGAAAGTGCCACTGAGCTGCCAGGATATTTTTTGATGAATACGGCTTGGGCCAGACATTGGAAAAATTTTCCCTTTAATTACCTCAAGTGTCTGTTCAAATTTCCAGGTAAGGTAATCTGCATAAGAATAGGTGCCTTTTGGATCAAGTTGTGATAGACTGGTTATTGTTGCCATGATTCGTTGATTGTGAAACAAAGATAGTTATTTTAAAAAATGAATTTTAATTGCCCATAAAGCAGGTGCATTTCAAATTATCGGCAGATGGTAGTACCGAAAGTTTTCGGAAAGCCACGGCTGATCGCCATGGTGGTTTCCTCAATGACAATGTAAAAAGAGGAATGTTGATCACTAATAAGTTGTCATGCAAATAATACAAATAGCGTCATTAAAATTTAATAAAGGCTTGAGCAGTGTTACTAAAGAACAAACATTTTTAACAATAAAAACTATAAACATGCAAACAGTTGGCATCATCGGAGGATCTGGCTTCATTGGAAGCTACATCACAAAGGCATTTTTAGACCATAATTTTGCTGTAAAAGTTTCAGCAACAGATATTACCCAGGAAGATAAATACCAACATTTAATGGCGTTAGACCATTCTGATAATTTGCAGATATCCGGAATGGATGTTATGGATAAAACTGCGTTATACAATTTCGTATCCGATTGTGATATCGTTATTCACAGCGGAACGCCTTTTATATTAAATTTTGAAGATGTACAAACCGAATTATTTGACCCAACTATAAAAGGAACCGAAAATTTTCTTGCCGTAGTTAGCCAATCACCCCGAATTAAAAAAGTAGTTATTATGGCTTCGGTAGCGGCTTGGAACACTAATTTTCCAATGCCAGCGGGAAATAAAAATTTCACAGATACTTTTGATGAAAACGACACTCGATTTACAAGTTCCGAAAGTCATCCGTATTGCCAAGCCAAATTTATGGCAAACCAAGTGGTCAAAAAATTCATCAAAGAAAATCCTGATTTATCTTTTGAAATTAGTTCCGTTTCGCCCGTAACGGTTATGGGAAAATCAATGTCCAATAGAGAAGATAGCACCTCTAGCGGTTTACAGTATTTAATCAAAAACAAAATTGCACCAGACGATTTTATACAAGCTTTGTATGACAACGATGTTTCATTTGCTATTGTAGATGTTGAAGATGTTGCTTTTGCAACGTACAAAGCCGCAACTACAATGGGATTACACGGAAAAGATTATCTGTTGACAAGCGAAACCTATAAAATTTCAGATCTAAATGCGATGCTCAATCATCAGGAACCATTAGAAAAACCAATTATTATTTATAAAAACAATTTGGCAACAGCCGATTTAGAAATTCATTTTCGACCTGTTAAAGAGACTTTAAATAATTATTCTACTTAAGTAAAATGAAATAATTCTATGCAAACCAAAACCTTATCCTCACTCTCCGAAAATACAATTCTACGGTATTTCAATTTTATCGCCTTGTATTTTGCACAAGGCATACCCATTGGAATGTTATTTTTTGGCATACCTGCCTGGATGGCAATGAATGGCAAAACAGCAAGTGAAATTGCTGCATTTGCTGTAGTTGTTGCCCTACCTCCGGGTTTTAAATTTGTAGTAGCACCACTCATGGACCGTTATACTTATTTGCCCATGGGGCGTAAACGACCTTGGATAATTTTGGGGCAAATAGGGTTAGTGGTAAGTTGCATTTTTATGGCTTATGTGCCAGACCCTTTAAATAATTTAAACCAATTGATGCTAGCTGGTTTTGTGGTTACATTCTTTTCGTCTTTTCAAGATGTGGCTACCGATGGAATGGCGGTTGATATCATTCCTCAAAACCAACAAGCAAGAGCTAACGGGCTCATGTGGGGTTCAATGATTATTGCTGTTTCTACTTCGCTCGCATTGGGAACCTGGTTGCTCAATAAATATGACTTTACCATTGCTATGCTCATGCCTGCGGTTGTAATAGGTATAATTATGCTTGTGCCAATTTTTTTAAGAGAACGACAAGGCGAAAAGATTTTGCCTTGGACATCTGGCGCAGCATCACCAGAAACCAAACAATTACAACTAAACAGTTTTGCTGATATTTTTAAATCATTATACCGCGTTTTTAGTTTACGCAATTCTTTATTGCTTGCTTTCCTGATTTTTATTGGCCTCGGCAGCTTTAAATATATTGGCACATTGCTACCCATTTTTACGGTAAAAGAACTTAACTGGACAAATGTGGAATACTCCCAATATTATGCCACAGCCAAATTAATAGGTGGTATTGTAGGTATGCTATTAGGCGGCGTTTTAATTGAAAAATTTGGCAAAAAAACAATGATAAATATTTATTTTTTCGGGTTGGTGTTTTTCATAACGGTTTTGTCATTTTCAAAAAATTATTGGAGCGATAAGACTTTTATTTATGCATTTATGATTGTGCACAATATACTTTACACTTTTGCCAGCATTGGTGTTTTTGCTGTTGCTATGCAATGCTGTTGGAAAAAAATTTCTGCAAGTCAATTTGCGTTGTATATGACCATTGCTAATCTTGGACAAATTTCTTTAGCTGCTTTAATAGGTCCGATAAAAGAAAATTTCAGTTGGCAATTTACACTTTTTGCTTTTGCAATTATGATTGGGTTTGCCTGGTTGCTGCTACAGTTTTTAAACATTAATAAGCAAGTAGAAAGGGTGGCTGCTTTAGATAAAAAGGATGTGGAAAAGCAAGTAATGATGGTAACGATGGTTGAAGTTTAGATAAATATGTAAATAACCCTGTCAGAGTTTGAAACTCTGAAAGCGTTGAAACTAAATAAAAAGGGAATGCCGAAAACCATTTAATGTAGGCAATAATTTATAAAAAAAACTTAGGAAATGAAAAAACTAACTGCCCTTTTATTAATGTCAATGAGTTGGACAATAGCTTTTTGCCAAAAGCCTTCAAATACCTCTGAAGAATCTATGAGAAAAATTATTTCCGATAAAATTGCGACATACAATCAGCGAGATTGGATCGGCGAAAAAAAGACACTTTCCGACAGCGTAAAAGTTTACGAGTTTCCGAATACACTTCGAGACTCAACCGCAGATGGTTTGATTTCTCGTCATTCAAAAACATTTGCTAAATATCCGAAAAATAAAGCCGAGATATTTGATATATATATTATAGGCAACAAAGCTATTTTGAAAGAGAAAATCACAGGTTGGGGTGAGCCATTTTATTCAGCACGTATTTATGAATTTGACAAAAATAAAATTGTAAATATTTGGATTATTTCAAATTCGCTAACAACACAAAGACTAAAGAATTGACGATTTCTGCATTTAAAAAACCGGATAAGCCGACCTGCCCCGCAGCGATAAGCCTACAGCGCTGAAGGCGGGGAAACCAGATTAGCGTAGGCAATCAAAAAAATAAAAACGAATAAATATATTAATGCCATTGGTTTGTTGCTACTCCTTTCTTGTTCTCGACAAACAACATTAGAGAAATCTCGGGATAGTAACCTTAAAAAAATTGAACCCAAAATTTTTGCTTTATATCCAGAAAAGAAATTCACCAACGACAATTTACCCGTTGAGCGAATAAAACTTGAACTTAATGGGAGAACTCTTTATGCAAATTGGGTATCTAATGATAGCAAAGCACCTGCATTTTTCATACTTCACGGAAATGGAGAAACCCTTTCAGACTGGCGACCTTTGCAAGCCTACCTTTTAAGCAAAGGATATTCTTCTTTTGTATTTGACTACACTGGTTTTGGTAGTAGCACAGGCAAACCAAGTATATCAAGATTAAATGAGGACGCTATTGAAGCATATAGGAAATTTGCTACGCTGACATTTAACACTAAGGAACGTATAGCCTTCTCCCATTCGTTAGGTGGGAGTGTGTTATTAGAAACTGCAAATAAATTTAAGCCTTTACCTA
>JBGSMI010000411.1:0-69406 GCA_041740215.1 Ferruginibacter sp.
TTATTGAACCTGCGCATTGTCATTTACTACGGCCCCCGTTTCAATGGTGCTATGTTTTCCCTTATCGTCATGCTGGGTAAAAAATCTTTTTTGAAATACCAGGATAGTAATTACGCCGGTTGAGATGGCAGCATCTGCCAAATTGAAAATGGGGCGAAAAAATTCAAATTCGTCACCTCCCCAAAATGGAACCCAATCAGGGAAATTAACGCCTTTAATAATGGGAAAATAAAGCATGTCTACTACTTTACCATGAAGGAACCCTGCATACCCATGGGCTGGAAATGCTTTGGCAACTGTAAAGCTTCCCTGTACACTTTCTTCAAAGATCATCCCATAAAACATACTGTCTATTAAGTTGCCCAGCGCTCCTGCAAATATAAGTGAGGCACAGATAATGAAGCCGCCATGTTGCTTTTTTTTAATGATACTACCGAGGTACCAAACGCCAAAAATAACGGCACCCAATCTGAATAAGGTAAGTACCATTTTACCGGCTTCGCCACCAAACTTCCATCCATACGCCATGCCTTCGTTTTCTACAAAATACAACTGAAACCATGTGCCTAAAATGTTGTGGTGTTCGCTCATGTAGTAATTGGTCTTAATATAAAATTTAAGTACCTGATCGGCAATTACTACCAGTAAAATAATGAATATAACTTGTTTTGCTTTCATAATATTGGCAAATATAATAGAATATGGTTGAAGGGAGTTCTTGGTTGATTGTTTTGTGGCACTGGTCCGATATTTATGGATACTACACGATTGTATATTTTAAAGATTTCATATTCCTGCTTCCTCAAATTGGAATCAACGTCTATAAAGCTGATGAGTATAACCCCGAATCTGAGACTCACTTTTTACTCATTACTCATCACTCATTACTTATCACTCATTGTTCATTGCTTAATGCTCATCACTCATTGCTCAATACTCATCACTAATTGCTCATTTCAAATTGCTTATTTCTCATTACTTATTGCTTATTCTTATTGCTCATTGCCTATTGCTTATTCCTTATTGCTTATTTCTCATTGCTTATCACTCATCACTAATTGCTAATTCCTCATTGCTCATTGCTCATTACTCATTGCTTATTGCCTATTGTTTTTTGCTTATTGCTCATTGCTCATTGCTCATCACTCATTCCTCATTGCTCATTAATTATTGCTCATTACTCATTACTCATTGCTCATTGCTAAATGCTTATTGCTTATTTCTCATTGATTATTGCACATTGTTTATTGCTCATTGCATATTAATCATTCCTCATAATACACCCTTTTCACCCTTTGTGATATTCCTGTTAAAATTTCATACGGAATGGTGCCGGCCCAATTAGCCAGTTTGCTCACTGGTAATACTTCGCCAAATACCACAACGTCATCCCCTTCCTTAACGTTGGTACCAGTTATATTTAACATCGTCATATCCATACAAATATTTCCGATTACCGGCACAAGATTACCCTTCACCCACATGCTACCTACCCCATTGCTTAGTATCCTTGGGTAACCGTCTGCGTATCCTATTCGTACAGTGGCAATCACGGAGTCTTTGGTTACTACTCCTTTCCTGTTATACCCTACGCTTTCACCAGACGCTACATGTTTGATTTGCGAAATGGTTGTTTTTAATGTGCTTACGTTTTTAAGCTTTTCGTGCATCAACGCATTACCACCTACACCATACAGCCCTATTCCGAGGCGTACCATCTCTAATTGATAATTGGGATGACGATGTATGGAAGATGTGTTGGAAATATGCCGGATAAAAGTATACCCCAACGCCTTTTGCAACACTTCACATCCACGCAGGAAATCATCGGCCTGTAATTTTGTGAAAGCATCATATTCCGGTGCATCACTGGCAGCAAAATGTGAAAAAACAGATTGTACTTTAAAAATTGTTGTTGCCTGCAAAATACCAGCCAGTACAGACAGGTCTTTGGCTTCAAACCCAAGGCGATGCATACCGGTATCCAGCTTAATATGAACGGGGTAATTATTGAAACCGGATTGTTGCAAATATTTTTCGAAAGCGGATAAAATGCTAAAGGAATATAGTTCCGGTTCAAGATTAAATTGGAGTAGAACATCAAAAGTAGTCTCCTCCGGATTTAATACAAGAATGGGCAATGTAATGCCTGCCCGTCTTAATTCGACCCCCTCATCGGCATAAGCTACTGCCAGATAATCTACTTTATGAAACTGTAGCAAATTGGCTATTTCAAAACCGCCACTACCATAACTAAAAGCCTTTACCATAGCCATCAATTTTACCCCGGGCTTTAATAATTGTTGATAGGCTTTCAGGTTATGTGTAACCGCATTTAAGTTTATTTCCAATACGGTCTGGTGTACTTTTTCTTCCAGCAAATGACTGATTTGCTCAAACTCAAATACTCTGGCACCTTTTAACAAAATGGTTTCATTGTAAAAATGCAGGGAGTAAAACTGCTTCATAAATTCGGCTATCGAAGCAAAGAAAAGGCTTTGAGGAACGTTGTTAAAAGCTGCTCTGTTCCTAAACATTTCGGGGCCGATTCCTATAAAACGATTGACGTGTTTTTGCTGTAAAATAGCGGCAACTGCCCTGTGCAAATCAGCGCTGGTTTTCCCTGATTGCAAAATATCACTTAATATTAGTGTTCGGTTGGGGTGCTGCTGTTGCTGTACTAAAAAATCTAAAGCAATCGTTAATGAATTAATGTCGGCACTATAACTATCGTTGATTACAGAACAATTATTAATCCCTTGTTTTAACTCAAGCCGCATTTCAACTGCACGCAATTGCAACATTCTTTTACTTATTATAGCCGCCTCCTTTTGCAGGTACAACATTACACACCAGCAGGTAATGGCGTTTTGTATGGAGGCATCGTCCGTGAAAGGGATGCTGATAGAAATGGGATCACCTTGATTGGATGATCGCTGTTCTAATGCTTCGATGACAGTGTGTCCATTTTTTTTCTCTATCAAAGTAATTTGTAAAGGGGCAGTCTGTGTGCGACTCCATGCAAAAAGCGAAAAGTGATCACCTTCTCTCACATTAGTGGTAAATGCATTCACGCCATCGTTTAAATCCGGATTGCAGGCTTCATAAACGAGTACACTGCTGCGTTTAAAAAGCGTAAGTTTTTCATTTACTTTTTGCTGGATGTTTAAAAATCCTTCGCTGTGTGCATCGCCGATATTGGTAAATACGCCTATATCTGGTTGAATGATTTTTTGAAGTTGCTGCATTTCGCCTGGCAGTGAAATGCCCGCTTCAAAAATACCGAGTGAATGTGTTGCATTCATTTGCCAAACACTAAGTGGAACACCAATTTGCGAATTGTAGCTTTTAGGATTGCGAACAATTGAATAGTCATCTTGCAACAACTGGTACAGCCATTCTTTTACAATGGTTTTACCATTGCTACCGGTAATGCCAATTACAGGAATATTGAATTGCTGCCGGTGGTAGGCAACCAGTGAATGAAGTGCCTCCAAGACATCTTTGACCTGGATAAAATTGGAACCTTTGAAAGTGGAAAGATCATCAATTGAATTACTTCGATCTACAATGAAATTTCTTACGCCTTTATGATACAACTCTTTAATGAATAAATTACCACTGCGCCTCGGTCCGCTCAAGGCAAAAAAAAGGGACGTTTCTGGGAATAATAGTTTACGGCTATCCAATAAAAGATGTTCTATTGCAGCGGCTGAATTTCTGTATACCAGAAATTGCCCACTTACTATTTTTCCAATTTGTGAAACCAGGTAACTCAAAATAGTGTTTTAAATATTTTCTAACAAGATACCATTCAGTATTGTTACTTTAAATTACGGCATGCGTAACTGTTGTGGCAAGAATTTTTCTTGTTGTCTTATACTTTAACAACATCGATAAAGACTAAAGCGGACACCGAGATAATCTCATGCTTTGTGCAAGGTAAATACACCTAAATCAAAATGATCTTGAGGTTTTTGTAAGCTTCCCATATTTTACAACACAATACAACCTATAATATTTTAAAAAAATCTATTAAGGCTTTGATTCGGTAATATTAAATTCCAACTTCATCAGGTGTTCCTCGTCTTTTGTGATAGATTGAATACACAATGGAACCACTGATACAAAAAACGATCATTAACAGAGATATCCAAACAGGAATATGAACCCATTTTGCTACTAACATTTTTAAACCGATAAATACTAAAACTATGGCGATGCCCTGCTGTAAAAAATCGAACTTGCTTGCGGCTCCTCTCAACAGAAAGAATAAACTTCTTAATCCAAGTACTGCAAAAATATTTGAAGAATAAATGAGTAATTTTTTACTGGGGTCTGGGATAATCGAAAATACTGCTGGTATAGAATCAATCGCAAATACAATATCGATTAATCCAAGCATAATTACTACCATTGAAAGGGTGGTAAAATACGTTTTATTTCCTTTCTTTATTATAAATCGTCCATTTGGTTCTTCGTTAGTAGTATGCATGAATCTCTTCATCAATTTAAACGCCCAGTTTTCCTCCGGATTAAATTCTTCTTCTTCTTTACTGGCAAACATTTTAGCCCCCGTATATAAAAGAAAAACACCAAATATATACATGATCCAGTCAAACCTTGCAACAAGTTCGCTTCCTACTGCAATAAAGAGTATCCTGAAAATGATGGCCATTAAAATGCCCAGTAATAATACCCTTGAATAACTATTTTCTTTTACTCCAAAAAACGCAAAGATTATAATAAACACAAAAATATTATCAATTGAAAGTGACCATTCCAAAAAATAGGCTGAAATATATTGAAGTGCATCCTCTGCACCGTTTTCGAACCATATAAATGCACCGAATACCAAGGCAAGTGCAACCCAAAAGATGGTTTGTACCAATGCATTCTTCAACGTAATCACAGTGTTTTTTTTGCTAAGCAATCCAAGGTCAAATACGAGCGCAATAAGTATAACTGCCCCAAAAACCAGGTAAATCAATAAATTTTTATCCATTTGTATTTTTATTACTTTTATTTTAGTTCTTCACTATTCATCCTACTTTGTATATTTTCTCCTTCGCCACCATTGATAGATCAATCCAAACAAACATACCAATGCAATGGGTGCAACTATATTAATTATCTGCCACCAGAATCGTTCTTCTTCTACCTTTTTAACATCTAATAAACGAAGGGTGTAGTCTTTTCCCCTAGCTTCCAGAATATTATTTTTATTGGCGAGATATTCAATACAGGTTAAAAAGAAATCTTTATTGGCATATCCCACCCTTGTATATTTATTAGTGCCCATTGGCAACGGACCGATTGCTTCAGAAACTTGGTTTATAACGATATCAGCATCACTTACTACAATTATCTTGCCCGGCACTGCACTCTCCTTTACAAAGGGGAGATTATACCTTTCCAACGTATCAAGTAGCGCTTGGCTTGCCCGATTAGCAAAAAGGGAAGTGAACTTGCCTTCAAGCAGCACCGCCACTGGAATATTCTTACGATTGTATTTACTGATGTCTTCCTGTGTTTGCAAACTATTCAATTCAACCCGGGCAGGTGTTGCCATGGTGTAGGAATTGTTAGAGGTTGCAAGTAAAATTGTTTTCGAAATACCGGCTGCTTCTACGGTATCGATGGAGTTGGCAAATTGTGCCACCACATCAGCCTGATTTTTTACAATAGCATTTTCTGATCCCGGTTGTAATAAAGGTGAAAAAGGCCATGGCAACAATTGCTTTTGGCTTTGACCCCCAATACTTCCAACTTCAACAGGAATTACGTCACTATGTTTATCTGCTATCAAGTCAGTATTGATTCTAACGCCAAAGCGAAACAGGAGGTCACTCAAATTGAGGTCTCTTGCATAAGCGATGAGGTCGCCGTTTTGCAAGCTATCCCTTTCAGCATATAAAACGTCTATAAAAAACAACAATCGTCCCCCGTTCATTACATACTGATCCAGCTTAAATTTATCTTCATCGGTAAATTTATCAACAGGCTTTACAATTACAAGTGCATCATATTCTGAAGAAATAAAAGGCTGCGTTTTTAAGTTGACGGTGTCCACGATAAAATTGCTGCCCAAAGTTTCAAACACATCATTCACAGGCAAAAAGCCATATGGAGGTTCTCCATTTCCGTAGGCATACCCAACCAACGGCACCTCTTGCTGCGTTAACTTTTGAATGGCGTTGGCAAATTTGTATTCTAATAAAGCCTCGGCGCTGTTTAGCGATTGCTTATCGAGAATATCGGTTGAATTAAAAGTATTTTTCTGCACCTGCCCCTGCAACAAATCGATGGCAATCAGTTTACCATGGTAATTTACAATGGCAGCAGGGAAAATCTGGCGGTTATTGTTCCCCTCTCCTTCCTTCAATTGTACCTTTTGGTTTGTTGGCCTCAATCCCATTTGAATTAATGATTCAAATACTTTCGATTTTGCAGAATCATCCAGACCTTCTCCGGGAATTTCAAATTTGTATTGAATATTTTTCCCTCCATAGTTTTTAAAGTTTTCCAGTAATTCCCTTGTGCTATTGGATAACTTTTTAAATTCCGATTTGATATCGCCGGAAAGTAATACTGTAATATCAACCGTACTATCCAAATTCTTTAAAACAGCTTTTGTTGAGTTAGAAAGTGTAAATCTCTTTTCATCAGTAAAGTCAATACTGGTATGCCAGGTAGCCGCCAGCCAATTTATTACGAACACCAATGCAATTGCGAGCGGCAACCATACCTTACTATAAAATATTTTGTTGAGAGGTGATTTCATTGAAAAGTTTACTTATCGCTTGTGCAGGTTTTTTACTGTGATTAAAAGAAAAAAAAGAATCAGGCTACCAAAATAAATAACATCGCGACTATCTAACAAACCCCGGCTCACGCTGCGGTAATGAAAGTCGATACCCAGCATTTCAATCAAATAATCCGCTTTTGCCTGAAAAACTGGTAATTTGCTCAATGCACTAAAGCCAAAGTAAAGTACCAAACACACAAATGCACTGATTAAAAACGCAACAACAGCATTATTGGTAAAGCTGCTACAACACAAGCCAATTGAAGCAAATACTGCTGCCAAAAAAAACAAACCGATATAACTACCAGATATCCCACCACTATCAATACCCCCACCGGCACTGAGGCTTTTAATGGTGAATATATAAATGAAGGTTGGCACAATTACAAAAATTATTACCAGTAGTATAGCGATATACTTCCCAACAATAATTTGCCATTTGCTGAGTGGCCTCGTTTGCAAAATCTCAAAAGTACCTGTTTTAAATTCCTCCGACAAAGAGCGCATCGTAATGGCTGGTATCAAAAAAATCAGGATCCAGGGTGCCAACTCAAAAAAAGTATCCAGTGTAGCATATCCAAAATCAAAAATGTTGCTATCTTTTAGCACAAACAAAAAAAGACCATTTACCAAAAGAAATAAAATGATGGCAATGTAACCGGTGAGGTTACTAAAAAATTGGTGTAATTCCTTTTTACAAATACTCCACATGGATTTTAAATTGGATGCAATTTACTATTTAGCGTTTATAAAAAAATTTGTTTAAACAATTGACTACTCCATAATATCAATATTAATAAACCCTACCAAATTGGTGAAAATTGGTTAACAGGATGAAAACGGTTATCATCACCCTTTGCGGAGGTCTTATTTAACAATAAACTAAAAAAGCTTCCCTTATGAGGAAGCTTTTTAATATTCATTTAAGTCAAAGGATTACAGTTTCTGTAATTTCCCATTGAAGTTTAATTCCTCATTAAAGATCGTTACATAATAAACGCCTGAACCTAAGGTCGGAAGGTTGTTCAGTAAAATTGAATTATTTCCCTTGTTTACATTGATAGTTTTAGAATATACAAGGTTACCGGCGCTATTTTGGATTCTTAAATTAGCAGTAGTAGTTTTAGCTGCCCCAAAAGAAACGGTAAAGTTGCTTGTAAATGGATTTGGGAAAACTTCAAATGTTGTTTTAGAACCTAAAGACAATTTAATCACTGACGAAAACGTTGCCTTACCGTCGATATCAATCTGCTTTAAACGATAATAAACATTGTTACCAGAATTACCAGCGATATTATCCTGATAGCTATAATTTCTAACGGAATTGCTATTCCCTGCACTTTTAACACTTGCTACTTTAACAAAATCCAATCCGTCTATACTTCTAAATAATTCAAAACGATCACTATTCATTTCCTGACTGGTTTGCCAATCCAACAAAGCTTTACCGCTGGAATAACGACCCGTAAAAGATGTTAGCTGAACGGGTAGTGGTCCACAATCAGCAACAATTAACGTAAAATCATTAAAGTAAGTGCAATCCGGAGTTGAAAGCGCAGATTGAGAAGTTGAAACAACAAGGCGATATTTATAACCATTCATTGAAGAATTAACAATACCAATATTATTAGTTAGGGTATAACTGTTACCAATATAGGTAGCCTGAGCACCTGTGGTAACATCAGCATAAGAATTACCGCCATCAATGCTTTGCTGCCATTTGTACCAGGTATTGGTTTGAGAATTATCCGTTACTACGAAATCGGCAGTAACATTATCGCCGGAGCATTTTGCAGTGGAACCACCAAAGACAGCAATTTTAGATTCACATACATTAAAGGTAATATCATCCAAACCTAGATCATTTCCAAAAGCTACGCTAGTTGCATTTACTACTTCCAAATCAACAGTACTGGTTGTTGCACTGAAAGAACCGCCCACTTTAATCCAGGTTGCTGTATTGGTTCCTGCAATAAGACCAGAATTAGCGATCGTAACACCATTTACTTTAAACGATATATTAGGATTTGAAGCGTTTACACCGTTTCCTGGCAATAGGTTTATCACCCACGCCGAGAATTCATAAGTAGCTCCGATACAAACCGGAATAGCTTTTATCTTATAAAAAACCGGACTAGAATTGCTATTTGGAGCACCGTTAACAGCAAGGAAATAACCGCCGTCACCAGTATGGTCTTTTCCCCGCCAATCACCTTTTATACAATTACCCCCGTTTGCGTCACCAATATTTTTAATTAAAGTGTACCTGAATTCAGGTTGCAAGCCTCTGTTTTCGGCGGTATAAATATAATCTGAACATGGTATTGCTACTCCGGAAGTAGAACAACCAACGAGGGCATTACCGATATTTCCGGTAGGATTAAATGTATTTGAACCTGAAACTGTACATGCTGCGGCAGCAAGATTTGGGGTAATAAATGGAGCACTGAAAGTGCCCTTTGCACCTAATAAATTTGGACCTTTTACTCCGTTACATTGTGCGTTGGAAATTTGGTGACTTATTGTACATAATACAGTCATCAATAATGTGTAGAACTTTTTCATTCCGTTGTGATTTAGAGATTAATTAAAAAATAAGTAAGCGGAAATGCAAAAGATATAGTGGATCAATATGTAACCTACAAAAATGTAAGAATAAGAAAAATTAGGAAGAAATTTTAAAGAGAAGTTCTTTAGAAGGTATTAGGGATTTTTGAAGCGTATTTTATGTGAGCCATAAAACGTGTACAAATATACACCGCTTTTTTAATTAACCTAATTTTTTTAAAATAATTTTTAGAAATAATTTATTACGCTCCTAACCGAATTATCACAGATATATTTCATTTTGACTTCAAGATAAATTCTTCTTTGTTCTGAAAAATTAAATCACATATTGTTCATTGCAAAGTCAAAAAAGGAAATATATTAGAATATCACGTAAAAAATAAAAAAATATATTTTTAAAGCAGCATTTAAAATAAAGCTATTGTCATATGACTGAAGTGTCTTTTACAATCTTCAATTGCATATCATAGTTACCTGAAATTTAAGTTCCCGGTATTTTGTTAGATCTGCTGACATCGTGGAAATTTAAAGATCAATAAGACAATAGTTGTTTACCAAAACCAACTGCTGCATCCCGCCGTTTTTATGGCGGGATTTTTTTTTGAATTTATACCCGGAGATCGTAATTAAAAAATTTAAGGTTCTTTGGGAAATGTTTACGTTTTTAAAAGTCGTAAAGTAATCCAAATGAAACACAGAAGTCCTTTCCTTTCGTATTTTAAGATGCAGTGTATTTCGAAACCAGTTTCCAATTTGTATATGGAAAGATTGTTTCGGACAGATTTGAAAATACCCACAATACATTTATATCCCATTATGTCTTGGAGATTATAAATTGCCTGGATGTATTGTTTCTTATGCAATATCTCATCACTTATGCTACTTGCTAGTGCGATAAAGATTGTTTAACGCTGCAAAAAAACTTTGGAGACTCGTAGGAATTAACCGGCTCGTTCCAAATTGTTGCTTACAAAAAATTAAAAGGCTATAATTTTAAAAATATTGGTTTCAGCTCGGTAACAAACCATTTTTTACTACACTTAATAATAATTTTGTTTTGATGTTTCTAGTTTTTCAACCGTTTTTCTTACGGCGTTGTTTCAAACATTATTTTAATTTGAATTAGCACTCTGTCTGCCACAAGTATTGGCTTGTTTACTTTTAAGATCTCTAAACATTTTGTGCCTTTTAAAGGGGCTTTGCTAATGCATAACTTGAGATATGTTGTTAGCGACAGCCTGTTTTTCCCCACGCTCAAGAAATTTATTACAAACGTTGAATATCCATACAATCAATTCTTCACAACAGTCGATATGGAACAGTTTTTATTTCAGAAACAAGGAAAGATTTAAAACCAATTTTCGACTTTTATTTGAGGACTACAAAAGAGATAGAAATTAATATATGCCAGGAAGATTCTGATACCTATTTCATTGCCGTCAACAATGCAACAACAGAATCTTTACCTTTAAATGTGTCTACTGAGTTTTTTACCATGCAATCTAATGGGCAAACCGGCTAGGTTATAACTTATACAGCTTCTGGAGCCATTGACGGCTCTTAAATAAAGACTATTGTTTATTCTCTTTCCGGCCTGATGAGGCAGGCATCCGATAGCGATCAGGACAGCAGCGGTTGGGACAGAGACACAGCAATGAATTCCATAACTGTAGGCCTACCCTGCTCTTCTGGCCCAACTTTTAAACGACCGACAAAACAATGTTTGGATTTGAGTTAAAAAGAAAGATTGTAAATTTGCGTTGAAAATTTACAGAAAAACATGGCCAAGAAACTAATACGATTTGACTGGGCAATAAAAAGACTTTTGAGAAACAAAGTCAATTTCGTTGTACTCGAAGGCTTTTTGAGTGAGCTGTTGTTTGACAATATTAAAATCGAATACATTTTAGAGAGCGAATCAAATCAAGAAACAGAAGATGAAAAATTCAATCGTGTTGATATTTTAACACAGAATTCAAAGCACGAACTCATAATAGTTGAAATACAAAGTACTTACGAAATTGATTATTTCCATAGAATGGCTTACGGTGTTTCAAAAAGTATTTCAGAGAACCTGAAACTTGGACAGAAATATTCGGAAATTAAAAAAGTAATTTCTATCAATATTGTTTACTTTGACCTCGGACAAGGAGAAGATTATATTTATTCCGGAAAAACAGATTTCAGAGGACTTCACCAAAACGACCTTTTAGCACTTTCAGACAAACAAAAAACAACATTTTTAAAAGAAGATGTGTCGGATATTTTTCCTGAATATTATTTGCTAAAAGTTAATCAATTCAACGACATAGCTAAAGACACTCTGGACGAATGGATTTACTTCCTGAAAAACAGTGAAGTGAAAGACGAATTCAACGCAAAAGGACTTAAAGAAGCAGGCGAAGTTTTGGACATTATGCGTTTACCAAAAGATGATGAATATGGATACAATCGCTATCTGGACAGTTTGCATTTAAAAGCGAGTGAAATCTTTACTTTACAAACAGAAGCGGAATTTAAAGTTAGAGGGGAGGAGAAAATCCAAATCGCTAAAAAGCTAATTTTAAATGGCGCGGACAACAATCTAATTTCAATTTCAACAGAACTTTCAACAGATAAAATTGAAGAACTAAGAAACGAGGTGAGAAAATAAATCTGCTCAAACAGTCGAATAAGCAAGGGGATTTTTACCACATACTCTTCACAAAAACGCACTTGTAAACCCCACATTGGTTCGCCGTCCACCAGTTGAGTAAAACAAGGGGGATTCTCTTTGCTCCTCACAGAACGGCTTGATGCGATAGCGCTCACGGTGGTCAAGGGACAATCCTTGAGCATTGAAAATTCATTTTATCCCTACCATAGCACCAGGTCCAATTTACTTTTATTTACAGGCATATCGGCAAATTCAACGGTTGAATGAGTTGAAGGTAGCCGCTGAAAACAGCAAAACATTTCGCCAAAACACTTTCAGCATTATTAGTATCATTGAAGTAATCAATTGAATAGCAATGCTCCGCAAGTATTCTTTACACCCGTTGTCGTATTATTTCTATTTTTGGTTTTTTATGCAAAATGAATCGGTTGCAAACGAAATAAATAGGTAAATCATTCGTTTTTAAAGCGTGGCCCCTTGATCTGAAGCGCAATTAAATCCAAACACATGAAAACCTATGTACACATTGTTTTGTGTTGCATAATAACGGTCCTGTCCTTACCGGGATCTGCACAAGACATCCATTTTTCACAATTCTACGAGGCACCGCTTTTGCGTAACCCTGCGTTAGCCGGACTTTTCTCAGGCGACCTTCGCCTACAGACGGTGTATCGCACGCAGTGGGAAAGTGTAACGGTTCCTTTTCAAACTACTTCAATTAATGCCGAGTTTAAATTAAAAGTGGGCAATAGTCCCGATTTCATTACCATAGGCGGCCAGATTTTACACGATAAGGCAGGAACCATTGCCTTAACTTCTACGCATATTTTACCGGCAGTTAATTATCACAAATCATTAAGTGATCAAAAAAATATGTACCTGTCTTTGGGTTTTATGGGTGGCCCGGTGCAACGCAGGTTTGACATGAGCAAGGTAACCACCAATAACCAGTTTGACGGGAACAACTATAATAGCGGACTAGGTAGCGGAGAAGAGCTGGCTAACTCATCCTATTCTTATTTTGATGGCACGGCAGGGTTAAGCTTCAATACTCAAATGGGCCAAGACCAGGAGAACAATTTTTTTGCGGGCATAGCCTATCACCATTTTAACAGGAATGCAAAAAAATCATTTTACCTCAATGGGGTTAACCAGATGACACCCAAATGGGTTTATTCTGCCGGAGCAAAAATGGCGGCTACGGATAATAGTTATATCACCGTACATGCAGACTATACCAAACAGGGCCCCTACACAGAAATAATAGCCGGCGCCATAATTACATACCGGCTGGATGATGTTGAAAACCCCAGATATTATATACACGGCGGTGGTTTTATGCGGTTAAATGACGCATTAATTCCCGTAGTTAAAGTAGAAATGAAGCCTCTTGCAATATCGGTTAGTTATGACGCCAATTTATCAAAGTTGAGTGCTGCAAGCGGTTTAAAAGGTGGTTTTGAAATGGGCCTTACGTATCAGAAATTCTTAACCAGAGACAACTCCAGCAGGGAAGCTGTGAGATGTCCAAGATTTTAAAATAGATACTACAAAGAAATTAAACGTTAAAATATTAAACGCTTTTTGTTTTTATGGATTGTTTGGATGAGAAGGCTCCCGTGGTTGGGAGCCTTCACCAATTTATCAATCGCTTAGCATTTAAAACGTATCAAACTTGAACACCGTGCAGCTTTCGAAGAAGTCCAATTCGTATTTGTATTTATTGGTTTAAACTGTCTTTCAGTTTCAATTATCTGTAAAAAAAACAACGGCTAATTCGTAGCCCTTTAATCCTAATCCGCTGATAACACCAACACTTTTGCCAGAAATATGCGATAGCTTTCTAAAATCTTCTCTGCCAAAAATATTGGAAATATGTACTTCTGCCACCGGCGTTTTAATAGCAGCAATAGCATCGCCTAATGCTACTGAAGTATGTGTGTAGCCACCCGGGTTGATGATGATGCCATCATAAGAAAATCCGACACGCTGTATCTCGTTGATCAACTCTCCTTCTACATTACTTTGGTAATAGAGAAATTCGATTGCAGGATATTTCGCTTTCAATTCTTCAAAGTATTGCTCAAAAGACTGGTTGCCATAGATGCCCGGCTCTCTTACACCCAACAAGTTTAAATTAGGTCCGTTGATGATTGCTATTTTCATAACACGAATGTAAGGCACGATTTTTAAATCATGAATTGCGTTGTTTAAAAGAATCGAATTATAAATTTACAGGACGCCAACTAGCTGAAAATACAACTGCAATCATGAGCTATATTTCGAATGCGATGGTAAATTTAGAAAGGCTAACTACCCTTCGCAATTATTTTTTAATGCTTCAATATTATACTCGTTATTGGTAGCCAGGTAAAGAGTCGACATCCCTTATCAATTAGGGCTACCCGATTTGGATTATCCAGGAGAGTTCTTTTGTTACCGTCATCCACACCTTTAGTAATTTGTACCTTGACACCAAAAATATGAGCCATGGTGTTATAGTTTTATTATAAAATGTAATGAATGATTCTGAGTAAATCCCCTTTAGAGAAACCCTCAATAGCTTTTTTTGTTCTGCAGAAATAGCAGTAGTATTATTGGCTGCTATTATAATTGCTCTGCTCTTCTGTGTATTTGTGAGTAGGCTAAGTAGGTATTAAAACTACCTGCCGGATCATTGGCACCTTGCTGATGTTCCACCCTATTGCGTTACGTTGGTACCAAGTAATTCAGTAAAATATTGGCACGCAGTAGAAACCGAAAATATGATTTCACTGCCTACACAGTACGACTCACCCTTCCAAAGTCAAAAAAATTTCTACGGATTATTGCTGCACTCGAGCATGCTAGCGGCATCGGCTCGGCTAATATCAAAAACCGGTTGAATTATCGGAAAGACAAACTGGATATTCAATCTGCGCCGGGCAATGGCACATCAGGGAATATTGAGATAATGACAAGTTTAGAACATCTGCGGCCCTGTAATGCAGCGCTGCAAAACCTTAAATTTTAAACCTCTATACCCATTAACATTTTTTATAAAAACCTGCGGACAGTTATTTGTATATTCGTTAATAGAACTTTTGCCAATGGCCAAATGTTAATCAAATAATTAAACTGTAACATCATGTTTAAACCCATCAACGTTTTATTGTTAGCGTTTACATTGTTGGCTGCCCCTTTGTTTGCACAGTTCACCTATCAAAATTTGTATGTTGATTATCAGGGTGCAAAGGAACACCGGAACCTGCGGATAATTCCCATCCGTGCCAAAAGCGGTTTTCTTGATACAATAATGAACAGCAACCTGAACAGGTTTAATAATACCATTACGCTGCAGGATGCAATGAACAATGACCAGATTGATATCAGTGACCGTGCAGGTGTAAACACATTGCAGTTCACCAATAAGGGAAATCAGCCAGTATATTTAATGAGTGGCGAAATTTTAAAAGGTGGACGGCAGGACCGCATTATTGCCCGTGATTTTATTTTGGAACCCAATGCAGATAATGTGAAAGTGCCTGTGTATTGTGTGGAAGAAGGAAGATGGGGCAACAAAAGCAAATTCCAGTATTATCATGAAGGCAGTATGCACCTGCGAAAAAAAGTGGACATTGATAAAAGCCAGACTGGTGTGTGGAAAGAAATTGAAGACGA
Organism: Ferruginibacter sp.; assembly: GCA_041740215.1. Lineage (GTDB taxonomy): Bacteria > Bacteroidota > Bacteroidia > Chitinophagales > Chitinophagaceae > Ferruginibacter. Next base: position 15,693 of record JBGSMI010000411.1, read on the forward strand.
AAATAAAAATGACGGCGTGAGATCAGGCACGAAGGCCTACACTGCACATTCCAATAACCAGCAATATGTGCAACAGGAAAATGATTACCTCCAGCAGTTTGCCATCAGCACTTTTGGTGCCGTCAGTAATGTGGTGGGGCTGGTGGCTGTGACGGGTGATATGGTAATGGGCTGTGATATTTTTGCTTCACCCGATTTGTTTGAGCGGGAGTACAACAGCATTATTTACAGTTACATTGATGAGGCAGTTTCCTTTGGAATAAACATAACCATTACCGACCAGCAGGTGCGTACTTACATGGACAACTTGCTTAGTAATGAAGCCACACAACGCCGCTTTATTCAGCGCTATGGAAAAGTGTTTGAAGAAGAAGGACGGGTTATTCATATCACCACTTATGAAAACCGTTAGCATCTGCTGTTTTTGATGCCTTTTTTCCGTTAGCAAGCATAAAAGTGATGCTCTATTCAAAAAAACAACTGCGGTTTCTTTATGAATAAACTGATTGTAATTTTTTTCTTAACCACATCCTGCATGATGCTGGCAGCCCAGCCTAAATTTACGGTAGTGAAACAAAACCTGGGGCCTTTGGTGAATGACCTGCAGGATCAGATTCTTCCTGTGTTTTCTCCAGAGGGAAAAACGCTTTACTTCAGTCAAAATACAGGGGTTAACGAAGCGTATGAAATCTGGAAAACACAATTGGATGCAAATGGTGCATGGAGCAACAAACAAAAGGCAAGTTATCTAAACGGCTATTCGGCATTGAACAATTATGTGTTTGGTGCATATTCGAATAATATATTTTTGATTAATGGCCGGTTTGACAATAAAACAGATTCTTCGGTCTTCAGCAAGGGGTTTAGCTGGTACACTGCCAAAAGCAGTTTATTTTCAGTAAAAAACACGCAAACTTTTACAGTGGATAGCTTGGACGAAATGCTACAGGGGCAGTTTGCCAATGCCTTTTATCATCCGGTAAAAAGAATACTGCTGCTGAGTTTTGCGTATATGGGCAAGCGTGATTTATACGTCTGCACACCCAAACCTGGTCAAAAAGGGCAGTTGCTTCAATGGAACCGCCCTATCCGGCTGCCCGCCACTATCAATACAGTATTTGAAGAAAGCTGCCCTTATCTGGATGAAAGCGGAACGGTGCTGTATTTTTCAAGCAACCGGCCTGGTGGTTTTGGAAGCGATGATATTTACTGTAGCAAATTGCTGAATGACGATTTTACACAATGGACACCTGCACAGAACTTGGGATTTTATGTAAACAGCAATAAGAGTGAATTGTATTATTCCGTTTCATCAGCAGACGCTTACGCTTATTTTGTAAGTTATAAAAACAGTTATGGTGCAGGAGATATTTTCCGAATCAAATTTGAAATGACAAATAAATGGAACAACATGCCGGTAACACAAAAACCGGTAGAGAACCAGCCTGCACCGGCTGTTATCAATCCTTCCCGAAATCAAAATACAGCGCCCGGTACAACAACCGGCACTTTGCCGCCCATTAGTAAAGACAAACTTCCGGTTGATGAATACAAGCCCAATAATGTGCTTTTTCTTTTGGATGTGAGCCAGAGCATGAGCAAGGGAGGCAAAATGAACCTGCTAAAAAAAGCAACCGACCAATTAGTAAGCAAACTGCGGTATATAGATAAACTGTCACTGATTACATTTGGAGAAATGGCACAGCTCCGTTATTCCACTTCTGCACTAATTTCGAAAGATACAGTCATGAATATTTTACAGCGGCTGCAGCCAAATGAAGGTGAGACTTACATTAACCCCGGGCTTGATACAGCTTACCGGGAAGCAATCAATAAGTATATTGAAGATGGCAACAATGAAGTGATGGTGATTACAGATGGTTATTTTTCCATCAACCAAAAATCCATCGATCTTATAAAAAAGAATCCACAGATACGCCTGACTTTTGTGCTGGCTGATCCAGGCAGTATCACACAAAATATGATTGATTACATAAAACAGCGTTTCCCGGAATCAGTCATTGTGCAAATGGAAAACGAAAACAAAGATGTAAACCTGCTGCTTGAGCATATTAAACAAAGTTCCAAAAGAAATTGAATTGCATTGACAAACTAAAATCAGTTTTCAGCGATGCAGCTAAAATTTATTTGCAGGATTAAGTGGAAGTTTGAGTTGATTATCTTTTTTAGTTATGCATCGGAAAAAGAGGCCAATTTGTAGGCGTAAAAAGGATACTGCCGATGGCGGAACGAAGATGTCGTAAAAAACTGGAACTGGTAGTCAAAATTAATAACGCAAACAGCATTTAAGTATGTCAATTTAATTCTTGTTCTTAAAACGAAAAAGTCAGTCGCAGGTCGGTAATATTTGCTACCTGTTTATTTGCTTTAATACTTACACCTGCCATCAGGCATGTTCATCCGGTATCACAATGCCCACCGGTGACACCAGGCCGGATGATAAGGTGTTTTATCAAAAAGGTGAACGCCAATTTGTTGCCGGAAGATAACCCTCGCCGAAAGAAATTCATGCCCTGCATCTGCACTTGACCGCCATGCACTCTTTGAACGCAGCCTATCGTTGCGTAGTTGCTGCCGCACACTCCCGTTATAATACAAATTAAGTGTGGTCGTACTTGCATGCGTTTTTCCCGTTCGCCAGCCTCGCATGAGCCGGGCGCCAATTAATGGGATATGTTTTTTTTATCAGCATTGTCAATACTTCGCATAGCGCCAAAAACTTAAACAACCCACCGGTTAATTTGGTACATGCTTGCTTTCTTTACCGGTTCAGCAGCGGCCCAATCTCAACTTGCGGTTGCAGATAGTAAATCAATTCTATTTCACCCGTCAGCCAGTTGAAACCTTTGTTGGGCAACCTGATGCCGACATTTGAAATATGCCTGTACGAACTGCCAATACCAAGGCTCCAGCGTTGGCTTAACTGCAGGTAAGGCTAGATGCCAACGCCAAGATAAAATGAAAGGGCCGTGCTAAAATTAATGGGATCAGTTTTCTTTTCAAAAAAAGGCAACTGATTTGTACCGGAATGAAAACCGGGGATATAACTTTTTATTGGCAGAAGAATACGCCGTCGCATTTTTTGTTTGCATGTATCACCCCTAAATGGTGTAGTTTTTTATAAATCAGCCATTGACGATTTTGAATTGAAAATTTGTAGCTCAAGGTTAAAACCGGTTAGCAAAATCTAAAATAACTTGCAGCGATGGAGTGTCGGAAGGCAGCGCTTATAAAATTTAAGAACAAAGCATAAATATGTTGCCGTTGAAAAGTTAAGCCGTTGAGCAAGTAGAAACGTCTAAACGGAATAATTGTATGGAGCTAATGCCTCGTGACACCAATTTTATTTTCAGCATAGCTGAAACAGCATCTCTATAAATATTAACTGGCTTAATTATATTGATTGATCAGATCTATAAACTCATCAAATAAATACCTGCTATCATGAGGCCCCGGGGTTGCTTCAGGATGATACTGCACAGAAAAAGCCGGTTTGCCTTTTACACGAATACCTTCTATAGACTCGTCATTTAAATTTAAGTGAGTGATCTCCACTTTGTCGGAAGCCTTTACAGCAGCCGGATCTACCCCAAAACCATGGTTCTGTGTCGTAATTTCGCATTTGCCGCTGATGATATTTTTTACAGGATGATTTAAACCGCGGTGGCCATGGTGCATTTTAAAAGTAGGAATATCATTTGCCAAAGCCAATAGCTGATGCCCCAAACAAATCCCAAACAAAGGTGTACCCTCAGCCAGTATTTGTTTTACCGTATTCACCACATAATCCAATGGAGCCGGGTCGCCGGGACCATTGCTAACAAAATACCCGTTGGGCTTAAATTCCTTTAACTCAGCGTGCGTGGTTTTCAAATTATGAACTTTTACGTAAGCACCTCTTGCAGCCAGGCAGGTTAAAATATTTTTCTTAACACCACAATCCAACACCGAAATACGGATATTGCTTTCCGGATCTCCTACAAAATAAGACTCCTTTGTTGACACGGATGATGCCAGTTCTAACCCATCCATTGACGGCACTTTAACCAATTCCGCCTTTAGCAGCTCAATATCCGTTATAGCTGAAGAGATAATACAATTCATGGCACCCTGTATGCGTACATGTGCCACTAACGCTCTTGTATCCACATGATCGATCGCCACTACCTGCTGTTGTTCAAAATAAGTCTGTAAAGAATCATCTGCCATAAAACGAGAATATTGTTCCTCCAGATTTCTTCCTATTACGCCCTTTACTTTCACTGTATCACTTTCAACATCAGTCAATTTTACCCCATAGTTTCCGATGTGTACATTGTTCATAATAAGCACCTGCCCAAAATAACTTGGATCTGTAAATACTTCCTGGTAGCCAGTCATACCGGTATTAAAACACAATTCACCGGTGGTAGTACCAATTTTCCCAAATGATTTACCGTAAAACAAGGTGCCATCTTCCAATAATAAAATGGCCATTTTTTGTTGCGTAAGCGTTGACATTTTTAATAGAAATTTTGCAAAGAAAACAATTCAATTGGTTATGAAACAAATATTTTTATGCCCAACAAAAAAACGGGGATAAAAAAAGCACCAGGATTTAGCGTGTCTTTCCAAAACCGAATGCTAGGTGGCGATTCAAAATCGCCAGAGACATCTAAAGCAAAAAAAATATATAAAAAAAGCTCCGATATTAAAATCGGAGCCTGATATAAATGATGCGTTATTCAATTTACACTGCTGTTTTTTCTTCAGTTGCAGTTCCGGAATTATCTTCTGCTTTCACTTCAACAGCTTCTTCAACAGCGGATGTATCAGCAGTCTTCTTCTTAGCACCACCACTACGTCTTGTTTTCCTTGCTGGTTCAGCAGCAGCGTCCGTAGAAATACCTTTACCGTAGATTTCATTAAAGTCAACCAGCTCAATCATCGCTACTTCGGCAGCATCGCCGGTTCTTTGCCCCAATTTGATAATACGGGTGTATCCACCAGGACGACTTGCAACCCTTGGAGCTACCACTGTAAATAGCTCTTTAACAGCAGCCTTATCATTCAGGTAACTAAACACAATACGGTGATTGTGCATGATGCTTTCCTTAGTTTCAGTAGCTTTAGTTTTTGTAATCAATGGCTCAATGTAAGTTCGCAAAGCCTTTGCTTTCGCTAATGTGGTAGTGATTCTTTTAAAGGTAATCAACTGGCAACCAAGATTCATCAACAACGCTTTTCTATGAGAAGCCGTTCTGCTTAAATTGTTATTCTTATTTCCGTGACGCATGACATGTTTGTTTTAAATTTCCACTGCACCGTGTCAGGAATTGCAGCGTACTTATGAAAAATTACTCAATTATAAAATTTGAAAATCTAAAAATGAAGTGCATCAAAATTGAGTAATTGAGCAATTAAGTCATTTTTAAATTAACTACTCGTCATCCAATTTCAACTTACTCAAATCCATTCCGAAACCTAAGCCCCTTTCGTTCAACACCTGTTCAATTTCACTCAAAGATTTTTGTCCGAAGTTTCTGAATTTCATTAAGTCTTCCTGTTCGTATTGTACCAACTCACTTAGAGAATTAATTTTAGCAGCTTTTAAACAGTTAAAAGCACGTACAGAAAGATCCAAATCTTCTAAAGGAGTCTTCAGTACTTTACGTAATTGTAATGTTTGCTCATCAACCAGATCTTCCTTCTTATCTTCCTTAGTATCAAAAGTAATGTTTTCATCTGTAATGATCATCAGATGCTGGATCAGAATGCGACTTGCTTGTTTAACAGCCTCTTCCGGATGAATGGTACCATCAGTGATTACTTCCATAATCAGTTTCTCAAAATCCGTACGTTGTTCCACACGGGTATTTTCGATGGTATATTTTACGTTTTTGATGGGTGTATAAATCGCATCAACCGCAATGTAGCCAAAATGAGCATTTTTTTCCTTATTGTCTTCAGCAGGTACATAACCTCTACCCTTACCAATGGTAATTTCAATATCCAGCTTAGCGCTGCTATCCATTACACACAGGATCAATTCAGGATTCATCACCTCAAAAGTAGGCGATGCTTCCCCGATCATTGCGGCTGTAAATTCTGTCTTGTTTTTAATAGAAAGGGAAATCTTCTCTGTACTAATCTCATGATCAACCTTCTTCTTAAAACGAACCTGCTTCAGGTTCAGGATAATTTCAGTTACATCTTCAGTAATACCTTTGATTGTTGCAAACTCGTGGTCAGCCCCAACAATATTAATACCTATGATTGCATACCCTTCTAAAGAGTTAAGCAATACACGACGAAGTGCATTACCAATTGTAACACCATAACCAGGTTCAAGCGGACGAAATTCAAATTGTGCTTCAAAATCATTTGCTTTTTGAAGTACAATTTTATCGGGCTTAACAAAATTTAAAATGGCCATTTGTATTTTGTTGTTTAATTGTTTAAAATTTGTGAGACGAGCTTTGAAACTAAACTCATCATCGTTGTGTCACTCACTTGTACATTTTTAGCAATGGGCGACTTTGGCTTTTGTTATCGATCAACTTTCTTCAAAATTCACCATTTACAATTCACCATTCACCTTACTTACTGTACAATTCCACGATCAGTTGCTCCTTAATATTTTCAGGAACGTTTTCTCTTTCCGGATATGCAATGAAAGTACCTTTCAACTCCGTTTCGCTGAAATCAATCCAACTAAACTTTGCATTTTTACCTCTAACACTACCGGTTATAGAAGTATTAACTGCACTCTTATTTTTTAAACCAACGGTTTCACCAGGTTTCATCGAATAAGAAGGGACATTTAACACATCGCCATTAACAGTGATGTGCTTGTGACTAACCAACTGGCGGGCAGCCTGACGGCTTGGGGCAATTCCCATACGGAAAACTACATTATCCAAACGTGCTTCCAGTAGTTTGATCAGATTTTCACCTGTAACACCTTTACGTCTTGCAGCCTCATCAAATGTTTTGCGGAATTGTTTTTCCAGCAAACCATAGGTATATTTTGCTTTTTGCTTTTCACGTAACTGTAAAGCGTATTCGCCTAAAGTTTTACGCTTGCGGTTAGCGCCGTGCATTCCCGGTGGGTTACTGTTTTTAGTTAACCACTTACCGTTACCTGTAATAGGCTCTCCGAAAATTCTGGAGATCTTTGTTTTAGGACCTGTGTACCTTGCCATTATTTACTTGGGATTTTTTAGTGACGATGCAACATTAAAAAATCATAAAATGAATATTGCATCCGTTAATAAATAGTATATAAATCACAAAACTCCAAAGTCCCCGCCAGGGGGATTCGGTGGTTTTATACTCTTCTCTTTTTGGGAGGACGACAACCGTTGTGAGGCAAGGGCGTAACGTCTTTGATCATGTTGATCTCAATACCAGATTGTGACAATGCTCTAATTGCACCTTCACGTCCTGAACCCGGACCTTTCACAAAAACATCCACTCTCTTCAACCCGGCATCCATAGCGACTTTCGCTGCATCAGAAGCTGCCATTTGCGCTGCATAAGGTGTATTTTTTTTACTACCTCTAAAACCCATTTTACCAGCACTTGCCCAGGAAATAACCTGACCCTGTTTGTTGGTTAAACTGATAATAATGTTGTTGAAACTAGCTGTTACATGAGCATCTCCGTAACTGTCAACTTTTACGATTCTTTTCTTTGCTGCTGCTTTACCACCAGCTTTACCGCCTTGTGATTTGCCTTGTGCTTTTGCCATAATTATTTAAATAGGTAATCTTTAAAAAAAATTCCGCACACTTTATACTAACGGAACTGAACAAACCCTACTGCTGACTTAAAAGCGATCCGGCGCTTGTTCAAAAAATTTGTAAGTCTATAAACAACTAAAACCAGGTTCAAGCCCTGGTATCAGTTAATTATTTCTTAGCTACTTTCTTCTTACCGGCAACTGTCTTACGTTTACCTTTACGAGTACGACTATTGGTACGGGTGCGCTGACCACGAAGTGGCAAACCTTTACGGTGACGCAAACCACGGTAACAAGCGATATCAAGCAAACGCTTAATGTTCATCTGAACCTCACTACGTAACGCACCTTCAGTTTTGAACTCTGTGTTTATTACGTTACGAATGGCAGTTTGTTCATCATCATTCCACTCATTTACTTTTTTGTCAAAGCTGATACCAGCTTTATCTAAAATATACTGAGCAGTAGAGCGACCTATTCCAAAAATATAGGTTAAACCTATTTCGCCTCTTTTATTTTTTGGTAAATCAATACCGGCAATACGAGCCATAATTCTGTTGATTTGTTAATATGTTGATTTGTTTACAAGGCTTTCACCATAGACAATTGATCTTAGACCAATTATTATCCTTGTCTCTGTTTAAAACGGGGATTCTTTTTATTGATGACAAACAAGACACCTTTTCTTCTTACAATCTTGCAATCAACACTTCTTTTCTTTATTGAAGCTTTAACCTTCATGTTGTTTCTTTTTATGTATTAATAATCACTTTGCTGTTATAGAAGTACTGGCTATTTATACCTGAAAATTATCCTTCCCCTTGTTAAATCATAAGGGCTCATTTCAACACCTACCTTATCCCCAGGCAATATTCTAATGTAGTGCATCCTCATCTTTCCGGAGATGGTCGCCAATATTTCGTGACCATTTTCTAATTTTACTTTGAACATAGCATTACTGAGTGCTTCTAAAATTGTTCCGTCTTGTTTGATAAGTGCCTGCTTAGCCATATTTTTGGAGCGCAAAGATAGGAGGATTAATTTAATTATTAATAAAAAAATCAGATATTTACCAACTAAACCCCCATTTCCCAATGAACAAGATAATTTTAACCGTTCTTACAGCAACCTTGTTTGGAATTTCCTGTAAAAAAAAGGATACTCCAGACCCTGTTCCCGATCCAACATTCAAATTTATGAGTTTAACTCCAGGCAGTTCCTGGAATTACGAGCTGATCAATAAGATAGGGCCTTCTACGTCTACTTTTACATTAACGTCTACCAGCAGAGATTCCACCATAAATGGTAAGGCTTACCATGTATTTACAAACAGCAGAAGTGGCAATGAATATTACAATATTACCGGCAATGATTATTTAAATTTCCGAAGTTTACCGGCTGCTATTGGAGGCTCCTTTGTTGAATACATCTATCTGAAAGACAATGCGGCTACCGGAGCAAGCTGGAGTCAACCTTTTGCAGTATCCGCCAACGGTTTCCCTGTAAATGCCACACTCACTAATACCATTACCGCAAAAGGTATTACCAAAGTTGTAAAGGGTATTACCTACAATAACGTTTATCACGTCACCACAACCCTTTCGGTTTCCGTAAGCGGATTGACAATACCCGCCAGCGGATTGTCAACAGATATTCAAACCTTTTATGCAGAAAAATTTGGGATAATCCAGTCAATGAATAAAATCAATCTGAATTATCTTGGATTTACAGATAATACCGATCAACAAACCAACCTGATTGCCGCAGATATTAAATAGCGTGAATACATTTGAATTAAAAAAACCTGGTAATTATGCCAGGTTTTTTTATTATGAATATTTGAAGTATCATTTGAACGATTCTTCGTTCAACAACACTTTCGTCATGTCATGAAAATGATTTTGTAACTGGTGCACGCTGATCGGTTGCCTGATATGCCTCCTTTCATCCCTGTACCATATTTCTAATCTGGAAAAATCCCCTTGTGATGGAATTAAAATCCTGAATGCACCTTTAAGGTATTTGATTGTACCATCTTCATGCGCTTCTTTTGTAAATTTAAAATTCATCAACTGCGCTTCATCCAACGGAATCGGTGAAAGCTGGCTGGTTTCAAACCAAAATTCCTGAGTGCCGGTATCTACACAAACCTGCTTCTCATCTCTATTCAGGTTAGTAACTTCACCCAAAAGGATGTCTCCATCATTATCGGCTTTTAAAAAATCACCTACTTTAATTTCTTTAAATTGAATCATAGCTAATCGTTTTTATTTAATTGAATTTACCACTTTTTAGAAAACAACAAGATTATATTATTGAAATTATTTTTACGTTCTCCATAACATCCGCTAAGGCTGAACACTCCAATGAATTCATGATTCAAACTAATCTTGTTGCAACGAGAGTACTACTGCCCTATTCAGCCCAGCTAATTACGTATCCTTCATTTTCTATTTCGAGTGCTTCTGTTGTTAATTGTAATGGATGAAAGGTATCTACCATTACAGCAAGTTCGTTGGTAGCTTTGGCTCCGATACTTTTCTGCACGGCACCCGGATGCGGCCCATGAGCTATGCCTGCCGGATGCAGGTTGATCATTCCCCGGGTAACATGCTTGCGGCTCATAAAATCGCCGGCTACATAATACAACACTTCATCACTATCAATATTACTATGATTGTAAGGAGCAGGAATGGCATCGGGATGATAATCGAATAGCCTGGGTACAAATGAACAAACTACAAAATTATTGGCTTCAAAGGTTTGATGCACCGGAGGTGGCTGGTGTACCCTTCCGGTGATGGGTTCAAAATCATGAATTGAAAATGCATACGGATAACAACAGCCATCCCATCCAACCACATCAAAAGGATGATGGGCATAATGGATACCATATAGCATTCCCTTTTTTTTAATTTTGATTAAGAAATCCCCCGATGTGTCATGCGTTTCCAGTTGATGTGGGGCACGAATATCCCTTTCACAAAAAGGTGAATGCTCCAGCAATTGCCCGTATTTACTCAGGTATCTTTTCGGAAACCGGATCGGACTAAAAGACTCTACAATAAACAATCGGTTATTCTCAGAAGCAAAATGCAACTGGTAAATAGTACCCCTTGGAATTACGAGGTAATCACCGTAGGCAAAATCGATGTTGCCATACATGGTTTTTAAAACACCACTACCTTCATGTATAAAGATCATTTCATCTGCATCAGCATTTTTATAAAAATAACTGCCCATGCTATGCCGGGGTGCAGCCAATACGATGTGAACATCGTTGTTTACCAATACGGGCTTGCGGCTTTGCAAAAAATCTTTCTCCGGTTTAATATTAAAGCCTTCAAAGCTCCGGTGCCGCAACATTTTTTCTTCTGCAATATGCGGCTGCACATTCACCGGCTGATCGGTTCTTATAATTTCAGTGGGTGGATACTGGTGATATAACAAGGAGTAGTCGTTGCTAAAACCTTCTGTTGAAAACAACTGTTCGGCGTAGAGACTTCCATCCGGTTTGCGAAATTGTGTATGGCGTTTGTGTGGGATGGTACCCAAAGTATGATAGTGCGGCATCGTTACTATTTAAATTTGATAATGAGTTACTGTTACTTTTTGAAACTAAATTGAACCTTATGGTATCCAATTTATCAGGTAATAATTATCAGTCACAAAGCGCCAACATAAAAAAGTAATATTTGCAATTGCGCTTCTCAATCGTGTAAAATAAAGTTGTGATGAAATGGCATCACTCAATTTAAAATAAATATTCGGATCCGTGTGAAAAATTGTTATCCTATCAGGAATTATTAAAACAGATAAAATAAAAGATTTACAATTATTTTTGTCGCAAAATAGGGTTCACCGGGATGATTTTCAAATAGCGATTATAATTTTGTTGCTACTTTAAAGCTTTGCCAGCGTGAATCCATACACTATAAATATGAGGAATTTTTTACGCAGTTATGCTCCGGGATGGGTAAAGGTGTTATCTAAAAAAGCTTTGTACCAGGTTTACCGGTTAACCGAAGCTTTCTATAGATTACCCGTTGATAACTATGATTTCCAGACCACAGAGCTCATCAGAAAACATATAAAAAAAGACAGCAATTGTATTGATATTGGCGCCAACTTGGGCCATATCCTGATGGAAATTGTGGCAGCCGCCCCACGGGGAAAGCACTTCGCTTTTGAACCAATTCCCGATTTGTACACTTCGCTTAAGAAAAAATTCTCCGGTAATACAACTGTGTATAACTGCGCTCTCTCCTCTAAAAAAGGATCCACCACTTTTAACTATTACCCTGGCCGACCTGCAGTAAGCGGCTTTCTGGAAAGGAACAAAATAATTGGTCAGGAACCAACTCTTTTATCCGTACAAATGGAATTACTGGATGACATGATTCCGGATAAAATAAAAATTGATCTTATTAAAATTGATGTAGAAGGGGCGGAATACCAGGTACTACAGGGAGCAAGAAAAACATTGACAAAAAATAAACCGCTTGTTTTATTCGAATGCGGATTGGGTGGTGCAGATATTTATGGCACTAGCCCCGAAGATATCTTTAGCTTGTTTGCTGAATGCGGATTGAGTATCTCCACAATAGAATATTTCAATGCAGCCAAACAATCTTTTTCGAAAGAAGAATTCTGCGGGCAGTTTTATAAGAATTATAATATATTTTTCATAGCGTATAATCCTAATACGCATTAGGGAATGATGCGGGATGAATGAGGCATTTTGAACGGTGAATGGTGAATGGTGAATTGCAAGTGGTGAATAATGAATGGTGAATGAGGAATTGTGAATGAGAAATTGTTTACCACTAAGCAACCTTTGGATTTGGGTCACACCTAATTTAGTGACAATACTTTTCTATCATATTAAAACCACCCTGCTCCTTTATTTTGACTACCATTGGGCTTATATCAGATACGCATCACTATTTAGATGAAGCAGTTTTTGCGCATTTTAAAAACTGTGATGAAATATGGCATGGTGGCGACTTTGGAACGATTGCCGTTGCAGAAAAGCTACAGGCCTTCAAGCCTTTAAAAGGAGTGTATGGCAATATAGACGGAAACGATGTAAGAGCGCATTATCCCGAACAACTGGTGTTTAATTGTGAAGGCGTAAAAGTAATGATGCGGCATATTGGTGGATATCCGCCTAAATACAATCCTGAGACCAAAAAAGAAATTTTAATACATCAGCCACAACTTTTCATCAGCGGGCATTCGCACATATTGAAAGTAATGTATGATGAAAAACTAAGCTGTCTTCACATGAATCCCGGTGCCGCCGGTAAGCAAGGCTGGCATAAAGTAAGCACCCTCATTCGTTTTGTAATTGACGGCAAGGAAATGAAAAACTGCGAAGTGATCGAGCTTTGCTAAATGTTGATCGTTGAAGATTAGTACCGCTAAACCATCAACCATAAACCTTCAACCAACAACCTTCAACCATCAACCATCAACCTCCAACCTTCAACCTTCAACCAACAACCATCAACCTTCAACCTTCAACCTTCAACCAACAACCATCAACCTTCAACCATCAACCTTCAACCATCACCCCTACTCCACCCAATCTGCTATAAAAATATTGGTATCCCTGGTGCCGCCATTATTTCTGTTGCTGCAGAAAACTATCTTTTTCCCATCAGGACTAAACATTGGGAATGCATCAAAGCCTTTATCCCGGCTGATTTTCTCAATGTTCTTTCCTGCTGTATCTGCCAGATACATATTAAACGGAAATCCCCGTTTGTATTCGTGATTGCTGCAAAATATAATATGTTTGCCATCCGGTGTAAAATTAGGTGCCCAGTTAGCCTGCTCTAAAAACGTGATCTGGTGGGCATTTGAGCCATCAGCATTTGCAATCCAGACTTCCATGTGCGTGGGTGCCACCAGGTTTTCTGCCAGCAATTCCTTGTACTCTTTTATTTCCGCTTCTGTAGTTGGACGGCTAGCTCTCCACAAAATTTTTGTACCATCGGGACTAAACCATGCGCCTCCGTCATACCCAAGCATACTTGTAATTCGTTTAACCTGCTTACCATTTAAGTCCATAGTATATAAATCCAGATCGCCATCCCGCATGGAGGTAAATAATATCAAATCGCCTTTCGGAGAAATGGTAGCCTCTGCATCATATCCTTTTGCACTGGTTAAACGCTTTACAATTTTGCCATTTAAATCGGCTTTAAATATATCGAAGCCTTCATAAATTGCCCAGATGTATTTATTGCCGTACTTGGTTCTGTCAGGCACTGGTGGACAATCCTTATTGGCCAAATGGGTGGAGCCATAAAGGATATGTTTACCATCCGGGTAAAAATAGGCACAGGTAGTTCTGCCTGTTCCGGTACTTACCAGCTTAGGTTCAAACTTTTCGCCGGCGCTTGTTGGCACCTTCCCCATCCAGATCTGGTCGCACGCAATTCCTTCTTTTGGATTACTCTTTTGAAACACCAGGTATTTACCGTCAAAACTAAAATAGGCTTCTGCATTGTCGCCACCAAAGGTGAGTTGCTGAATATTGTCAAAATGGGTTTCGCCCGGAAAATGAACGGTATCGGTGTTGACTGAACATTCATTCGCTGTAGTTTTCACTGTTAAAACAGGGCGGTCTGACTTTACAGATTCGCTGCTTTTATATACCCAGGCCGTTGTTACAAAGAACAACACGATCGCTACAGGAAACACAAATCTTTTCATCTCATAATTTTTGAGCCGCTAAGGTAAGATTAGGTAATAATTTAATTGTCAGATTTTTGTAAGTAAAGTTTGCTGTAAGGACTTAATTTTGCCACCAATTCAAAAATAATATGATCAGGATCTTTTTTTCTTGTATTGGTATCATTGCCACATTGCTGATGTCTTGTAATAATGAAACTGCAACATCCAATGATATTCCTGTGCAGGAAAAGCAGTTGAGAGATTTAATGGCACAATATCCCGATTCGCTTTTGTTAACTGAAAACCTGGTACAACATTTCAGGGAGAATGGTAATTACGGAGCAGCAATTACGGAAACAAACAATGCTATCAAAATAGATTCGCTCAATGACAGGCTGCTGGATATAAAAGCCACGTTGCTTTTTGAAAATGGCGATACGCTCAATGCCATCAGGGCTTATGAAAAAGCAATTGATATCAACCCCAATCCTGAATACATCATTTCCCTTGGATCGATGTATGCACAAACCCGTAATCCTTTAGCGCTTGCTTTGGCAGATGCCTTGTTACAAACGCCTGCTGCAAATGCACAGCTTCAGGCCATTTTCATTAAAGGACTCTATTACAATTACACCGGAGAAAAGGCGAAAGCAATCAGCTATTTTAACAATTGCCTTACCATCGACTATAGATATATCATGGCATATCGTGAAAAAGCCATTTGCCTTTTTGATCTTAGAAAGTATCAGGAAGCTTTGGATGTATTGCAAAAAGCCGTGGCCGTGCAAAATACTTTTGATGAGGGGTACTACTGGATGGGCAGGTGCTATGAAAAGCTAGACAAAAGAAATGAAGCCATTGAAAACTACAAGTTGGCATTGCAGATAGATCCCAATTATTTAGAGGCAAAGGATGGGTTGGGGAGATTGGGGGTGAAATAATGTGCTGATTTGCTAATGTGATAATGTGAAAATGTGAAAATTCGAAAATTCGAAAATGTGAAAATGACTTGAAACCATCAACTCCCGATAGCTATCGGGACAACCATCAACCATAAACCATCAACCTTCAACCTTCAACCATCAACCTTCAACCATCAACCTTCAACAATCAACCTTCAACCATTAACATCAACATCATGGCTATCATCGCTCCCTCTCTTCTTGCTTCTAACTTTTTGCAATTACAAGACGAATGTAATATGCTGAACAAAAGCGAGGCCGACTGGTTTCACCTGGATGTGATGGACGGACGTTTTGTTCCCAACATTAGCTTTGGCCCTATGCTGATAGCGTTTTTTAGAAAGGCCACCACCAAGGTTTGCGATGTGCATTTGATGATTGAAGAACCCGGAAATTTCGCAGAGCTTTTTAAAAAAGCCGGCGCTGATATTTTGTCGGTACACATTGAAGCCTGCCCGCATTTGCATCGCAATATTCAACAGATCAAAAGTCTTGGCATGAAGGCTGGCGTGGCGGTAAATCCCCATACAACCGTGGAGTCACTAAAAGATATTTTAGGCGATATCGACATGGTTTGTCTGATGAGTGTGAACCCAGGTTTTGGCGGACAATCATTTATCCCCCACACCCTTCAAAAAATTAAGCAACTCCGGGCTATGATTGATGAACGTGGATTGGATGTGAAAATTGAAATTGATGGTGGCGTAACCGAAGAAAACGCCAAACAAATCATTGATGCCGGTGCAGATATATTGGTTGCAGGAAGCACTGTGTTTAAATCCGCTGACCCCATTGCCACCATTGCAAAACTTAAAGCAATCTAAGCGTGTCATACATCTGCTGTACTACATCAGCGGATTGCTTTACCCAATTGGTCTCTTCCTTGTTCCACTTATATTTTTTACCAATAATCCCATCAATCAATGCGTACCCCTTCATTGCCTGCGCTTTGTTGTAATAACAATTGATCCATTTTTCTTCCAGTGTTTCTGCCGACTTGATAGAAACGCCGCCACGATACCATTTGAAGCAGGTGGGGAAGCCAACAAAGGAAATAATATTGCCACCCCTGTTTGCATTGTCAGCCAGAAATTTTGAATAAAAAAGAACGCATTGTTCTGTTCTTTGTTTGATGGCACTATCCGATTCAGACTTAGCTGGCTTAATTCTCCATTGATTGTTAGATGCATGCAACGGATCATCCGTTGGGTTTGGTTGCATTTTAGCATCCGCTTTGTATTCCACTTTTTTTTGATCAGCAGGGTTCAATAAAATCATTTGTTTGGCACCAATAGCAACTATTTTTAATTGCGCCTTACCACCCTTATTGTATTCAATGTTAATGGTCTTGTTGGCTTCATCCAATGTCCATTTTCCAAACTTCATTTTATCTCTTGGGTTTTCAACTACGGAAGCATCTTCAAAAAATGAAAATCCACGATATGGCATTTCAAGGTCATCCCCTCCCCCGGATAAAGCAGCATCTTCTGCATCTTCCTTATTCTCCCAATTTTGACACAACAATTTTTTAATATCAGTAGAAGCCGATAGGTCAGTCAATGTAGAAACAGCCGAATCTTTTTTCGGTAATTCAACTTCGGCGTTTTTTACGTTATTATTACATCCGGCAGCAATCATCAAAAAGAATGTTGCAATGAAGAAATATATTTTCATGGTATAATTTTTTCAAAAGTATTGATAAGGTTTCGGATTTTTGCACCGGTCATAATTAAAAGAATAAAAAAAATTACCTTCATCTAATGAGAATACTTTCTGTCCTTGTGTTATCACTGGTTTGTATGTACAGTTCTGCCCAAAAGAAAACAGCCTTTGTTAGTGGAAAAGTAATAGATGCAGAAGAAAACCCGCTTGCCAAAGTATCGATCGTTATTTTGGGAAAAACTACCGGCATTGTAACAAACGATAGTGGCTATTTCAGGATACAGGTTCCTGCAGACAAATCACTTGCACTTATTTTTTCACATACCGGTTATGCAGAAACGCAGAAAAATTTTTTTCTAAGCGACAATGAAGAAGAAAAGATAACGCTTCGTATGGAACGCATTGGGAAAACGCTTGAAACTGTAGTAGTAAGTGAGGAAAAGGAACGAAAAGAATTGGGATTGACAAAAATAAATCCTAAAAATGCACTGGTACTTCCCAGCACAGTTGGGGGGATTGAAGGATTGATAAAAATATTGGTAGGCAGCAACAACGAACTTACTTCTCAATACACCGTAAGAGGCGGCAATTATGATGAAAATTTAATTTATCTGAACGATTTTGAAATCTTCAGACCTTACCTTGTTAGAAGCGGTCAACAGGAAGGCCTGAGTTTCATCAATCCTGAAATGGCAAAGAACGTCAATTTTTATAACGGCGGTTTTCAGTCAAAATATGGCGATAAAATGAGTAGTGTGCTTGACGTTCAATATAAAAAACCAACAAATTTTGGCGGCTCGGTTTATGTAAGCCTTTTAGAACAGGGTTTTCACCTTGAAGGATCTTCAAAAAAAGAAAAAGTAACCTACCTGCTCGGGGTAAGAAACCGAAGTAACCGCAATCTGCTGAGTAGCCAGGAAACAAAGGGCGCCTACATTCCTTCTTCATCCGATGTGCAGGGTTATGTTACCTACCAGGTAAGCAATCGTTTACAACTGGAGCTGCTGACTAATTTTTCCGGCACTAAATTCAGTCTGATACCTGAATCTGCTCAAAAGACGACCTCTGTGTTTTCACCGCTTTTTACATCTAATCTTGGATTGGACATTAGTTTTGAAGGACAGGAAAGAAACGCTTACAAAACCAGCATGGTCGGTTTAAGTGCATTGTATACGCCCAATGAAAAGATTCGGCTAAAATGGATGCTGAGCCGTTTTCAAAACAAGGAAAATGAAAATTTTGACATTGCTGGTGCCTACCTTTTTGGCGACCGCGACTTTGATAACAGCAGTAGTTCATTTGGTCAAATCGTGAACCCTCTTGGAGCAGGTTTTTATCAAAATTACGGCCGCAATCAATTAGACATAGCAGTTTGGAATGGAAGTCTGAAAGGCAGCCTGGATAAGGGAAAGCATTTTATACAATTTGGTAACAGCATTGAGCAAACGAATATTGACGATCGGTTATATGAATGGGAATACCAGGATAGTGCCGGCTACTCATTACCGCTCAATACCGGACTACTCAATAAATTTTTACAATCTAATGCCAACCTCTCTATTCAAAAATACAGTGGTTACATACAAGACAATATTAACATTCGGAAGCACCATGGCGACATTACACTTCAGGGGGGCATCCGGTACAATTACAATTCTTTAAACAAAGAATTTTTTATCAGCCCTCGCATGCAGGTGAGTTACAAACCCAATTGGAATAAAGATGTGGTAGTAAAACTTGCAGCCGGATCTTACAACCAACCGCCATTTTACAGGGAATTAAGAAAATATGATGGTACATTAAATACAGATGTAAAATCTCAAAAGAGTTACCAGGTGGTAGCAGGATTGGATTACAATTATAAAAGAGGCAACCGGCCATTCAGGGTAACAACGGAAGCCTACTACAAACAAATGAGGGATATCAATCCTTATGATATCGATAATGTGAGGATTCGTTATTTTGGCAATAACAATGCGAAAGCTTATGCCTATGGTATTGAAACAAGGTTTTACGGAGAATTGGTAAAGGATGCCGAAAGCTGGCTCAGCATTGGTTTGATGCGTACCAGAGAGAATATCGACGGTGATCATTTTTTCAATTATAAAAATGCAGCCGGTGAAATAATTACTGCGCAAACCGAAGACAGAGTGCCAACCGACAGCATACGGAATGAGGTGGGTTGGCTGCGTCGCCCAACGGATCGTTTAATCACTATTGGTTTATTTTTACAGGATTATTTGCCCAATAATAAGAATTTTAAAGTACACCTGAATATGTTGTATGGCAGTAATATGTCGTTCAATATCCCCAACAGTGTTAAGTACAGAAATGCCTTGATCATTGATCCTTATATCCGGGTTGACATTGGTTTCAGCGCCTTACTATTGAGCGAAAAAAATCAACGCAGAAGTCACAATCCATTTAAAGACTTTGACAATATCTGGGCAAGCTTTGAAGTATTTAATTTAATTGACCGCCCCAATACGATCTCTTATCAATTGATCAAAGATTTTTCCAACACCACTTATAGTATCCCCAACAGATTGACCCCAAGGTTGATTAATTTTAAAATTGTAGGAAGGTTTTGATTTGGTTAAATGATAATAAAAAATCATTATCAGCTAGTAACGGCGAGGCAAATTTTTTACTTTCAGTAACCTGCATTTTTTGGTTGATCGCAAAAATAATCAGTTGGAAACTTTGGATAACGGAAAGACTATTTCCTGTTATTCCAGCTTTTGATTTTTTAGCTGCCGTTCCTGCAATGGTTCCCAGCTTGCTTCTTTAATGCAACATAGATTATCAGGCTCATTCAATTGACTGTTCAAACCAATCGTGTAAAGCCTTGTTCTTGAATGCAAACTTTCTTTTGCTTTTCACGAGGGCTTTATAGTAGTGGAAGGCAAAATCATCGATAATCTCTGTAACAGTTGCAAACACGATGCGCCTGTCATTATTATTAAAAGCAATGGCGTGTGAAATGCCGATAACGCTGGTGGAGAAGTAAAATCATTTCATCCACTTCCTCAAATGCAAGCCTGCATTTTATAAACTTATAAACAATTTGGGTAATCACTTGCAAATAACATTTTCGTTTATTATCATTACGTCACAATTTTTTTTATGTACTATACCCCCACTTCCCATAAAAAAGTTGCTCCTTGTTTAAAGGCAACTTTACATATAACCATTCCATGTTTACAACTTTATAGAGTTTGTATATAAGGCTGCTGCCGAATATTTTCTTTTACACTTTCACACATGTTTTATGCCTGACAAAGACACCATTGTACTGATAGCCGAAGAATTTGGAAATGCACTAACGCCACTTGCAGACGCTTTTAAAACGGATGCAGCCTTAATTGATTTCTTCAAAAAATTAGGCTGGGATGTTACCCCTGCCGTTGGAGCAATCAAATCAATTAAAGCCCCGGTAGAGTTGGCCAGTAGCCTGGCAAAAAACAATACGGCCACCAGCATCAGTGAAGTACCCCAGTTGATTAATGCCATTACTTCCGCCTTTTCAAAAATAAAAGCGCTGGGCGGTTTGCCAGCGGCCATGGCTTCAGAATTACCGCTGCAATTGCTGGAGTTTTTAATTACAGAATATTTATTAACCCGGAAACCCATTGTGGGCGGTGTGTTAAGAACCGTTGGTATTATCGTAACCGACAAAATTTCAGCCGCACCACCCCGCCTGGAATATTACAGAAAGCGGTTCGATTTTAAAAATTTTCTGTCCTGGCTATCCAACCCGGCTGTATATTATACCGATGTTTTAAAATGGGGTACCAGCCAGTTCCGGGGCGAAGAATTTCAGTCGGCCATACAGGATCTAACTACTGCATGGGGTTTTATTAATAACCTGCAGGCGCTACCCATCAATGTTATCAATAACCTTAAAAATGAGTTGGGTAATGTTCCTACAATACCAGATGTAATAAAAATATTTTTTATCCAAAAGCCTGGGCTTGAAGCAGGGATACAAATTTTTATCAATCCACCCGGTATTGCACCACCCTCTTTTCCCGGTTTTACTATTATTCCATTTGCCACTGGTGCCATTGAAGAAACCAGTAATTTCAACAATAAATTAAAAATAAAACTTAATTCCAACACATCGCTCAACAATGACCTTGGCATTATTATCCAGCCAACAAAAGGAGTGGTAATAAAGAATGGACTGAATGCTTCCCCGGTTCCTTTCAATGGAATTACTACTTTATTGACTACGCTCTTAAATCCATCGCCGGTATTGCTTTTTGGTAAAAAAGATGCTACCCGGATAGAGATTGGTAATATAGAAAATGTATCCAAAGCAGAGCTGGATAAAAATGGCAATCCATCTATTTCTACAGAGTTTTTCTTTAAACAGGGCAAAATTGTAGTCAAACCGGATGGGGAGGCAGATGGTTTCATTGGAAGTCTTTTACCAGCGGATGGTTTGCAGGTAAATTTCGATCTGAGCGTAGGAGTATCATCTACACAGGGGTTGTATTTTGGAGGCAGCGGCGGCCTGGAAATACAAATACCCACCCATATTAAACTGGGACCTTTAGAAATTAGTGCCGCCACCATTGCCATTAAACCAAATGCCAGCGAGATACCACTTGAAATAGGTGCTACGTTCAAAGGTGACCTGTCTATCCTTAAGGCCACGGTAGAAAATATTGGGTTAAAAGCATCCTTCACTTTTCCGGATAACAAAGCGGGCAACCTTGGCCCGGTAAATATCAGCCTTGGCTTTAAGCCACCAAAAGGGGTCGGACTATCTATTGATGTGGGTATCATCCGGGGTGGTGGTTATCTTTCTTTAGATTTTCAAAAGGGAGAATATGCAGGAGCACTTGAACTTACTTTTGCAGAGTTTTTATCCTTAAAGGCAGTCGGTATCATCAATACCAAAATGCCCGATGGCTCCAACGGATTTTCGATGCTCATCATTATCACAGCAGAGTTTGGGGCCGGGCTTCAGTTAGGCTTTGGTTTTGTACTGCTGGGTGTTGGCGGGCTTGTAGGGCTTAACCGTACCATGGTGTTACAGGAGCTTGCCAACGGTGTAAGAAATGGAGGCATTGAAAGTGTAATGTTCCCCAAAAATATCATTGAAAATGCCCCAAAAATCATCAGTGATTTACGGCAATATTTTCCGCCAAAGGCCAATACCTTTTTAATTGGCCCCATGGCTAAATTAGGCTGGGGTACGCCTGCACTCATTACCGTTTCGCTGGGTATCATTATAGAAATACCGGGCAATATTGCCATCGTGGGCATTGTAAAAATAGCCTTGCCAACAGAAGAGCTGGCACTAGTAAAATTCCAGATCAACTTTATTGGTGCAATAGAATTTGATAAACAGCGCATGTGGTTTTTTGCCAGTCTATTCGATTCAAGGATATTATTCATTACTATTGAAGGTGAAGTCGGCGTGTTGATCGTTTGGGGGAGCGATCCCGGTTTTGTGATCAGCATCGGTGGATTTCATCCTGCATTTAAAGCACCGGCATTACCATTCCCAAGTCCTAAAAGGATTGCTCTTAATATTTTAGATACACCCATTGCTAAAATAAAGATTCAGGGTTATTTTGCTGTTACATCCAATACGGTGCAACTGGGTGCAAGGGCCGAATTGTATTTTGGATTCAGTGCAGTGAGCGTAAGCGGTATACTAATTTTTGATGCTTTATTTCAGTTCTCACCATTTTACTTTAACATACATTTTGCCGTAGGCTTATCAGTAAAAGTATTTGGCCTCGGGTTGTTTGGCGTAGGGGTAGATGCTATGTTTGAAGGTCCCACACCGTACCATATTAAAGGAAGAGGTTCAATCTCCTTCCTTTTCTTCGACGTTTCATTTGATATTGAAACAAGCTGGGGTGACAGTGAAAATTCTTCCCTGCCACCTATTACGATTATGGTAAAAGTAAGAGAGGAGCTGAACAAACTGGAAAACTGGAAAGCCTTGCTGCCAGAAGGTAATAACCTGTTGGTAACACTGAGAAAAATAACAGATGCTGGTACAGACTTAGTGCTGCATCCGGTGGGCAGCTTACAGTTGAGCCAACGGTATATTCCGTTGGGACTTACCCTAAATAAAGTAGGTACGCAGAAAACAGCAGATGTAAAAAAAGTAAGCCTTTCGGTACCGGCAGGCAGCCAGCTAAAAAAGCTGGGGGATTTAAAAGAAAACTTTGCCATTGCCCAGTATCAGGATATGAAGAACGAGGAAAAACTATCGCGGCCGTCTTTTGAAAAAGAAAAAAGTGGTATTGGATTTGGCGTGGCAAGCGCCGTTTTAAAAACAGGAAAAGGCACGCAAAGAAAAATACGGTACGATGTTACCACAATTGATAATTATTATCTCAGCTTTTTGCCCAACTTTATAAAGCTGTTTAAAAAAAGGTATTACGCTTTGGCCAATGGTCTTTTTTATAACCACCTGCTGCGGAGCAATGCAGTGGCCATGTCGGCAGTTTCGCAAACAAAAAAAGAAGAGCTTAACCTGCATCTGGACAAAATAAATGCTGCAGCAACAAAATATGCAGTGGCCAGTACCGACAATAACAAGGCAGTACATGCTGCCGGCATTAGTTTTGAAAGCCATGCAGCCGCAAACGAATATTTACAAAAACAGGCCGGTGCGCCGGGCAGTTTACACATTCTTCCCTTTCACGAATTAAATAAAGCAGTATGAGTAACCCGATAGCCAATTATACCTTTTTGCCTTGGGTAAGGCAGGGCATTGCCAATGAAATTTCATCTGCAGATTTTGATGGTGGCGTTAAGCTCCGGGCTGCTGTAGAAATTAGCTTTGACGTTGATACCGACCTCGTGGCAGGTGGAACGAAGACAGAGGTTTTTAAGAAAACGATAACGCTTTTTGGCCCAGGTGATATTGTGGGTGTAGATCCTAAAAGTATTGTAAAAACTGATCCTAAAAACTGGATCACCAATTTTGAACCCAACTATATTCCCTACATCGAATTTTATGATGAAGACTTTCCATGGCGCTATACACCGGCAAAAGTAAATACAGATAAGTTGCGCCCATGGATAACGCTGGTAGTGATAAAAGAAGGCGCTTTTGCGGAAGCAAAAAATATACAAGGGAAGCCTTTGGGGTACATCACGGTAACCAATGCTGCTGCTATATTTCCTGATCCGCAGGACTTGTGGGCTTATGCCCACGTGCATGTAAGTAAAGGTTTTACAAATGATATCAAATTAAATGATGACACAGCCAACTCTGCTGCTTTGAGTGCAGCACTCGGCCAGAATGCTGATTTGGGATGTTCACGGTTGATCTGCCCGGTTAAATTAGCACCCAACTCTGCCTACCATGCTTTTGTATTACCAACTTTTGAGACCGGCCGACTGGCTGGGCTTGGGCTGGAAGAATCCTTAAACGATGCACCCAGTGCAACCCACAGTGCCTGGGCTGCTTACCCCAATAAAAAAGAACCCAACAATTACCCGGTGTATCATCGCTGGTATTTTAGAACGGGTGAAGACGGAGATTTTGAAAAACTGGTGAAAAAATTAAAACCACAACCAATTGATCACCGGGTGGGACAAAGAGATATAGATGTACTGCATCCGGGAACCAATATCAACCCGATTGATGATGCAGCACTGGACGGAGTAATAAAACTTGGCGGGGCATTAAAAGTGCCACTTGCTTTTATGGATACAACACAACAGGCCAACTATAAAAAGTACGATGAGTGGGATAAAAAAAATACCCCCGGAAATTATCCTGTTCCTTTTCAAAAAGATGTGGCCAATTTCATTAACCTGGCCGATGATTACCTTGCAAAAGACTCGGACACGGCCAATACGGCCAATGGTTTCAAAAGCCTGATGGAAGACAATGCAGATCCACTGATAACCGCTCCGCTGTATGGCCGCTGGCATGCACAGGTGGACAGGCTTTTGGAAAAAAGAGATGGCACTCCCGTTAGCAATAACAGTAACTGGGTGCATGAAATAAACCTTGACCCAAGGTGGCGGGTGGCCGCAAATTTTGGTACCCGGGTAATACAGAAAAATGAAGAGCAATACATGGAAGCTTCCTGGAAACAGGTGGGCGAAGTGCTGGAAGGGAACAAGAAATTAAAGTTTTTTATGTTTGGTAAAATGGCTTCGTTAAGCTGGTTTAACAGGCATGTAACTGCCACCCAGCAAATAGATATACAAAAAGCTTTGTGGCTAACCGCACCAGTACAAAAAAAGGTGATCCATAAACAGTTTACCGCTTATTACAATATTAAGAACAGCATAATTTCCACTTCGCTGGTATCGCCCACCTTGCGTAAACTGATACGGCCTAATGGCAGGATTGTGAGGCAAAGTAATTTTGATGGCATTGTGAAAGCGGGTAATTTAATTGAACGCATTAACAATGGTGCAGTGCAGGTAGCTATCCCAAAAACCACACCCGAAAGTCTGCCTACTATTGATAAAATTATTACAGGTATTCAGCAAACGGTCACACCGGGTTGGGTTAAATTTATTGTCAACAAATTGCCCTGGCTATTTTGGGCACTTACTATATTGGGGGTTATTTTGCTGGTAATTTTGTTATTGGCAGCTCCACCCGTAGCCGTGGCATCTTTTATAGTAATGTTGCTGGTGGGTATAGCCTGGTTGTTATGGCAATTGTACAATTATAAGAAACTACAAACCATCAGTAATTTATTTTTAGAAGAAAACTTAACACCGGAAAATGTGGATCAACTGCCGCAGTTGCCCAATTTTCAGATGGATCCAACAGACCCCAATTATAGCCCGGGCAATGGAGGTACGGATAATGAAGCTGCCAAAAGATTTAAAGACGCACTAAAAGACCTGTATGGTATTTTGGTGGAGGAAACTGACATTAGCAAACAACCGGAGAAAATAAAAATCGACCTGGTGGAATTTGTAAAGGATGTAATAGCAACCATCCATCCCAACAAAGCAGTACCAAAATTGATTGCCAATGAAATCAACATCCCGCTGCGTATTACAGCCGAACTGGCAGAAGATTTTGGAGAAGTAATGGTGTACCCAAAGATTGATACACCGATGTATGAACCGTTGAAATCTAAACCGGATAATTTTTTACCCAATATAAAATACATCAGCGAAAACAGTATTTCATTAATGGAAACCAACCAGCGGTTTATTGAATCGTATATGCTGGGTATCAATCATGAATTTAGCAGGGAGTTACTTTGGCGTGAATACCCTACCGATCAGCGGGGCAGTTATTTTCGCCAGTTTTGGGATGTAAAAACGGTGATGAATACGGAGAAACTTTCGCCAGCAACTTTTAAAGAAAAACTAAAAGATATACCTGAGCTACACCGTTGGAGCCGAAACAGCAAATTAGGAGAACATGACAACCGGCAGCAACCGGGCAGTACTCCCAAAGAAGAACTGGTGTTGGTGATAAGGGGCGAATTGCTGAAGCGCTATCCCACGGCGGTAATTTATGCCCAGAAGGCTGTGTGGGAAACTGCTGTAGATGGTACAAAAACCTTGACCAAAGAAAGAAAATTGATTACGCTTACAGCCGCCGAACTGATGGATATCCCGCCACCGGATAAATTAAAAAATCCACTGTACCAGGCTAAGGTAGATCCGGACATTACTTTCATTGGCTTTGATTTAACAGCCGAAGAAGCCATGGGCAGAAAAGGCAATGAGCCGTTAACCGATGACAATGCAGGCTGGTTTTTTATTATCAAGGAAAGGCCGGGTGAGCCACGGTTTGGACTAGACGCAAAAGACACTGCCGGCCAGCCACTCGTATGGAGTGATTTGGGTTGGGTGGATGTGCTACAGGCAAATAATCTACCCGGTAAATACCTTCCTTTAAATGGCAACCACAAGTTAGATCCGCTTAATGCAAGTGAAAATGATAAGGCGGAACAAAAAGTTGAGGATGATGAGGTAGCATGGGATGCCAATAAAAATGCAGCAGATATCGCTTACGTACTATACCAGTTGCCGGTATTGGTTGCAGTACATTCCGGAGAAATGATCCCTAAAAAAATTACGATTTAAAAGATTTGACTATGCCAACATTTGAGGAGCTACAACAAAATATCAATGCAGAACGGGATGCCGTGGCTGCACAAAACAAGCATGTTGCGGAATTGAAACAGCAATTGCAGGCGAAAACAGACACCATACAACAATTAGAAAGAGCTAATCATGCCAATAATGGTCAGGCAAATGAACAACAGCAGCAGTTGAAAGTTGAACAGCAGCAACTGGCAGGGCAATTGAAAAAAGCAAGTGGCCTTCAAAAAGAACGACTGTTGCAAAGCAGTGAACTGTATAAAGGATTCAGGGAATTCTCTGACCCAAGAAAAAATATCTCTCAATTCAGTATTCAAACACCGATTTTACTTTTCCCCATACGGATAGAGACCAGGTTTAAGAAAGTAACAACGTCCGCTGGCCTACAGCAAGACCAGCTTTGGATTAGGGTGTATCCGGATGATTGCCTCATAGATAGTTTTGAAGAAAAACTTACCCTACAGGAAGTTGATAATGGGTTGTTGTATTGGCAAAAAATTTATGAAGCTGGTGGCGATACACTGCTGGAAAGAGGCGCCTGGCGGTTGTTGGTAAATGCCTATGGCTCCGGCAGGGCATTGCATATACGCAGCATTACCCAGCCGCAAAACCTTGCAGCGGCGCCCGTAAAGGTAAATCCAACAGATGTGTTTCTGGTAGTTTCAAGTTTGCTAACGCCATCGCCTGCGCAGCAAACGGCCCTTGAAAATTACTGGAGAAGTGTATGGTTGCATGCAGGTGATGCCCTGCTGTTGAAAAAGGATTGGGAAGATTTTATATTAGCCATCGGCGACGAAAATGCAGCCACAGATTTGTCTGCGCAGTTCACTCCCTTCAATATTGAAGTGTCGCCACCGCCGGATGTTTCAAAAGCAAATGCCAATGTTAGCATTCAGTATTTGCAACCATTTGATGCTACAGCTTATACGGCTAAAAAGCAATCCTGGACAGAGGCCCCACAGGTAAATTTATTGCCGGAGCGTTTTGTTTTTACTGCTTATCAAAACAATGCCATTGTAATTAATGAGTTGGGCAACCAAATTCCTTACCCGCTATATGTAGCACCCAATCCGGGTTTGCCGGCAGAAGACCAGTTTACAAAAGATGCTGATGGTACAATACTAATGCCCGACGAATTGAAATGGCTGACCGATTTTGATACGGCCATCGCCAATGGAATGGGTATAAAATTAAACCTGACAGCAGCCCAGGCTGGTAAGGGTTTTGATAAATTAATTGTGTTGGGAACCCGACTCAGCGCAAACGAAACCAAAGGACAGCAACTGGTGGAAGATCTTTTTGATAAGTTGTATAAAAGTAGAGACGGGTTACAAATACTTCCACAGGGTACACCCACCAACAATACGGAAGACACTGCATCTTATCACCAGTCGGTAGAAGACTCCGACACGAGTTTTGAATTACTAAAAAAAGGAGATTTGTTTGCCTTTTCATCTGAAACAAAACAAATGAAAGACGGGCAATACCTTGCAAAAGCCTTGGGCATTGATCCAATGAAATTAATGAGTGTGCCAAATGCCGGCGGAACTGATATGGCGGATGCCGAAAATATCAATACAGTTCTTTGGCCTGCCACGTTAGGATATTTTTTTGAAGGCATGCTGCAGCCGGTATTGTCACCAGCAGCCATCGGAAATACCCAATACTTCTTTAATAAATATGTTAGTGGCAGGGGAAAAGTGCCAGCAATAAAAATAGGTAAACAACCTTATGGCATATTGCCCACTACAGCTTTTTCCAGCATTGAATGGTTTCAGAAAATCAATGATAATTTCGCTTTGGCTGCTATAAAGGAAAATAGTTTTCCTGCTTTTTTATCCGGCTTGTACACGCTGTTGCTGCAGATTGATAAGGATTGGGAAAAATTATTACCTAAAGTATCTTATGTGGGTAAACCAGAAAGCGATGCTCATCAAGACCTGTTAAATGTGTTAGGACTCTCAGCTAGTTCAGTAGAATTTTATGCAAGAAATGCAGTAAGTGCCAAACAGGTAAAGTCCTTGTACGCCATCGTTGCCGCCTCGTATAGATTAAGGAAAGTACCTTTTAACCCAGGAAAATTTAAAGATGATGGAATGGACCTTCTAAAGGAACTTGGTTATATCGAAAGAAGGGAGGAAGCAACACCAGCGATATTAGAGAAATATTTTTTTGGCGCTGCCAATGTCATAAAAAATAATATCATAGACGATCAGCCACTAAGCCCTGATAAGCCCATCCGGAATTATACCACCGATAATAAAAACTACATCGAATGGCTGCTTGAAAAATGCAGTACCTCCTATAATGCTTTTGCCAAGGCAGAAGGATTTACGGGTAATGCCCGGCCTACCGCCCTCTTCTTCCAGTCTTTATACCATGCATTGGACCTGTCTTTTGGGCATGAGGCACTGGAGCAAAACATGCAGAAGAATTTGATTGATATGGTACAGGTAAACAAACTTAAGATTGATCCGGATCATCTAAATATTGCTGACACGGCGGTAAAATCAAAATTGCCTTATCAATATTTAAGTGAAACCAATGCAGCCGTTACGGGAAACAACTCATTGAAAGTAAGCGACTTTATTACCCAGTCGTTAAAAACAACTTTGGTAAATAGTTATTTATCACAACAACTAACTGCATTGGCTACACTAAAAGACAAATCGACTGCGGCACTCGAAAGGTTGTTTGCCGAACATCTTGATCTTTGTTCTTATCGGTTGGATGCCTGGCAATTGGCATTGATCAACTACCGGTTAGAAAATTTGAGGCAGCCTTCCAGTAACGAAGAGCCGCACAAGGGTGGTTTGTACATGGGGGCTTTTGGCTGGATAGAAAACCTGAGGTCGGAGAATAAAACACTTACGCCGCATACAATTGCTGACCCTGCTTTAAAAGATTTTTTTATCAAAAATCCTGATGAAGTCGTTTTCAAGGATAATACAAATGGTGGTTATATAGCTGCCCCTTCACTTAACCATGCCACCACCGCCTCTATTTTACGCAATGCTTATACGTCGGGAAGTAACCCGGATGCTTTCCAGGTAAACCTCTCAAGCGAAAGGGTAAGAAAAGCGTTGGGTGTGATAGAGGGCATACGAAACGGGCAAAGCCTATCAGCACTGCTGGGGTATTATTTTGAGAAAGGGCTGCATAGCAATTATCCCGGTATTGAACTGGATTATTTTATGTACCAGATACGCAGAGCATTCCCGTTGGTCGTAAATAAAATAAAATCAACCGCGGTAGATAATACCGATGCGGATGCCATCGAAGCCATTGAGGCGAGGAACGTAACAGACGGGCTGGCACTGATAAAGCACATCGAAAAAACAGGCAATGACACTTACCCGTTTGGTTTTAGTTATTTAAACATCACCGGTTTAACAGGCAATCAAATCAATGCCATTAAAGCCGAGATAAATAATATCCGGGATATTAACGATGCGGTGGCGGATGTGGCACTTGCCGAAAGTGTACACCAGGTAGTAAACGGCAACTATGATACGGCCAATGCTACGTTAGAGGCTTATAGCAAAGGCACGCTGCCCAATATTCCGGAAGTAGTGCAAACGCCCCGAAAAGGTTACATACTCACTCACCGGGTGGCCATTCATCTGGAAACCAACGTGGCTGTACTTCAGAACCTGGCTGCATTGTATGTTTCGCCAAAGGCAAAAGCAGCACCGGCACTTAACCAGTGGCTGGGCACTGTTATTCCTCCTTTAAATGAAATTACTTGCCGCGTTGCCTATACAAACAATGCAGGCAACCAGCAAAAAACAGTAGCTGCAAATAATCTTTCGATCGAGCCGATAGATTTACTTTACCTGCTAAACAACACTGACGATCAAACGCAGAGCAGCCTGGATGAGCTGATTACAAAATTTATACTACAGTTTGATGGCACGACGCTGCTGGATACACCCATTGAAATAGACTACATAACCCAGCGACTGAATGAGTTTTCGTTTTTTGAAATCGCTCCGCTCATTTTCAGTTTACAAAACATTGTTTTTAATGCCAAACCAATATTGCCAGCCGATATCAGTTTTGGAAGTGAAGCAAGCAAAAAAACAAGCGGCATCCTGTCGGTTACAGAAAACATCCTTGGTTTAACAACTGCAAAGAATAATATTAACAGCATTCTTACCATACCATTGGCTAACCTGATCAATATTGGTACGCCTCTTTTTAATACGTTGAATGATGAAGCAGTGCCGGATAAAACCATTGTTACCAATGCGATCATTAACCAGTTAAAGCCGGATTTTATTGATCCTTTTTTAACCATTGCCAGTACCCTGCACCAATACGGTATTGATCAAACCGGATTTGGATTTATTTTTACCACCCAAAAAGACATTGTATTATTTATAAAAAATCATTTTAAAAAGCACCAGCAGCGCTGGAATGATTTGTTGCTTAAGTACAACGCCACCATGAGTGACTACGACGATTTACTGCCAGCACAGTTAGATGAAAAGTTTTTGCTTTTGCAAAAGGCAGAGGCTTCTCTTACCAATCAGTTGAGCGACATTTTTACACCGGCCACTTTAAACAACTATGAAAATCATATTACCAATAGCGTGTTGGTAAGTTTTAATAATAAACTGCTGACCATAAATAACATAGTGAATCACCTCAGCACAGATATAACGCCATTATACAACGATGCGAAAGCCGTTGGATCACTGGCTAATTTTACATCAGAAGATATTGACTTTGCCGGCATTCAAACACAACTAATCATTTTTGCGAATACTATTTATGCACAGGCACTGGCGCTACAAAAAAGCCTTGCAGCAACAATGGTAAAAGTGGGTGTGTTGTTTACCGAAATTCCTACACTTACCAATCCGCAAAAACAACTGGACAAAACACAGGAAATAACCAAATTATTGTTTAGCGATGCCTTTAAAATTATACCAACATTTACATTACCTGCCTTTACAGCAAGTGAATTTCAAAATGCCTTTAATAATAAAAACAAGCTGCTGGAACATCTTACCAGATTGCAGCCGGATGGAACCCAATTGTCAGAGTTTCCGCAGGAAGACTGGCTGTATGGTGTAGCAAGGGTAAGGGAAAAAATGCAGCATTTGGAAAGGATAGTCATGATGGCAGATGCTTTTAAAGCAAACGAGCCGGTGTTGCATCCGTTACAATTACCTTTTGATGCCAATGAAAGCTGGCTGGCAATGGAGTACCCGGAAGATTTTACCATCAATACAGATAAGCTTTTGTACACGGCCCATTTTGTAGCTTCCTATACTGCAGCGGACGAACTGGGTGGCTTATTGATTGATGAATGGACAGAGGTAATTCCGGATAAAGAGGAAGACATTGGCATCGCTTTTCATTACGACAAGCCCAACAGCGAACCAGTACAAGCATTGTTACTGGCGCTATCGCCAAAGGCTACCGGTAACTGGCAATGGAACGACTTGCTCAATGTAGTAAATGAAACATTGGAAATGGCTAAAAAACGAGCCATCGAACCAACCCATATTGATACACTGGATTATAATAAATTTTTACCGGCGGTAGTAGCAGCCAAACCTGGACAACGTTATTTTTCATCGCTCAATTATACGATTGCTAACCTTATTAAAAAATAAAGTATGGATTCAAAAATAGCCATATCACTTCAACAGCCAGCGGCACTAACCATACCGATGGTAACCATCTGGAACCGGCTGGAAGGCAGACCGAGAACCGATAATTTTGACCGGCCTTTCAGGGCCGAAGTAAGGGATGCTTTGTTTATGATAACCAAACAATGGCAGATGGGTGAATATATTGGCGATGATGCCGGCTCGCCGGTAGCCTCAAAAATATGGATGCACACCACGGAGCTTACCAAATACCAGGCATTGCAACATGATGCTGCGGCATTTGATGAAGATATTCCGCTGGAAGCCAAAGTAGAAAAAAGGCCTATACCACTGGCCAATAAACGCCAGTTGTTGAGTATTGATATCCGGCTTCAATTAGGAAAACGGTGGGTGCAATTAATGAAGAAAATAGATATTGCATTGGCAGATGCATTCATTTCAACATATGGTTTTACGAAACCCAACCCCGGAATTGCCGCAGACGCACTGCTTACTGCACATAAAGAAGTATGGCAGCAGCTAAATGCCATCAGCGGCAAAAGTATGGATGGTGGGGCACTGTTATTATACCTGCAAAGCAATGCAGCCAACAAGGCTTATGGTGAGGTTACCACAGCAGTGGCAGGCAATGAAGCAGCAATTGAAGCCGCTACCAGCAACTGGCTGGCGTGGTATAAAAAATTGTATTACCAGCCTCAAAGTGACCAGGACAATGCCTGGAAAAAAGAAAACCTGGAGTACCAGTTTGCGGCTTCGGCACCTGATGAAACCAATGAGAAAGTGTATGTGGCTGAAGAATATTACCAGGGGCATTTAGATTGGTACAACCTTGATACAGATGCTGCCAAAACGGCCCTGCAAATACCGGATTTTGTACCCCTTGCAGGCATTGAAAAAGCACACAAACAAGCGTTTATACCAACACCAATTCAGTTTAGCGGTATGCCCGATACCCGCTGGTGGAAATTTGAAAATGGTCTAACCAATTTTGGCAACATCAATCCCGGCACCACAGATATTGGTAAATTGTTGTTTATAGATTTTGCGCTGGTTTTTGCCAATGACTGGTTTGTATTGCCGCTTACCCTGCCTGCCAAAACCATCGCCAAAGTAAAAGGACTAACGGTTACAAATGTGTTTGGAGAAACAATATGGGTAGAGGCTGCGGGTAAAGGGCTGGATGACAACTGGAAAAAATGGAGTATGTACAGTACTTCAGTAAAAGGAAATGCCCCCCAAGCAGCGGATAACAGCATTATTTTATTACCCACCGTATATAAAATATTGGAGGGTAAAGCCATTGAAGCAATTCATTTTTTAAGAGACGAGGTTGCCAATATGGTGTGGGCGATAGAAAAAGAAATACCCCTGGCAACCGGCTTTTCGCTTCATGGAAAAAATGCAGCGATTGAATTAAAAGCACGCCTGCAAAAAATTATTGATAATAAGGTAAAAGATGGACTCATTCCTGCTAAAACAGAAACCTATAAAGCGGATATTTTTTACCGGCTAATGAATGAAGTACCGGAATATTGGATACCTTTTATTGCCGCCCGTGAAGAAAACAGTAAACGCAAAATAAAATTACAGCGGGCAGCCATGCCACGCATTTTAGTAAACGACAATGAGAAGGCCAAAAAGACAGAACCACGTACCAGCTTGTTGAGAGAAGGGATAGACCAGCTTGTGGCAGACCCCTACTTTATTGAGGAGCATGAAATAACCCGTGCAGGCACGCAGGTGTACCAAAGCTACCAACGGGCAAGGTGGTATGGTGGCAAAGTAATTACCTGGCTAGGTAACCGCAAACAAACAGGCCGTGGGCAGGGCAGCAGTGGTTTGAGTTTTGATGATGCGGTGGACGTGAAAAAATCAGGTTCGTAAAAGAATATACCCATATCTTAATAGCTTTAACCTGAGAAAATGTTAGCAGGAATCAATGTCTTGAACTTAATAGGGAGCAAGTAAAAATATTCAATACCCAATGAATATGGTTTAGTGAAGCAATTTTAGATTTAGTGATAAACTTGCTTTGCAACTGCGCCTCTCGCAATGAGCTTATTTGAATCGCCTGTTAGGAAAAACAATAATTCCTTGTTTCGAGAATCCTTTGTCAACCAACGCCAATTGTGACATGACATCATTTTTTTTATTCCTTTGTTTCAAAATAATAAAATCGGGGAGTTTGATGCGAAGGCAACTGTTGCTTTATGGAGGCTATTGCAAGTGCTCTTAAATCGTCACTATCTTCCTTTAATGAAAGGATGATGCTTAATTGGGTATTGTGCTCTACCATTTTTGCAGAAATGGTACAGTGCTTTATGTTATCTATTTTTTGAATGGTTGTTTCTACATCCGATAAGTCTACCAAATTGCCCGCAATGTTTACTTTATTATCCTTTCTTTTGAGGATTGAAAAATAACCGTTTTCCCGGATCGCCAATTCATCTTGCAGCGGGAGTTGAAAATTATAATCCTTATCTATCAATATGATTCTATCATTGTGCTGTTTAAAGGACAAATAGGGAAATAGTTGAAAGGCGTCAGTTCCTTTTCTATAACCAACTCCGGATGTTTCTGTAGATCCATATACTTCCAGCAGATCAATACCTTTATCACTAATCATATTATTTAGTGCGGGTGTAAGCATAGCAGTTGCTGATACGCCATAAAAAGCTTTTGGTTCACTTTTTTTAAATGCTGGTAAAATAAGGGGCCATTGAAAAGGAGTTGCTACCAAAATGGCTGTTGTCGAAAGTTGGCTCCATTGAACTTCTGAAGCGTGAACAACCGGAATATTTAAGTAGCCGGGTAATAATACGGTAAATAAAAATCCATAAATACTATAGGCGGGTACATATGTAATAATCTGGCTGGCATTGTTAAAAAAAGTAGCCAATACACCGATCTCTCTCATTAAAAAATTAATATCATGTATTGTTGAGCAATGGCTACCGGAGGTGCCGGAGGTTCTAAAAGTGAGTTGTTTGTTTTTTTCTGATCGGGCGCTTATTACCTTTTGTACCCAATTGTCAACAACATCATCTTCCAGTAAATAATTTCTTTTATTGGTTTCAAAAACATGAAACAACGAATTGACATGAGCTGCCAACTCCATTATTTGTATAGAATCCAGCCCCAGATCATCTTGCCAGTTTAAATCAGGTAAATAATATTTATGGTGCTTTGTGAAATTTTGTTTCGTTACAAAACCAGCCAGATCCACCAGTACATTTCTAATACATTGTTGTGTAAACATGGTTTAGCTTGCCAGTGGTAAAGTAATGGTAAAGATAGCACCGTTATCATTGTGTACCCTGATTGTGCCGCCGTGTGCCACAACAAATTGTTTTACAATGGCAAGTCCCAGACCTGTGCCGTTTCCTTTTTGCTTTGTAACAAAGGCATCGAAAAGTGTTTGCATAATTTGTTCCGGTATGCCGGGTCCGCTGTCCTTGATGACAACGATGATTTTATCATCTTCTATCGAGGATGAAACGTTTATACTTGCATCCATTAAATTCCGATCCTTAATGGCATCCACTGAATTATTAATAAGATTCATAAATACCCTTTTCAACTTACTAGCATCACCCAACACATATAAATCCTCATCCAATGACTGGATCAATTTTATTGGAAGAATTTCCCGTTTACTATTGGCCAATGCTATCCCCTCTTTGATAAGATTGCCCAGGTTTACCCTTTCTTTCTTCAACTCAGACTCATTAATAAAATCTAAAAAGTCATCGAATATTTCGGCTGCTTGTTCACCACATTGTTCTACCATTTCCAATAAAGGATTGTCTACACCTTCGCCCCGCATTAATTCGGTAAGGATTGGGATATTTTTTATCGGTGTTCTTAAATCGTGCATTAACATTCCGATCGCTGTGCCAATGGCAGATAATTTTTCTTTTTTTAGTAACTCCTCATAAAGCTGGGCATTAAGAATGGCTTTAGCTGCATTCTGTACAAATAATTTTAGGAGGTAAAGTTTTTCAGTTTTTAGATGAGTGCCCTTCTTCAGCACGGCAAAAACAGCGTAATCTTCCATTTTGGCAAAAATTATCTCATCTATTTGCATTACATCATCGTGACTTGCATTGGCAGAAGCAAGTTTTTGATTTAGTTGCGATATGTTGATTTTCTCTTCCAAAGCACCTATGGAAAATAATTTTTCATATTGATTGTTTTCCAGCTTGCCCATTACTGCCATATCTGTTTCTATGTACATGGCTAGTTGATCCAATATATTTTGCAATAAAGTGTTTAAATGGTTTTCTGAAATAGAAAGATTGGCAATGATATCAATCAGTGTCTCCAGGTTTCTCAACTTGTTATAATCATTTACTCCTTTTATTGCCAGTTGAAGTATTTCTTCCGTAGCATAAGGTTTACAATGATAGCCAACATTTTGTCCGGCTTTTGCTACAATTTCCTCAATCGATTTATCGCTGAATGCAGTTACAATGATGATCTCTACTTTCGGATCAATTTCTTTTATCCGGATGGCGGTTTCCAATCCATCCCAACCCGGCATCCTCATATCCAGAAAGATCAGTGCGTAAGGATGTTTTTTTTCCAATGAGACTTTAACTTTTTCCAATCCTTCCATTCCATTGATCGCTTTATCAACTATAAATTCAGGAATATTGCTTTTGGCAGGAGTTAAAATTTCCGATTCTTCTTCATCAAACAAAATACTGCTGGCTTTGCTGATGGCTTCATTTTTTTCATACTTTTTAGGTACAAGAATTTCTTCTATATTATCTCTAACCAACTCTTCGTCGTCAATTATCAAAACCCGGGTGTTAATTTTTTCTTTTGCCATTACATTCATTTTTCTGCTGTTACTGGATGTTGTTTTATTTCAAATGCGATGGTTGCAGTGGCACCTAAGCCTACCCCCTTACTTTCTAAATGTATCGTACCATTGTGACTTTCAATAATACTTTTACAGTTTGCTAAACCCAAGCCGGTACCTTCCGATTTTGATGTCACCCCTTTTTCAAAAAAGTGATCCCCATTAATTCCTTCAAAACCAAGTCCATTATCTGTAATGGTTACATCGATTGATTCATCATTCACGAATAGCGCTATATGAACTGATTTATCCGGCACATTTGCCAGGAAAACAGACTCTACCGCATTTTTCAACAGATTTAAAATCACCTGCATCAATTTGGTTCTATCGCCCTTTATTGGAGGCACTTTAATTGGAATATCGGAGGTGATCTGAACGCCTTTTTTATCATACGATGCCAACAGCATTGCTGTTGAGTCATTGATGATTGCCCTTAAATTTACCGGTAACCTGTCTGAACTTTGGCCCTTTACATACTGCCTTTGTATGTTTAAAATTTCCTGAATGTGAGATATAATATTTAATTGCTCATTAATGGATTTTTTCACATCCATTTTTTCCTGTTCCATGTTGGCAATCACTCCATTCAGTAAATCTACCAGAGCATTTGCTTTTGCTTCCCCAATTGCATTGCCGATGGCTGATTGTTGTTTTTGAATAAAAGTCCTCAAATTGTTAAGCGTACCAATATCACTTTGTTCGATGTTTCTTTTTATTTTGGTAACATAAGACCCAAATCCAACCAACGCATTTCCGATATCATGCAATACGCCAGACGCTATTTCAAATTTGCTTTGTTCCACAGCTTTATCTTGCAAAGCCTGGCTCATGAGTTGTTCCTTTTTATACATTTCCGTAATGTCATCAAAGGTGTACATAAAGCTATTTGCTGATAACTTA
Source organism: Ferruginibacter sp. (assembly GCA_041740215.1). Lineage (GTDB taxonomy): Bacteria > Bacteroidota > Bacteroidia > Chitinophagales > Chitinophagaceae > Ferruginibacter. The sequence continues at coordinate 54,207 of JBGSMI010000411.1, forward strand.
TTTACAGAAAAGAGATAATGAATTTCTAAACTATCCGTGTTATTTTGCAGTTTTATGCTGTAATGTTCCTGGTTGATTATATTACCAGTTTCTATTGTACTGGCTTCCAACTTAACAATTAACCCGGGTGCAATTAATTTTAATAAATCCAACAGATTGGTTGGGCCAAGTTTTGCCTCTATAAACAGCGGTAACATTAGTTGTACACCCTTCGCATTTATTTGCTTAATGTTACCCACACTATCCGTTTCTATCAACCCTAATGGGATTTGATGGATGATAGCCAACATTTTTTGAACTTGTATCTCCGTTGCTAAAGTATCCAAGGTTATAATTTTTTAACAAGCATATATTGATTATCACAATCCCCTTTTAATAGCCTAAGTATTACAGGAATTGGCTGAGTAACGTAAGTGAAAATATATTGTACTTGCTCATCAAGATTTGTATTGTTAAATTTTTCAGCCACCAAAAAATTATTGGTGCAAGGTGCTACTTGTGTAAAGAAATGTTTGCCAATTGTATTTTCGCTTTTTACACCTGTTATCAATGCTTCTGCTTTATTATAGAACACTACCGTACCTGATTTATTCATTTTTACCACGCCAAAGTTCACGTTATCAAGTATTTCGTTTGGTTGTTCATCCAGCCATTCCAAAATACCGGGGCTGTCAAATTCATTGTTCATAATGATTGTTTTTTGGGTTTGAAACAATTAATGCTAATACCTTTTTAAGGTACTCAATTTTTAACAGAAATAACCTTTTAACTTTACATCGGATGTCATTTTTCCTATTAAAATGTTCAACTTTATTGTTCCTCATTTTAATCAACGGATAAAATGAAAACTAATTGTACCTAATAATACTTATTTGCGTTTGTAATTGTTCATGCCTACAAAACAGTATTTAAAGCCATCGAAATTTGTTATTTTACACGCACCCCAATTGCGGACTCAGCCTTGCTTCAATCATGCGCTATAGCAGTAAGACCAATTAATCTTTCTCCGGGCAAAAAAAGACCGTTCGATTTTTCTTCAACCGCTTAGTAGCAGATGGCTTTAAAATTGCAGCCTAAAGGCACGATAATGATTAGATGGTTGATTGATGAGCCTGTCTTTTTTTTAGGTTAATTTGCCAAACCAGGCAGATCATACTCTTTATCAAATAGCCTTCTGCGGTACGCCTCCCCTGTTCCTTCAAATTCTTTTTCCATATCATGTTTTGATATAACATAAAAACATTTCGTCTTTAACTATTGCAGAAAGAATCAAAAAAAATCCCCATCCGCGAAGAAATTTTTTATTACGATCCTAGCTTTTACAGGGCATTTCTAATAACTTATCATTTCCTCTCTTCTGTCGAAGACCCCGAATTTGCCGGGGAATAGGAATTAAAGTTGAGGGGTCAAATAAAAAAATGAGTTTTTAGAGATGCCCTACAGCATGATTCCTGACTTTAACCTTTTTGGTAGCTGTAAGATTGTTACCGAAGTTTATTACATATGTACTTTTACTAACTTTTTTCAAGCCTTGGTTGATCTATTTCTTCTATTTTTGCCTTCCAACCAAGTAATTGTAATCAAACATGTATCGCGTAAAAATGTCTTTTGAAACAAAATTTATATTTATTTTTTTATTGGTTGTTTTATCAATATTTATCTTCAGCGCAATAATTTATCGCAACAATGAATTACAATCAGATAATAATTATTGGGAAAACCACACCCAGCAGGTACTTTACAAATCAGAAAAGGTCTTGTCAATTTTGAAAGACATCGAAATAGGTAACAGGGGTTTCCTTATCACGCGTGACTCTTCTTACCTGATGCCCTTTACTCGTGCTAAGGAAAATATAAACACGAGTCTGGTACAATTATTTGAGTTAACTGCCAGTGATAGCATCCAACATTCGAGAGTTGATAGTTTACGTAAAATTGTTACTAAAAAGATTGAAGTAGCTACAATGGTGTCTACCATAACACCCAATGGATATGAAAGCAATAGATTACTGCTATCCTTACTGGCGGATGGTAAAACGGAAATGGATAAAATAAGAACTATTATTAGTAAAATTGAAGACGAAGAAAGTAGCGTATTACAACTTCGGCAGCGGATAAAAAATGACAACTACCAAAACCTGAAAACAACTTTTTATGTCCTTTTTGCTACGATGTTTTTTATCTTACTTCTGGCGTATTTTGTTATACGACATAACTTTTTACTGCTAAAAGAATTCAAAAGAACGCTTGCCTAGTAAACTGAGACGGGCGTATTTACATTCAATAGGATAAGCTGGAAATTGAAAGCACAATGCTAAGCAATGGTGCTGTTAAACCAAATTAAAGATTTGTAACGATGATTTGAGTTTGTCCAATGTCCATTGGAAGAACTTTGTACGCAGTGGAGGCTACGAATAAATGTAAAATATAACGACAATATAAATAAAAAAGTGCCGGTTTTATTGACCGGCACTTGATAAATAAGTGAATGCTAATGCCTTTTGCAGCTCTGATGGACTACAGCTAAAGCATTAAAAAATATACCTCATTCCAAACTGCATCTGCCAGCGTGAAAAAAGGTCAGGGCTTGAATTAAAAGTACTTTTTACAGAGGGGTCAAATGTAAATTCTGGCTGTCCGGTTCCTGTAAAACTGTTTACAGATATAGGCTGAAAGAAACCTGAGTTGGTGGCCACTTTCCTAACACCCCAATTGCTACTGATGAGGTTGCCAAAATTTTGTATGTCAATACTGAATTGTACGGTGTTGGTTTTTATGCCGTTCTTAAAATTAAAGTCTTGCAAAATCCTTACATCCATCTGGCTGAACCAGGGCGTTTGACCAGCATATTTTTCTGTATAATTTCCCCGGTTTTTATTCAGGTATTTATCAGACTGGATATAATTTTCAAAGGCAGCTTTCTGCACTCCCGGTGTCTGAATAGTTCCAAAAACATCAGTATAATTTACAAATTGCATATTGTTTACTTCCGCACTAGTAGGCACATACAACAGGTCATTTGTTCCAGTGCCATCATTATTAATATCACCGCCATATACATAGGCAAAGCGATCACCGCTTACCCAGTTGGAAAAGAATGAAATAGTGGTTCCGTATTTATTGCCTTTGCCATAGTCAAACTTTTTTACACCAGCTAAAACAAACCTGTGTGTATTACCATACAATGAGGTGGAATTAATTGCAGCATTGGCATTGTTCAAAATCGGATTCCGGTCAAAAGCATCACTTGATATTTCAGCAGAAATAGAACTGGCATCTTTTGAAATTAAATAGTTGTAAGAAGCCTGCAAATAAAAATTATTTTTAAATGCCTGCTGTGCCTGCAAACTTACGTTGAACTGGTACCCTTTGTTATTATTGGTAAATACGTAGGTATTATTAGTTGTAAAGGGACCGTCGGTGCCTTTATCAGTCGCTTTGTAAACACTCCTGTTATCGCCGGTAGTAGAATTCAATATTCCGGTAGGAGTACCTAAGTTGTAGTTGCGTACCATCATTGCTTTTCTATCTTTAGAATAGGCTATATCGGCAGAAAAAACGGTTCCTGATTTGATTTTAAAATCAACCCCTAAATTACTTCTCCATATTTGTGGCCACTGAAAATTGCTGGCAGTAGCATTATAAAATCCTGTGTAGGGATTTGCCTGCTGATTGCCTATCCAAACAAACGGAAAACGACCTGTAAACAAACCAGTACCACCTCTTAACTGAACCGTTTTATCACCTTTCACATCCCAGTTAAAACCAATCCTTGGAGAGAATAATGGCTTTTTGGTTGGAAATCTTGTATTATCTAAATCTTTGCCTACACCATTGCTTATCCGTTTTCCACTCTCATCAAATAATACCTGGTTATCATTATTTGGAATAGTTGGCGACCCTTCCTGAAAAGTTCCTTTAAAAGTGCCGTCACCATTAAAGTCGGGATTTTTAAAACTTGCATTACTATAAGAAGGGGCATCAATCCTTAACCCGTAGGTAAGGCTGAAATTTTTTGCTGCTTTCCATTCATCCTGAGCATAAGCCGAAAGTTGTGCTACGGTTAAATAGTAGAATGCCCATTGATTTGCAGTTGCCCTGTTCTTTGCATAAGCAACATCTGCACTTAAAGGGTAAGCACCAAACACATATGCTCCATCTACAGGTACACTATCTCTAAATGTTTTTATATCAGCATTAGAAAATACAGCCGGTCCGTAACCTTGCAGATTAAATGAATTGGCAAACTTGAATGATTCATAAGAAGCACCAAAAGTGAGTGTGTGCTTTGGCAAGATAATATTAAAGTTATTGGTTGCCTGGAATGCATCCTGGTTTAAAATATTATTGATAGAAAATGGTTCATGCCCGGCAATGATATAGCGGACGCCATTTTTTGTTAAGTTAACAACAGGAAAGGGTGTAGAAAGTGGATCCCGGTTATCTCTGAACGTGGTGTAAACCAACCTTAATTTGTTAGCATATTTACCACTGTTTCCAAAAGATGATTTTAATTCTGTTCCAAATGATTGCAGTTTATTATTGATCCGGTATCCCGAATTTCTAAACTGCAAGGTTGTAAAGTCGGGACCACGGCGGCCAATGGCACTCGGATGGGCTGGCTTTTCCTTAGAGGCGTCCAGTCCATTATAAGTAAATGACAAGCTATTGTTGTTATTGATTACCCAATCAATTTTTGCAAGCCACTTATAACTTTTTTGTTGATAATTAAAGCCCTGGTAATCACCTGTTTCATATTGAAATTTATTTTTCAAAATACTCCTTACAGCGTCTAAATCTGCCTGCAATACCCGGGAGGTATTTGACTTACTTGCATTTCCTGAATTTTGTGCTACAAAACCGGTTGGTGCATCATTTCTTTGTTCGGTTTCAAGACTTACAAAGTAAAATAATTTATCTTTTTTTAATGCACCACCAAATGCCACACCAGTTTGGTATTGGTCTAATTTTGGAACGACTATTTTATTGCCATCTACCTTTTTACCGGTAAGTCCTTCATTTCTGTAAAAGCCGTAGACTGTTCCCGTAAAGGTATTGGTGCCACTTTTTGTTACTGTATTTACGCCTGCTCCTGTAAAGCCTGCCTGCGTTACATCATAGGGTGCAATGTTTACTTGTATTTGGTCGATAGCATCTAAAGAAACTGGCTGAGAACTTGTTTGCCCGCCGGGTGTAGGTGCATCCAATCCAAACGGATTATTAAACACGGCACCATCTAAAGAATAATTATTATACTGTCCATTTCTACCTGCAAAAGAAGTTCCATTAACTGTGGAAGATGCCGATGGAGTAAGCCTTGTATAATCATCCGCAGATCTTGATATAGTTGGCAATTGCCTTAATTGCTTTGAGCTAATATTGGTAGAAGCTCCTGTTCTTTTATTATCGAATATTTTTGATTTTCCAGTCACAGTTACTGCTTCAAGCCCAACAGCTTTAGTTTCTAATTTAAAGTCTAAAGCAGTATTTTGCCCTAGCTCCAACTGTATATTATCTTCCGTTACTTCCTGCATACCAGCAAAAGTTACTGTAACGGAATAAGGGCCACCCACTCTTAAGTTAGGTACTAAAAAACTTCCGTTAGACTGGGTGGTTGTAACCCTCTTAATGCCCGCATTGGCAAAAATTATCTTCACTGTTGCACCGGAAAGTGCTTTACCATCACCATTGGTAACGTTTCCACTAATCGTGGCAGTTGTAACCTGTGCTTTTACCTGACAGCAACTGAGAAGCATTATAAAGGCAAAAATTGCCTTAAAATTCGTTTTAAGTCTCATACAATTTATTTTGGTTGGCGCAAAAGTACGTGTTCTGTTAACTTAAATTTAACATTGATAAAATTGTTAACCTTAACTTAATAAGAAATAATTCATAAAATTTCATTTAATGGCACCGAATACATTTTTGGGATTATAAATTCGGCGTAATTAGGGGATTTTGGACAAAATAATTCATATATAAATTAAATCTCTTTTTTAGAAACGAAACATTCACGAATGTTAGGGATGCTAACACAGCTTGTTATTATATCCAGGTAAGTCTTTTAAGAGTCAAAGAAACGGATGCTAAAAAAGTGTGGGTGATTACTTTTTACGAAGAGAAACAAATAATTTAGACCATAGCAATCGGATCTCTGAAACAAGGTTCCAATATCAATAAGCAAGAGGCCCCGGAACGTTTTGCTCAATGAAGAATGGTAACGGTCCCTTTTTCAACTTTCATGGGCATGGTTTCCAATTGATAAGAAGAGGTCCAAATAAACGAGGAAGTTTCCTGTAGCACACCTTTATAATAACCATTCCACCCCTCGCCGGGCTTTACAGAATGAAATACCACTGCCCCGTAACGATTATAAACGGTAAACGCATACTTTACAATATTGCCAAAAAGGAAAGGTTTGAAAATATCATTTTTTCCATTGTTATCCGGAGAAAAAGCCGATGGAACATACAAACCCTGCATGCAATCTTTTGGATGAATGGTTATGGTATCTTTTCCTTTACAATTGTCTTTGTCAGTTACCACTAATGTATATATCCCCGGCTTTGTAAAAGTGACGACGGAAGTGGTTGCACCGTTATTCCATAAGTAGTTAGCAAACCTTTTAAGGGGGGCAATAGTAAGCGTTGCATAGAAACATATTGCGGTATCGGCGGGTAAAAAATTTACCGGCAATAGTATTTCCTTATTGATTAAAACTGAATCCCTGCCTTTACATCCATGAATATCAGTAACGGTGACGGAATAAAAACCTGTTCCCTTTACCGTTTTAACTGTGGAAGTAGTTCCATCATTCCATAAATAGGCTGCAAAATTATTGCCAGCATCCAGCACCCTTTCTTCATTCATACAAATACTGGTATTGTGATTTAATAGCACAATGGGCAACGGAAATGGTGCAAGCAATTGTAAGGTATCCCGTACTTTACAGGCATTTATAGTGGTTGCCGTTATGGTATAATTGCCTGGAGTGGTTGCTACCAGCACCGGTCCCTTTACACCATTGCTCCACTGGTATTGAGTAAAACCACTGCCGGCATTTAGTACGGTATCTTTTCCCGTACAAAGCCTGATATCCGGTCCCAGGTTAATGACTGCACCCGGATAGTAACTCACCACAATACTGTCCGTTACAGTGCAACCATCTTTCTGCAACTGAAGCCAAAAGGTGCCCGGTCTCGTAACCGAAAAAGAATTTGCAGTAGACCCATCCTGCCACAAATAGGCACCATTGGCAACACCAGCATTTAGGGCTAACCTATCCGGTAAACACAAACTGGTATCTTTTCCAAGAAACAAATTGGGTGGATTACTAAAGACAATCCGAATGGTATCTGCTACGGTGCAACTGCCGTTGTTTACTTTTAACCAATAATCACCTGTTTGATTGACTATTATCTGGTTAGATACAGCACCATTGCTCCATAGATATTTTGCTACTGGCAGATTGGGCTGTAGACTTAGTACCATACCGGCACAAACCATGGTATCATTGCCCAGAAAAACCTGTTGGGCATTAATGTAGTTTACCTCAATGGTATCCCATTTAATACAGCTATAATCTGCAGAAGCTACCCTTACCCGGTAAATGCCTGGTCCGTTAACGGCAAAGGTTTGCTGATTAGAGCCATCCTGCCAATAGTAATTGGCGTTGGCAATACCCGGCGCCAACAGCAGGGTTTGATTATTGCATAAAGTAGTATCGTCCGGCAAAGAAAAATGGATACCGGGTACACTGGTTAATGCAATCGAATCGCTGAAAGGACAGCCGTTGTTATTATACTCGCCCTGTACCCAATATATCCCTCCCTTTTTAACGGTTATACCAAGGCTCGAATCTCCTGTGCTCCAAAAGTATTTTGCTACGCTGTCGTAAGCGCTAAGCCGAAGTGAGTCGCCCTGGCAAAGCACACGGTCGTAGCCGAGGTCAAAGTAGGGTCTTGGTAGAATATATTTTTAATGGAATCAACCATTCTACAATTGCTACAGTCATTCTGCCGCATTTCAACGTACCATTTTCCGCCGCCTGCTAAAATGCTTTCTGCAATTATAAAATTGTACTTATCACCAGATTCATTCAACTGGTATCAGCAAATGATACCATTTACAACGCTTTGTTTCATTTTTAAACTGCTGCGTTCGCAGATACTGGTATCCTTTGGATAGGCGCTTAACAGGCGCTTTCCCGGATCTTTTATTTCAACCCGTTCTGTAATGGTTTCAATCAACACATTTCCAGTATTGTACAATTGAGCCGTTACGGTGTAAATACCGGGCCCGGAAAAGATATGCGAAGGCGCTTTTTGAGTAAGCGTATTACCTGCGCCGGAAGGATCGCCGAAATTCCAATTGATTGTCTGGACGGTGTCGTTGCTCACATTGAATTGAACAGGTTCGGGATAGCAGCCACCTTTATACACAATATTATTTATGATAGCCTTCGCCATCATTTTATGCTGAAAAGCAGGGGTTGTTTTAAAGCCAAAATTTGGCACCGGCAGGTTATAAGAATCAAAAACAAAATTGACAGAAGCCCCTATCCTGTTGGGATTGTTGATGGTAGAAACCATTGTTCCGTTGTAGGGCATATGTATCCTTTTATCTGCACCCATACCCATACGGCCCCAGTTTATACCCGGCCCACACCATACAAAATCCTGTGCGATAACCGGAGCATACAGGGTAAATTCAATTGTATCAGTATAACACAAGTTATACTGCTTTATGGCACCGCTTCCAAAGCCACAAGGCTGTAAACCATAAACGCTGGCTACCTGCCCTTTATACAATAAACGATTGTCGGGCGAAAATTCAAGCGACAGATAACTGTTAAAATAATAACCGATTTGAGTATTACGCACTTTAGAAGTAATTGCTCCACTTGCTGCATCAAAATTAAAGACTTCTATAAATTGAGATAATAAAGCAAAATTATTTGAGTAATCGTTATAGGAAAATCCTGCGATCATTTTACCATTGTAAGATGTTTTAAGCGATTTGAAGAGATAGTCTTCGTTTCTGTAAAAGGAACCGGCCTTGCTAGTGACGGGTGTACTACTGAGGCCCACAGTGGAGATTTTGTAACTAAAAAAAGAATCGGTTACCGATCAATGGGTTACCAGCCAGGTGTCTTCAGCAGCATCGCCCTGCACCAGGGTGTATCCTGTTGAGGAGAATGTGTCTACTACCTGGTTGTACACAAGCATATCTCCATTGCCATTATTTAATGCAGGTCAATTACTGCGTATTTCAACGTCCAGTTGGCATTGGCAAAGGTGTAGTTTGGAGTGTTGTAAAAAAAAAGGTATTTAGAGCTGCCGGGTATTTGTTGTGCCAGTACTGTACCCAACCCGGCATTGAAATTTACATTTACCATGGCTGGCATTACTGCAAGGTTTTTATCAATAATTTTATCGCCATCACAGGCAAATAACAAATTGCCGCCAGCATCCGAAACAGCGGTATTGGTGGTTCTGTAGCTGAAATTGGCATTATTGGGCACTGGTAAACCCATTGTAATACCTGCAGGGGAAATTGAAAGGGCATTTTGTACAAAGAACCAGTTGCTTGTTTCTTTTTGAGCACAACCGATACAAGAATAACAAGCAAGAATTATTGTAACTAAGGTGAGTTTCATTGGAGTACAAGATAACAATCATTTTATAGAGATAAAAAATCTGTTGTATTTAAAATCCAGCCAGCGATTTCGAGAAAGGTCATCTGTACTTACCGTACCTTGAAATCACTGCCGCATGCACCAGTTAGTCGTTGCTCTTTCATCCTTTGTAATTCCTTAATCTAATTTTATTTTGTTAAACGTTTCATTGATTTTGGCTGGTGTATGAAATAAGAGACCCTCACTTATTTCGGGTATGTATTTAAACCCCATACTGGTATAATACCCCAATAATTTATAGATGGATTTTTCTTCATCTGCTTCCATTGTTTTATACCCCATTTCGTTGTACCATTCGTAGTCACTTTCGCCAATACCCGGAACCTCGTTTTCTAACTGCGAGGGATATATAATGATCGTCATCAAGCCACAACCGCAGATGAAATTATTGTAAAGGTCTCTGATGGCATATTTCCCAATTTCAGAACCCCTGTATTGCGGCAATATTTCCAGCCCGTATACGATCAGTAAATCCATAAATGGAACTTCGAAATGGTCATAGATAGCGTCAGAAAAATCATTTTTTTCAAAATCGTAAATGGTCTCTCCAATATCCAATATCACGTGGTGTGCATCAAACACGGAAAGTGCAGCGTATCCTGCATCAGCCGCCTCGCCCAGCAATAATTTGTGTGCTTCAATTTTCCCGATCTCGATCGATTTATCCGGGTCTTTGGCGTCGTTAAAATAAAGCATCACCCCATTAATTTGTTGCCTGTAGCGGTATCCTTCCGAAGGTGCCATTGATGACTGGATCGTGTAGCGGATGTCGATATCCTCGTAGTTGATTTTATTTTTTTTTTCAGCCATAATACAATTGAATTTGTGATGATCGTTATCTGTTCGGCTGGGCGCATTTAAAATTGTCGCACCCCGATACAGGGTTGCCAACCTTTTTAAGTGGTTATTAGTAGAAAAGAACACGGACAAGGTTGGCAACCCTTCCGACAATTTTAAATGCACCCGTTTGGTTTGGGCGATGCAAAGATATTATCAGGGGATTAATTTCTGAAAAATCTTTGGCGCCCTATTTACCGTCATAGTACGTTTTTTAATAGGAAGTGACTGGTATTTTTATTTCCTACTTAGAGCAGGAAGATTTATACCAGTTTTTACCCGTCGCAATCAAATTGCTTTTAAGAATGTTATCACTCAAAAAATACTTTTTACCGTTCGATAATTTTTGCATTGCATCTTTGTTGATCACATGCCGGAAAATTTTTATAAATAAATTTATCACAATAATGGCGTTTCGTATTCAATTATAGCCTGTTTGTAGGAATCAAAGTTTATTATGAAGATTTATGCTTAGTTTCATTTTTTTACCGCCAGCAATTAGAATAAAGTATCTTTCAAAAAGCCCTGAATAAGTTTATCCAATCATTTATTATTATATCATTTTGCAGTTCATAACACGGTATTTGCTTACCTGCCTCTTTTCGCTGGTTTTAAATTTTTCCTTTTCGCAAGAGGGTATTTCTTTATGTAGCTGGAACCTGAAAGACTTCGGCAAATCCAAATCAACTGCTGAAATCATTTTTATTGCCGGAGTGCTAAAGGATTTTGATGTAATAGCCATACAGGAAGTAGTGGCAGGTGATGGTGGCGCACAAGCAGTAGCCAGACTTGCTGATGAATTAAACAGAAATGGTAATCATTGGAATTATACGGTAAGCGACCCCACATTCAGTTCATCTTACAAACAGGAACGGTATGCTTTTATCTGGAAGGCCAGCCGCTTAAAAATAGCAGGTGATGCCTGGCTTGAAAAAAGATATAATCTTGAAATGGACCGGGAACCTTATTATGCAACTTTTGAATCAGGTACCAAACGTTTTACCGTCGTAAATTTTCATGCCATCACTAAAAAAATGCAGCCCGAAACCGAGATCAAATACTTTAAATTTTTACCGGAACAATACCCTGACCTCCACTTAATTTTTACCGGAGATTTTAATTGCCCGCAATCACATACGGTATTCAATCCTTTAAAAAAAATGGGCTGGCTACCTGCATTAACAGGTCAAAAAACTTCTCTGCGCCTAAAGTGTGTTGAGGAGGATTGTTTGGCTTCGGAGTTTGATAATATTTTTTATAAGACAACATCTGTAACGGCCATAGCGACAGGCGCCATTCATTTTTATAAAACATTGTTGAATATAGGAGAAGCAAATAAGATTTCAGATCATATACCCATATTTATACGATTTACTTTAAATTAACAGCAACCTTAATAACCCTTTTACTTAGCAACCAACTACCCGATGAAATATTTTTTAAGTATTATTTTTTTTGTTTTTTATATGACTTTTTGTGAGGGGCAGACGATAAGCCCGGGGAATCCCCCGCCAGTTTGTAGTCCGGCAAATGTACCGTTAACTGTAACTGGAGGCAATGGTATTATAGCTTATCAATGGATAAAAAATAATGTTGATACACTTAACGCAACAAGTATTAACTATACTGCAAACACAACAGGTAATTATAAAGTGAGGCTTATAGGTCCCTTAATAACTGATACAACAATAACTGGTTCTGTATCTGTTATAATAAATCCATTACCGCCTGTACCTGCATTTACTTTTTCAATCAATAATCAGTGTGCATCTCTACCTTTTAATTTTGTCGTTACAGCACCTCAATCAGGAATTACATATACATGGGATTTTGGAGATGGGGTATCCAATGTAAATGGTATTTCGTTATCCCATCTCTATGGTGATAATAATTCAATTGGAAATGGGACTCATGCTTATTCCGTAAAAGTGACTGCAGCAAATGCGGCTGGATGTACAAAAGAGTCTGCACCGCAGAATGTAACAGTAAAGCAAAAACCAGATAGCCGTCTGGGACCAGCAGGCTTGCTGAGCAATTACAACGGTAGGAAATATTTTAGCAAATGTACTGGAGCAACAAGCGAAAATTTCACGTTTACTAATTTGTCTACAACCACGAATACTTCATATAAAATTATATGGGGTGATGGCTCCCCGGATTTTATATCCAGTACTTTTCCTCCTACAAGCCATGTATATAACGCTGGAACAAATGTGCTCCAATTTATTGTAACAGGGAACGGATGTAGTGATACTTCAATTTATTATATTTTTGTAGGAAGCAACCCGGCAGTAGGGTTGGGAAACCCAGGTAATACAAATATTTGTACTGGCACTTCTCTTACATTTCCTATTTCTTCAACTTCAACTAATACCCCGGGTACAACCTACACTATAACTTTCAATGATGGCAGTAACTCAATTCCATATTCACATCCAGCCCCTTCGAGTGTAACTCACACTTTCAATAAGATTTCATGCGGCACAAATAGTGGAACTTATAACAACTCCTTCTCTGCAACAATTCAGGCATCAAATCCTTGTCAAACATCTTCTGCAACTGTAGTTCCAATCTATGTTTCTGAAAAACCTTCTACTTCTTTTTCGGTATCACCAAATGATACAGTTTGCCAAAATATAAACGTTACTTTTACCAATACGAGTACAAGCAACAGCTACATAAATAATGGAGTTTGTAATGTAGGAAATTCGATTTGGTCAATTACTCCATCAACTGGTTGGACTTTAGCAAGTGGTTCCACTGGAGATGATTTTGGCTTAACTGATCCTTCAATCTGGACTTCAGGTTCTACGAATTTGGTCATACGATTTTTGAGACCCGGGACTTATTCAATAAAACTAAAATCTGGAAATCCTAATTGTGGAGTTGATGAACTGATAAAAACCATTTGCGTAAATCCTGTTCCAACCGCAGCCATTGCTATCAATCAAAATACAGGCTGTGCTCCATTTGCCGTTACTACAACAAATACACCCAGCACAAATAATTGTGGCAACAACACCTACAACTGGTCTGTAACTTATACAGCTACTACAGGCTGCCAACCTGCTACTTCAGATTTTATTTATTTGAATGGCACCAATGCCAATTCTATCAATCCTCAGTTTCAATTTAATAACCCCGGTGTTTATACAATCAGTTTAACAGCAATAAGTCCTGGTGGAGCCTGTATTTCAACAGATGTAACAAAAACAGTAACAGTAAAAGGTAAGCCTGTCGTAACGATTGCACCGTTGGCCAGCGCATGTGTTAATGATATTATTTCACCTACAGTTATTACAAGTTGTTATACCACTGCTGCTACCTATGTCTGGTCATTTCCGGGAGCCACAGCTTTATCTTCTGCAATTAATCCACCTGGTGCTATCACATACAATACGGCTAGAACTAAAACCATTACAGTTGATGTTACCAACGAGTGTGGCGTAACTACCGATACAAAAACAATTGCCATCAACACCGTAACACCTGCTGATGCCGGCCCTGCTCAAAGTAAGTGTGGCAACAACGTTACCATGGCGGCCAACACGCCAATCATCGGTAACGGATTTTGGACTAAGATAAGTGGCCCTGCAAATCCTATATCCATAAACAGTCCATTATCCCCAACTACTATCATTAGTGGGTTGGTTACTGGAACATATATTTTTCGTTGGACAATTTCAAGTGGTAGTTGCAACAGCACTTCCGATGTTACGATAACGATTGCTGCCGGCGCAAGTACTGGCACAGCCGGTGTAGATCAAAACTTATGTTTAAATACATCTACCACCATTTCCGGTAATACACCTTTGGTCGGCACAGGTGAATGGTCGCAGGTTAGCGGACCAAATTCTGCCACCATTGACGTTCCGGTTAATCCATCTACAATTATTAGCGGATTAATACCCGGCACTTATGTCTTCCGTTGGACAATCTCATTCAGTAATTGCACTCCCAATATTGATGATGTGCAGGTTATAATATACAACAATCCTTCTGCTGCCAATGCAGGAACCGACCAAACAATATGTGCGGCAACTGCAACACTTGCTGGTAATACGCCTGCAATTGGTACAGGTGTTTGGAGTCAGGTGGGTAATTTACCCAATGTTGCTACCATCACAAGCAACAGCTCGCCGGCTGCGTTGTTAAGCAACCTACTTCCGGGAAATTATAAATTCAAATGGACCATCAGCAACGGGCCATGCTTTACCACTCAGGATACTGTGGATATCGTAGTAACACAAGCTGCCACAATTGCCAATGCCGGAACAGACATCAATACCTGTGTCCAATCCAGTGCAAACCTTGATGGCAATACGGCATTGGTTGGTACCGGTATATGGAGTTATGTTAGCGGGCCTGCGGGCGCTGCTTTTACAAATTCAGGCCTACCCGCTACAGCCGTTACAGGTTTGGCGGTTGGTACCTATACTTTCCGCTGGACGATCACCAATGGTAATTGTCCGCCGAGCAGCGATGATGTGAAAGTTATTGTTTTTGATACACCATCTGCTGCAAATGCGGGAACCGATCAAACAATATGTGCGGCAACTGCAAAACTTGCTGGTAATACGCCTGCAATTGGTACAGGTGTTTGGAGTCAGGTAGGTAATTTACCCAATGTTGCTACCATCACAAGCAACAGCTCGCCGGCTGCGTT